>JAMPXZ010000195.1 GCA_023700925.1 Oligoflexia bacterium | reverse complement strand
CGGGCCATCTCTTTGATTTTCCGCCCTTTCATTCCAAAGTCAATTCGCCCCGGTGGCGCGACGAGGCCGAAGGGTTCATCTTCGAATTCAACGGCTTGCCCAGTGCTGCGCTGTAGGCCGACTCGATGGCCAGGGCGACCAAATCCGGGCGATACTGCGAGGATTTGCGTTGGCCGGCATGGCCGAGCCTGCTCCGGAGCCCGGGGTCCTGGGCGAGCTCGACAAGTCGGGTCGCCAGCTCGTCAGGCGAAGCCGGGTCGACGATGAAACCGTTGATGCCCGGATCGACCAGCTCGCTGGCCGAGGCGATCTGCTTGGTGACAATGATGGGCTTGGAGAACGCCATCGCTTCCATCGCAACGATCGCCTGCGTCTCGACGAGCGAAGGCAGGACAAAGACATCGCAGGCGGAATAGAAGGCCGGCAGGCTGGAATGGTCCTGGTAGCCCTGGAACCTGACCTTTTCGGTGATGCCCAGCTTCTGGGAAAGCGCCTCAAGCGCGGCGCGCTCGGCGCCTTCGCCGACGATCCAAAGCGTCGAGTCCGGCACGCGCGCGAGCATCTTGGCGAAGGCCCGCAGAAGCAGCGGGAGGTTTTTCTCCGGAGCGAGCCGGCCCGTGTAGAGCAGGGTGAAGCCCCCATCCTTCTTTTGGGGGACCGCCTGCATCTCTTTGGTGGAGAAGCCCACGGGATTGGTGATGTAACGGACGGGGCTCTTGATGCCGCGGTCAACGACCTGACGGGCGATTCCCTGCGAGGGGGCGATCACCAGGCGAAAGGCATTGCAGTACTCATTGATCTTGCGGTCGATCCAGGTGCGGAAGGGCCGCATCGGTAGGGGCTGGGTGAGGTGATCTGCGGTCATGTGGTAGGTGTAAAGCTGCGGGATGCCGAGCGCGCGCGCGACCTTTTCGGCGCGTACCATCATCAGGCCCAGGTAGTGGTGATGGATCAGGTCGGGTTTCTCAGCCACGAGGATCCGGCGGAGGGCTTCCTTCGAGGGGAGCGCCTGATGGAAGCCGAAAACTTTGAGGGTGAACGTGCGGTAGATTTTGACTCCCTTCCGTTCTTCCAGGGAGTCCTGTCCTTTGCGCCGTGAGGTGATCACAAAAACCTCATGACCGCGCGCCCTCAGCTGCGAGCAGACGCTTTGCAGGTGGATCCCGACACCGGTGGCAGCGGGGAGGAAATCATCCGAAATCATGCAGATCTTAGCCATGGCCAACCTCTTTTCCGGGCCCTGCTTCGATCGTGGAGTGACACCTGACGAAGGCGCCAAACCAAAACAGCGAACGTAGATCGACAATCGATATTAGGGCTGTTGGACCCGGGCGGAATAGGCAAGGGGATTGCCTGCCGGGTTAGAAAGGTTGGCCGCGAAGGTTTGAATCACTTTCAGCGACCTGGAGATGTCTTAATAAAAGTATAGGGGAAATGATGCAGCGGGTCAAGCTAATCGTCCCTCCTGAATTCCTTCAGGATATAGGGATGTTATCGGAATCGGCTCTAGCTTGGCGGAAAACCTCATCCGATCAAAATTTCCCGTTCTGGTTTTTCCACTTTATATCAAATATAAAGCAGCACCATACATTTGACATAAAGTGATGGTCTTGGCAGAATGAATTCGTGCCGCATCTTAGAACAAGACTCCTGGAAATAGTGCTGCGTCATGATCTGAAGTGGTCGCGGGTGGTCTCCGTGCTTGGGATGCGCCAAGCCGGAAAGACCACCCTGCTGCGACAGGTTGCGGATTCCTACCTGACCTTGGATGACCCCGAGGTGGCGGCCGCCTTCGACAAAGGCGATTGGACGGCCTTGGAAACGCAGCGGATCCCCCTCGCGATTGACGAGGCCCAGCTACGTCCCGCGCTCTTTCCGGAAATCAAGATCCGCGCCGACCAGCTTCCCAAGCCTGGGCGGTACATCCTGACCGGCTCCGTGCGGTTTCTTTCCAAAAAGCAGATCCGTGAATCCCTGACCGGCCGCACTTCGATTCTGGAGCTATTGCCGCTGACCTTGGCGGAGGCGCATTCCCGCCCGCAGGGGGAACTGATCCGTATCGCACTGGAAAAGTCGCCCCACGACGTCCTCCGCCTGCTGAAACGCGAGGCATGGTGCTCGACGAACCAGGCCGAGGCGTTCCTGGAGAGTGGAGGGATGCCGGGGGTCTGCTTCAGACGGGATCCGACGATCCGGCGCCGCGCCTGGTCGGCCCACCTGGACACGGTCCTGTCGCGGGACCTGCAGCTTCTCGTGGCGACGCGGGTTTCGCTCCCGACGCTTCGGGATCTTTTTTCGGAGCTCGCGAGAACGCAGGGCGAGCCCGTGAACCAAGCTGCCTTGGCGCGGCGGGCTGGCGTGTCCGCCCCGACCCTCAAACAACTTTTGCGCGGCTTCGAAGGACTGTTTCTGATCCGCGCCCACGGCAAAACTTACTACTGCGAGGATCCGGGACTGGCGACTTATGCTGCGGGCGGGCTGAACGTTCTTTCCTCTCGCGCCAATCTCCTGCGCCTCTGCTTCTTCGAGCTCCACGCGCAGCTTCGGTACCAATTCGATCCCGGGAGTCGAATGACCGAGTTCCGCACTCGCGGCGGCGCGCATGCGCCGTTCGTGATCGAGGTACCGGGAAAGGGCCGCCTGGGAATCGGCGTGGACCCGGGGCCTGTTTCCACGGACAAGACCTTGCGGAGCCTGACCACTCTCGCCAAGGCGCGACCCGGCACCCGCGTTCTGGCCATTCACCAGGGCCAAGAGGCTTATCTTTCGCCCCGTGCCGGGACGCCGTGTATTCCCTGGACGTGGATTTTCTAACCTCAAGCGGAACTCCTGGCCTTCCGATCAGTTGAGATAGGGATGGGAATGACCAGGGCGCTGTATTTTCTGAACAGCCTTCTTCTCTTTGGATCTGTCGCTCTCGCCGGCGTGCCCGGCGGCGAGCTGATCTATTGCACGGAGCTTTACGAGGACGTCGCCAACCCCGGCTGGAGCAGGCACAAGGTCAAGCTCACCGAAAATCCGCAGGTGGTCCTGGATCTCTTCTCGGGGCGCCGCCAGATTACCAATGAGGAGCTCATCGCCTTTCAGAACAAGGAATTCCTGAAAACCATGCGCCGCGTGTCGGGTGAGCTCGATCCGAAGAGCCGCTACGGCAAAGCCACGGCGAAGTTTTACTCCATCGTTCCTCAGCCGACGCACGAGAAGATGCTCAAGGCCGGGCCGCTTCGGCCCATCTCGGTCTACGTCGAGAAGATCACCGTCGCGAAGGACGGCACCCCGCTCGCGAAACCCGTGGAGCCCTACAAGATCATCAACGGTGCGCTGAGTGATCCGGGTTTCGAGGCGCTCGAAAAAGTGGATCCCGAACTTCACCTCACGATTCGTCAGCTCGATCGGGCGCTCTCCTGGCTACCGCCGGTGGAAGGGGTCGTCTATCGTGGCGCCACGCTCAGGAAGTCTGATCTCGCCGAAATCAGCAAAGGCCATCTCCCCGAGCGGCTGCGGCAGCGCTTTGTCTCGACCTCGACGAACATTTCGGACGCGCTTGGCTTCATTCGCGACGACCTGTTCTCGCAGAACGATGAGATCATTCCCACCGTGATGATCATTCAGACCCGAAACGGCCGCATGACTTCGCTCGGCACCGGCTTTGCCCATGAAGAGGAGATCCTGATTCCGCGGGGTTTCGATCCTGAGATCGTGCGCTCGTTCCGCTCTTACCCGCCGCCGCGCCCCGACGAGGAGGCGCGGGAGGTGCTTTACTTGTATTTAAGGTAAAAAGGTATCCGCCCGGTGGCTGCGACCGCAACTCGAAGCGCGAGCGGAGAGCGAGCATTACAAAGAAAAAAAGCCTCCCCGATGTGATCGGGGAGGCTTTTAAACTTCGGCGCGAACCGAAATTAGAGCTGGAGCTGAATGCCGGCCAGCGAAACGCCCTGGCTGACGGCGCTTCCCGTGAACCAGTAAAAGCGCGCGTCGGCGAAGACCGAGAGGGTGGGTATCACCTCGTAGCTGGCCATGAGGCCGCCCTGGAGTCCGAACATCTGCTTGTACAGGGTGTTCTCGACGTCCGCCTGCGCGGTCTCATCGATCTGATATTTCAGCTTGCTCGAGGGCAGAGCGAGAAAGACTCCTCCCGCGGCGGACAGCCAGTCGAGGGCGTGATACCGGGCCGAGACAGGGACGACCACGCTCTGAATGGTCCAGTAGTCATGCTTCGTGTAGTCGATCTTGTTGTTTTCTCCCAGGGAGCGCTGAGAGTAGAGGATCCCCGACTCGAGCCCGAGCTGGCCTTCGAGCGGGAACTCGATCAGGGCTCCCATTCCGAAGTGGTTCTTGCCGGCGCCGCCGCTGCCGGTGGTTGCCGAAAGTTGCGCCCCGGCGCCGAGCGACATCTTGATTCCTTCCGCTTTGGCGGAAGACACCGTGAGCACGCATAGCGTGACGGTTAGCGAACATAGAAAAAAGAGAGAGCGACCCATGAAAGCCTCCTGTTGGATGGGGAAATGCCGATGCATGCAAGAGTAGCATGCCCCCCCCCCCGCGAAAGCAAGAGGCTACTCGTTTCGCACCTTCGCCTTCCCTAAGCTTGCCAAAGTCCACCCGCTCAGCTTGTAGAGCATGCGCGCGCCGACGTTCGCATCCCACTCATCGCCATCCGGAGAGGGCGCCACCTCGTTGAGGTCAAAGCCGATGATCTTGCGTCCCGATTTCACGAGCGTCGAGAGCAGGTAGTTGGCCTCCTGGAAGTCGAGGCCCCCGGGCACGGGCGTACCCGTGTGCGGGCAGAACCGCGGGTCGAGCCCATCGATGTCGAATGAAATCCAGACGGACTCGGGCAGCTCGGCGATCATCTCGCGCGCGAGCACGCCCCAGGTCGCGCCTTCGAACTTGCGGCGACTGCAGTCGCGATCCGAATACACCGAGATCCGGCCTTTCCGGGCGGCGGCGAATTCAGCCTCTTCCTCGCAGTAATCGCGGATGCCGACCTGCACGAGTTTTGTCACCGCGGGGATGCGCTCCAGCACGTTGTGCATGATCGAGGCGTGGGACCACTCAAACCCTTCGTAGGCGCGGCGAAGGTCGAGGTGCGCGTCGAAGTGCAGGACGCCGAAGGCCTTGTGCTTCTCGGCCACCGCCTGCAGGGCGCCGAACGGGACCGAGTGATCACCGCCCACGACGCCGACGATCTTGCCGGCCTGGAGGAGCTCGCGCGTCTGCGAACGGACGAGCTCGTTGACCTGGCCGCCAAGCGCGTTCACCCGCGCGAGTGCGCGCTCGAGCTCGGGGTTGCCGGCCACGACGCCCGCGGCTTCGATGATCTTCGACGCGAGAGCGCGGCCTTCCTCGTTCCAGGCGCGAATTTCGGCGGATTCCTCTCGCATGAAGAGGCCGGCCTCATAGGGCTTCAGCACATCCGCGTCGTAGAGATCGACCTGGCGACTCGCCTCAAGGATCGCCTTTGGGCCGCCCGAGGTGCCGCCGCCATAGGAGGTCGTCGCCTCCCAGGGAACGGGCAGGTAGACAAGGCTCGAGTCAGCCTCCGCGAAAGGCAGGCCAAAAACTCCGGAATCAGCGGTAGAAGCGGCATTGGGATCGAAGGACATGCACCGATTTGCCTCGAAGAGCCTTTGACTGTCAAGCGCGGTCCCGGTAACACGGAGGACAAATGAGTCGTGGAGTGCCTCGGGCCGATGCGCAGCGCCCGTCAACTTGGATCGAATACCGCAAGGGCCTTTGCAAAGGCTGCTGGGCGGGTTGTTGCACTCTTCCCGTCGAGGCGAGCGCCGCGGACCTGATGCGCCTCGGGCTCGTTAGCGAGGACGAAGCCGCCGAGTCCCTCAAAAGGGTCGCCCGCAGGCTCGAAAAAGAAGGCGTCATTCAGGCGTTTCAGTGGAAAACCCAGCTCTTCATCCTGGAGCAGCGCAACGGCCGCGACTGCATCTTTCTCGGCGAAAAAGACCGCCTCTGCACCGTTT
>JAMPXZ010000194.1 GCA_023700925.1 Oligoflexia bacterium | reverse complement strand
TCGGCCGCGGCGGACCTCTACGGCGATGCGATGGCGGGTTTCACCGCGAAGATGATCCGGCTCCCGCTTTCCAAGCTTCCGCCTCCTAACGCCCCGGGCAAGCCGGTGCGCCGCACGAGTTACGCGTCGCCCGCGGGCGCGCCCGACTGGCCGTGGGAGCTACTGAGCAAGCCCATTCTGATCGGAATCATGAGCGCCGCGCTCGTCGCGTTGATCGAGGCCCGGCTCGGCCGAAGCCGGAAGCGGCGCGACGAGAAAGCTTCCTGACCGGGGCGCCGAAAAATTCCTCGTCCTCAAAAAGAAGTGGCCTGTGCGCCCGGTCGGGGGATAAGAGGTGCGCATGGCAAAGCAGAAACCGGAGCAAAAGCTTTACGGGAAGAACAGCTTTCAAACCGCGGCGACCTTGTCGGTCGATGGCCGGACCTATCACTTCCACTCACTCAGGAAGTTCGCCTCCGCCACCGGAACACAGCTGAGCCGGCTCCCCTTTTCACTGAAGATCCTGCTGGAGAACCTGCTCCGGCATGAGGACGACCGCACGGTCAAACGCGCCGACATCCAGGCCCTCGCCACCTGGAATCCCAAGGCGGAGCCTGACACGGAGATCCAGTTCATGCCGGCGCGCGTGCTGCTCCAGGACTTCACGGGCGTTCCCGCCGTCGCCGATCTGGCCGCCATGAGAGGCGCCCTCCGTCGGCTGGGCGGCGATCCCGACCGGATCAACCCGCTCCAGCCCGCGGACCTCGTGATCGACCATTCCGTCCAGGTCGACTCGTACGGTTCGGCGAGCGCGTTCGGGGAAAACGCGCAGCTCGAGTTCGAGCGCAATCAGGAGCGCTATCAGTTCCTGCGCTGGGGACAGAACGCCTTCCGGAACTTCCGCGTCGTCCCTCCCGACACAGGCATCGTCCACCAGGTCAACCTGGAGTTTCTCGCGCAGGTCGCGATGACCTCCGAAAACGGCGGAAAAACGACGTGGATTTACCCCGACACGCTGGTGGGCACCGACTCGCACACCACGATGATCAACGGCCTCGGCTGTCTCGGCTGGGGCGTCGGCGGCATCGAGGCCGAGGCCGCGCTCCTGGGCCAACCTTCGTCCATGCTGATCCCGCAGGTCGTGGGCTTCAGGCTCAAGGGAAAGCTCCCGGCCGGCACCACCGCGACCGATCTCGTGCTGACCGTCACGCAGCTGCTGCGCAAGAAAGGCGTCGTCGGAAAATTCGTCGAGTTCTTCGGTCCGGGGCTCGGGGCGCTCTCGCTGGCGGATCGGGCGACCATTGCCAACATGGCGCCGGAGTACGGCGCGACCGTGGGTCTTTTCCCCGTGGACGAGGTGACGATCGACTACCTCCGCCTGACCAACCGAGGGGAGCGCGTCGCGCTCGTCGAAGCCTACTTCAAGGAACAGGATCTCTGGTACACGCCGAGCCAGCCGGATTCGTCCTATTCGGATCTGCTGGAGCTGGATCTGGCCACCGTCGAACCGAGCCTGGCCGGTCCGGCTCGGCCGCAGGACCGCGTGCGGCTCGGCGGCGTGCGGGCCTCTTTCCGCAAATCCCTTCTCGCGCTCAATCAGGAAGCGCTCCACTCGGTCGCGCCCGAAGCCGTGAAGAGCTGGACCGAGGACCTGAGCGCGCTCACCGTTGCGCCCGAGTTTCAGGGCCCCGGCGGGGAACCCGTGCCGGGCGACGCCCTCGCGCCGCTTCGAAAGAGCGTCCCCGTGCGCCAGCCTGATGGCACGACTTACCACCTCACTCACGGCTCCGTCGTGATCGCCGCGATCACGAGCTGCACGAACACCTCCAACCCGAGCGTGCTGATGAGCGCGGGACTGCTCGCGCGCAACGCGGTCCGGCACGGCCTTCAGGTGAAGCCTTGGGTGAAAACCTCGCTCGCCCCGGGCTCCAAGGCGGTGACCGATTACCTTGCGGAGTCGGGCCTGATGCCCTACCTCGAGGGAATCCGTTTCCATGTCGTCGGTTACGGCTGCACGACCTGCATCGGCAACTCCGGCCCGCTCCCCGAGCATATCGCCGCGGCGGTGACCCAGGGCGATCTCGCCGTGGCCTCGGTGCTTTCGGGCAACCGCAACTTCGAGGGCCGGGTCAATCCCCTCGTCCGCGCCAACTACCTGGCTTCCCCGCCCCTCGTCGTCGCCTACGCGCTGGCGGGGAACGTGAACGTCGACCTGACGCGGGATCCGCTTGGGCACGACCCTTCGGGCCGCCCGGTCTATCTGCGCGAGCTGTGGCCGGAGCAGGAGGAAGTCGAGACGTACGTTCGCAAGTTCGTGACCTCGGGCCAGTTCAAGAAAAGCTACTCGGACGTCTTCAGCGGCGACCGCAACTGGCAGAACCTCCGCGTCCCGAGCGGAAACCTTTACCAATGGGAAAGCGCCTCGACCTATATCAAGGAGCCGCCGTTCTTCGATGGCCTCGAGGTGGAACCGGCACCCGTGAACGATATCCGCGGCGCGCGCGTCCTCGTGCTGCTCGGTGATTCGATCACGACCGACCACATCTCGCCGGCTGGCTCGTTCAGCAAGACGTCACCGGCCGGGCAGTACCTGATGAGCCTGGGCGTGCAGCCACGCGACTTCAACTCCTACGGCGCCCGCCGGGGCAACCATGAGGTCATGGTACGTGGCACGTTCGCCAACGTCCGGCTCAAGAACCTGCTGGTTCCCGGCGTCGAAGGCGGCGTCACCCGCCACCTGCCGGACGGGGCGCGGCTCTCGATCCATGACGCCTCGCTAAAATACCAACGCGAAGGAACTCCGTTGATCGTCCTCGCCGGCAAGGAGTACGGCACGGGCTCTTCGCGCGACTGGGCGGCCAAAGGACCGAAGCTCCTCGGAATCCGCGCGGTCATCGCAGAAAGCTTCGAGCGCATCCACCGCTCGAACCTTATCGGGATGGGCATCCTGCCGCTGCAGTTCCAGCCGGGCGAAAGCCACCAGAGCCTCGGTCTGACCGGCACCGAGACCTTTGACATCGAGGGGCTCGCGGCGCTGGCCCCGGGCAAGAGCGTGGTGGTGAAGGTCCACGCCGGCCAGAGCACCCGCGAGATCAGGACTCTTTGCCGGATCGATACGCCGAACGAGGTCGAGTATTACCGCAACGGCGGCATTCTGCCGTTCGTTCTGCGGCAGGCGCTCCGCTGAAATCGCCCTCTCGAACCCGACACGCCGGTTGCTTTTCCGCCGGTTTATCCTAAACTGAGGCCTCCCCCACAAGGAGCGCCCCATGGACCGTCTGAAGAAGCTCGAGCTCATCCAACGATCTCTCGGCATCCGCCACAAGCTCAAGGTGCATGAGAGCATGAAGTCGCCCGAAACCCATGAGGACCTGGCCATCATGATGCTGGCGAAATGGGAACTCGAGGACGAGCTCCACGCGATCGAGGAAATTCTCGCGCTGGACCGGCTCGAGAACACCCGCCGCAAACGGCGCGATTACGAAAAGAGCCATGACCTGGCCGTCCCGCCCGAGGTCCGCGGCGCGGCGACGCCCAAGCGCAAGGCCCTGCCGCAGAAAGCCTAACCCCGCTTAACCTAGGGATTGTCCGGTAATCGGTTTGGGTTTGGGGTTTCGGTTTCAGTTTCCGTACGGTCACGGTTGTCGGTAGTTCGACACAGCGTCCGCGTATCCGCCTCGATTTGATTCTACCGCCTTGGCGCAACCCTGTTCACGCTGTGTCGCGCCCCGGAAAACAAGCCGGTTACGGGCATCTTGAACCGTACCGAAACCTCAAACTGAAACCCCAAACCCAAACCGCTTACCGAACAAGCCCTAACCTAACCCCGCAAAGCCCGCCTCACCCGCTCGCGCGAAACCGTGGTCTTCGGCACCTTCTTGTCGAACCAGGAGCGTACATCCGCGTCCAGGCCGACCCCGTGCATGTAGTTGTAGAGCGCCTTGCGCAGGCCCTGCCCCAGCCGCTCATGATCGCATGGCGTGGGATCCTCGAACGCGAGATCGTTGCGCGCGAAGGGTGCGGGCGGCGCCGGCCGGAGCCGGATCCCGAAGCGCGCCGGATCGCGGCCGATCGGGCTATGCGCCGTCGCCGAGAAGCGATGCCAGTAGGCGGACTGAATGCACCCCGCCTCGAAGAGCTGACGCACCCGCTCGAGCGCATCCACCGTCTCCTGCTCGGTCTGGGTCGGAAAGCCGTACATCAGATAGGCGTGCACCATGATCCCGGCTTCGGTGAAGGCGTGAGTCACGCGGGCCACCTGCTCCACGGTCACGCCCTTGTTCATGAGCTTCAGCAGGCGATCCGAAGCCACCTCCAGCCCACCGCTCACGGCGACGCAACCGGAGCGCGCCAGCAGCGCCGCCAGCTGAGGCGTGAAGGTCTTCTCAAAACGGATATTGCCCCACCAGGTGATCGGAAGCTTCCGCTCGAGCACCGCCTCGGCCAGTGACCGGAGCGCCGCCGGGGGCGCCGCCTCGTCGACGAAATGAAAGCCCCGCTGGCCCGTCTCCGCGATCAGCGCCTCGATTCGCTGAAGGAGAAGCCCGGTCGCGGGCGCCTCGTAGCGCGAGATGTAGTCCAGCGTCGTGTCGCAGAAGTTGCATTTGCGCCAGTAGCAGCCATGCGCCACGGTGAGCTTGTTCCAGCGCCCATCGGACCACAGGCGATGCATGGGATTGAGCATCTCGAAGAGGGAAAAATATTTTTCCAGCGGCAAGCCATCGTAGGTGGGAATGCCGGTTTCGGCCTGCGGGATATCGTGACTCGCGGGATCGTGGCGGAAACGCACCTCGCCGTCTTCGCGGACGAAGGTCCGGCAAAGCGAGGACTCGGGCCGTTTTCGTTCCAGCTGCTCCAGCAGACAGAGCAGCGGCCGCTCCCCATCGTCCAGAGTCACGTAATCGACGTAATCAAAGACCCGAGGCTCCGAGAGCTCCCGAAGCTCGGTATTGACATAGCCACCACCGAGCACGATGGGGAGCGCGGGGCGCCATGCCTTGGCACGGCGCGCGATCCGGAAGGCGCCATAAACGTTGCCAGGGAACGGCGCGGTCAGGCCCAGAACCTCCGGCTGGTGCTGCTCGAGCAGCTCTCCGGTGATCTCGTCGAGAAGCGCGTCGACCAGCGTGGGCTCCGCCTCCAGCTCCTCGCGCAGGGGGCCGAAGTCCGGCGCGCTCGCGGCGAGCCTCTCGCCATAACGCGAAAGCTCAAAACGCGGATCGATCCCCTCCTTCACCACGTCAGCAAGATCGTCGATAAAAAGGCTCGCCAGGTACTTGGCGTGATCCTGGGTCCCCAGATGCCCGAAAGCCGCGCCCAAGGCCTCTCCCTCCGCGGCGGCCGCAAATCGTGGCCCCTCCGGCAGGTACTCGCGACCCACGATCCGAAGCGCGAGCGTCGGATCCTGTCCGCGCAGAAAGCGCAGCGCGGGTTCGACCGCATCGATATAGCTCTGGGCATTTTTCAAAAAGCGCCCGAGCGCTTCAGGAGGCTTCTTGCGGGTGCTTTTGGCGCGCTCGGAGAGCACGGCCGCGATCCGCGAAACCCCCGCCCGGGAAAAAAGGCGATCCACGAGCTCGATCGCGGGATCGGCCTGACGGGCGTCATACCCGCGCGCCCGCAAAAACCCCGTCAGATAGGCTGTCGCCGGATAGGGCGTATTCAGCTGAGTCAGCGGCGGAACCAGAAGCAGGACGCGCATGCCCCAGGTCTAGCAACGGTGACAAGACGAGTCAATCGTGAGCCTTGGAATTGCGCGCTCCGAAAGGTAAAAAACCAGGATGGCTCCCCGCTCGAAGAAACGCGCCCGCTCCGTCCCCCGCCCCGAACTCAACGGGAAAATCCGCCAGGAGGCGCAGTTCCTCGCCGGACGCCACCGCCCGATCGACGAATTTTTCCGCCTGCTCCGGATCGCGCGGGAATTCATCCGCGGTTTTCGCGCGCTTTATCGCGTCGGACCGGCGATCACGGTTTTCGGCTCGGCACGCTTCAAGGAAGGCCACCCCTACTACGACCTGGCCCGT
>JAMPXZ010000193.1 GCA_023700925.1 Oligoflexia bacterium | reverse complement strand
GGCAGCCGGGGCGTTCACAGATACTTATGCGGTAGAGGTTTTCGAGACAAACGTTCCACCTGTGCCTACCGATGTTCCCGTCACGAGTGGAAATGTCACTTTGACGGTTACGGTCAATCCGATGATTCGCCTTTCCTTGGTTAGTACTGGCGGTGGATTTGATCCCGGCTTAACGAATCGGAATATAGACTTTGGAACGCTCTATCAGGGGCAGTCAGCGCAGTTCGACCTTCGCGTCCGAACCAACGCGGGCTTCTCGGTAACGTTTTCATCAGCTTACAACGGTAAGCTGAAACCCGGCGCCGCTAGTCCTTCAAGCGTTCCCTATACGCTTACGGCAGGAGGTGTTGCGCTCGACTTGAGTAATAGCGCGGCGGTGCCAGTCGTGGGACCAGTGGGACCCGGACAGACCAGCATGAGCGGCTTGGCATACACGATAAGGACTGTGATAGGGAACGTCGTGGGTGCTGGCGTCATGGCTGGCCTCCACCAAGACACAATCACCATCACCGCCACGACCACCGAATAGTCGGCGCCCGCTAGAACGAGAAGTTCGCCGTCCCGAGCTGGAAGAACGCTTCACCTTGGCCGCCCTGGCTCTGGCGGAAGCCGTGGTGGTATTCGACCGAGAAGACGAGCGGGAGCTGGAAGAAGACTTCGCTCGCCAGGCGCAGCCCCACGCCCGCTGACGGGAGCGCGAAGGCGCCGGGGTCGGAGGCGGGGAAGAGCGTGCTTTCGGCGAAGGCGAAGCCGAAGAGCGAGGTGAGGTAGGCGGGGTTCGTGCCCCAGCCGCGGTAAATCGGCAGGACGGGGAAGCGATAATCCATCGCAAGCGCCGTGGCTGAGCGCGCGAGGAAGCCGCGGCCGGGATAGCCGCGGATCGACAGGTCGTCGATGGAGTCGCTGACGAGAGTCTGGATGGTCTCGGCGTTGTAGCGGCCTTGAACCGAAACAGCGGAGGAGGCGTATTCGCCGAGGCGCGTGACCCAGGAGGATTTGACGGAAGGCACGAGCACGTGGTGGCGGCCGAGGTTCACGTACTGAGTGCCTTTGGCGAGAAATTTCCACAGCGGGCGATCGAGGCCGAGGTAGAGCCGCGAGCCGGCGACGAGGGTGCGTCCCGTCTCGGGCGAAACGCCGAGCGCGGGGCGCGAAGCGCTGCTGTAGAGCGCGGCGAAGTCCATGCTCGGGATGAGTGCGGTGCGGGCGATGATCTCGTCGCCGGTGCCGGTCGGGCCGGCATCAATGAGAATGCTGCGCTCAAGGTTGAAGGCCACGGCCGGAAGGAAGGTCGAGGCGGTGTACTGGAACGGATACGACACCTCGAGCGATGCCGTGGCTCTTCGGACGTAGCCGAGGTTTTGAGAGCTCAGGATATAGTAGCGGTCCGTTTCGTTCGAGCCTTGCAGCGAGAGCGTCGGGCCGAGCGTGCGATTCGAGTAAGAGGCGTTCCAGTCAATCGTGCCGAGAAAACTGTCGTGGAAGGCCGCGGCCGAGTAGCGGTGAAGCTCGAGCGTATCAAAGCCCTCGAGCATCGCGCCCAGGGTCGTACCGCCGCTGGCGTTTGAGGCCACGTATGGGAACCATTGGCGAGGGAGGAGGCTGTTCCACGGAGAATACCTGCGAATGTCGGGAAGGGCGGCGGGGGGCTCCTGCGTTGCGGGAAGCGCAGGAGCGGGTTCGCCTGGCGTGGACTCGCCTGGCGTGGGCTCGGCGGAGGCAGGGTCGTGTGGCGAAGAACCGTCCGCCGGTTCCGGCGGCGGGAGGGCGGTATCGGCGAGAACGGCCTCGTCGGGGCTGCGCTCTTGCGGGGAGTCCCTGGTCTCGCTCGTGAACTCAGGTAAGGTAAGCGCCTTGGGAAGCTCGGGAAGCTGCGGAACCTGAATGAGCCGAATCCGGAGCGGACCGCCTTCGAGCGGTTTCGCGATCTCGAAAGGCTCGGGCGCGGGCGGAGCGCTGACGGCTGGGGGTTCCATCTCGGCTGGGGGCTGTGCGGTCTCGAGAAATGCGAGATCCCAGCCGGCGACTGAAAAAAGATTTGCGTGCAGCTTTCCCGTCGGATCGAAGGAGGGGAAAGAGAGACCCGTCGTGACGTTCGTGACGGGTTGCGAGCTGCGCTTGGCGGCATTCCACTGGTAGATGTTTTCGACCCCTGAGCGGTCGGAGACGAAATACAGCGTGCCGTCCGGGTGCACGGCCGGGAAGCGGTTGAACTTGCTGTCGTTGACGAGCTCGGCGATTTCGCCGGACTCGATGTTGAGGCTCATCAGCGCTTCGCTCGTCTTGCCGTTGCGATGGAGCGTGAAGTAGAGCGTCTTGCCGTCGGGCGAGAAGCGCGGCGTGTGGGCGGCGTCGTAGAGGGCGGGGACGTAGAGGCGGCGGATTTCGCCTAAGCGATAGTGGCCGTCGTCGTCTTTTTCGAGGGGCGCTAGCGAAATGCCCGTGCTTGCCTTGGCCGAGTGGGCGAAGGCGACCCAGCGGCCGTCGCGTGAAACGTCCGGATCGCGCGCGCGCAGGCCGTTCGAGAGCCAGCGCCAGGAGTTGCGCTCGAGATCGTAGGCCGCGAGGTCGTTGTAGGAGGTGTAGGTGCCCTTTCGCCTGAGGTTGCCGTAGATCACAGTGCGGGAGTCGGGCGTGAAAGCGAGCGTCGCGCCTGCCACCGTCGTGCTCAACGTGCGGGAAAGGCCGCTCTCGCGGTCCAGGAGCTGAAGCGAAAGATTCTGGTCCGGAGAGTGCCGCGGGAAGGCGATCCATCTTCCGTCAGGGGAGAAGGCCGCGCCTAGCGTGAGGCCGCCGCCGTGGGTGAGCCGCTGCGCGGAGGTGAGGGGCTTGGCGCGGATCGCGTCGAGGTCTTTCGCGCTGCGGGCGCGGGTTTCTTCGACCCACTCGCTCCAGTACGCGTACCACTGCTTGCCCGTCAGCTTGCCGATGCGGGTGTTGACGAAGTAGGGAAGCGCGGCGCTGGAGTCGCGCGAAAGCATTCCGAGGGCGTCTTCGTGCTCGCGCGCCACCTGGTTCATGAGCTGGTAGCCGAAGAGGTAGGGCGTTTCGCCTTGCGGGAAGTAGGGATTACTGCCGTTGACCCGATCGAGCGTGACGAAGCGGTGCTCGTCGAGGGCGTTTTCCTCGACGGCGGCGCGAAGGATCATCTCGTAATAGGGGCTACGGCCGCGGCCGGCGGAGGTGAAGCGGGTTTCGAGATAAACGGCGAGCCCTTCGGTCATCCAGCTCGGCCAGAGGCCGTTCGGCAGAATGACATCGCCGAAGACCACGCGCAGGATCGAGTAGAGCCCGTCGCTCGGGTCCATGTTCAGGTAATGGGCGTACTCGTGGATGGCGAGAAGCCGGAGCCAGTCGTCGTGATAGTAGGTCGAGTACCAGTTCTCCGGCGGGGTCACCATGAGGACGATGCCGAAGCGGCCGAGCGGCGTGGTGAGGCCGTTGGAGGAGTCGGTGTTGTCGACGAGGATGATCGAGACCTTGTGTCGCGGCTCCCAGTGCAGGCGGGGCGCAAGAAGCGTGTGCGCTTCCTCGAAGTACTCGGCCGAGCGTGCGGCCACTTCGCCGAGCTCTTCGGGGAAGGTCAGGCGGAAGTGCTTGGTTTCGAGCTGTTTCCAGTTTTCAAAGGGCGATAGGCCGAACTCGTCGCCAAAACCGCGAGGGAGGGCCGAGCAGCCGGTGAGGGTCGTTGCGAGGGCGATGCCCAGCGCGAGAGCCAGGACGAGGCCGCGGGTGAGGGCGCAGCGCGTGAGGGCGTGCGCTCGTGCGTAGTTTGCGGAGGCGCGGAGTCCGGGGCCGCATTTCTTAGCGGTTTTCAGGCGCATAAGGGGCGACTTTCACGATCGTTGCCGGGGTTTTGGTTTCGCCGAAGATGACCTGGGTGCCTTCTTTCGCCTGGATCTTGCGGACAAAGGCTAGGGCGATGAGCTTATCGCCGTCGCGGGCGATGCTCGTGAGCTGGCCGATTTCGGCGGGAGGTTCGGCTTGGTTCAGGAGTGGCGAGCCCGGCTGCGGGAGCGCGCCCGTGGCGGGGCTTTCGAGCAGGCAAAGGCGGCGCGCCGGGGCACCGTGGGAGATGATTCTCTCGATAACCTCCTGGCCGGGGTAGCAGCCCTTGTCGGTGGAGATCGCATCGGTGAGGCCGAGCTCGAGCGGGATTGAGTTTTCGTCGAGCTCCGCGCCTGCGCGCGGGCGGAGGGCGCGGATGCGGAGGCGCTCGAGGGTGTCGAAGTCGATGGCGGGCGCGTCGGGGAGCGCTTGATCGAGCCACTGTGCGAGGCGCGGGCCGCGTCCCCAGGCGGTGAGCCAGGTCTGGCCGAACTGCGCTTTGCCGTGATGGCAGAGGCGGATTTCGTCCGGCAGTGCGAGGGTCTGGCCGGGTTGCAGGTTGGATGCCCCGATGGCTTGCAGGAAGGCTTCTTCGGCGGCACGCTCAGTGCCATTCCCAGCGAGCAGCCAGCGGCAGGCGAGGCCTTCCGCGGGCGTGACGGTGAGCTTTTCGGCGAAGGTGTATTGGTCAATGAAGGCGAGCAGGTCGCGCGCCGCTTGGCCGTCATTTCGGGCGTCGATTTCGAAGCCGAAGTCGGTCGGATTCTCGAGGTGCCAGAGCGTGAAGTAAGCGCGCACTTTGCCCTGAGCAGTGAGGAAAAAGCCGTCGCTGCCTTGGCCCGGCTGGAGCGCGCGCACGTGGGTCGAGCTCAGGCGATGGAGGAAGTCCGGGGCGTCCGGCCCGGTCATCGAGATCCAGCGCCATCCGGCGGTCGCGGGAGTGGTGGCGGGGTCGAAGACGGACAGGCGTGGAGCGGATGAAGGCATGCTTATTGATCCTAACATGACCTCTGACCTACCACAGGGTGCTTGTGAAAGCCGCCCCTTCGGGCTATGAAAAACGTCCCATGACTCAGATTGCCAAAAGTTCAACCAGCAAGACTCAATTCGCACGGGACCTCAAGGACAAGGACACGGTAGCGTCTCCTTTTCTGATCAAGTTCAGCGCTCTCGCAGTGGGCAAGAACGGCAAGCCGTTCATGAACCTGATCCTGATGGATAAGTCGGGCGAGATCGAAGGCAAGATCTGGGAGGACGTCAATCGCCATGCGGGGCAGGCCGTGCGGGATGCGTTCATCTGGGTGGAGGGGCGCTGCCAGGTCTATCAAGGCCGGCGGCAGGTGGTCGTGAATCGGCTTCAGCTTCTTCGCGAGGACGAGGTGGAGCCGAAGGATTATCTCGCTGAGAGCGCGTTGGATCCCGAAGCGCTGTATTCGCAGTTGCTCGGCTTCGTTGATTCGATGAAGGATCCTCATTACCAGGCGCTGGCGCAGGCGGTACTGAAGGACGATCCCGAGGTCGTCGATCGCATGAAGCGCGCGCCCGCCGCGAAGGCCGTTCATCACGCCTACAAGAGCGGGCTTCTTGAGCACATGGTCTCGATCGCGGGCATTCTCAATCACCTCGCTGGGCATTACGGCAAGTATCTGGATCGGGACCTGCTGCTCTTGGGCGGTTTTTTTCACGACATCGGCAAGCTCTGGGAGCTTTCGTTTGACCGGGTGACGGACTACACGACTGAAGGCAAGCTCATCGGTCATCTCGTGATGGGTGTTGAGCTCATTGACCGCAAGATCCGCGAGCTTGATTCGCAGCCGGGGCGTTTGCCGACGCCATTCCCCGAGGACAAGAAGCTTCTGATCAAGCACCTCGTTCTTGCGCACCATGGACAGCTCGACTACGGTTCACCCAAGCGGCCCAAGTGCCTTGAGGCGTTGATTCTCCATATGGTCGACGACATGGATTCCAAGGTGAACGCCATCCGGACCTTCATCGAGCAGGATCAGACGCCGGGGCGCTGGACTGCGCTGAGCCGGCAGTATGAGCGCTATTTCTACAAGCCGGACTGGGCGATGCCTGAGGAGAGCGGCGAGGGTGGGTGAGAACTCACGACGCGGGGCTGGCAGTTGCGCTAACTGCAATGCTGATCAGGGTTGTGATGGATCAGCTGATGGTGGGCTCTGCAGAGAGTGACCAGGTTTTCTAAAGAATTTTCACCGCCGTGGCTTATTGGTGT
>JAMPXZ010000020.1 GCA_023700925.1 Oligoflexia bacterium | reverse complement strand
GAAAACCACGGTTGAGCCGGGTTCGGAATCAAAAACGGTCGGCGAGGAGCTCTCCGAGCAGGTGAGGGTGCGCTTCGAGAAGCTGGCCCGGATCCGGGATCGGCGTGAGAATCCTTTCAAAAACGGCATCGCCCCCAAGGGCCTGGCCGTGGACCTCCAGCGGGAGTTCGGCGCAAAGACCAAGGAAGAGCTCGAGGGGATGAAGGTCCCTACGTCGGTATCCGGCCGGGTCATGGCGATCCGGGATTTTGGCAAGGCCTCGTTCGTGCGTGTGAAGGACCGCAGTGGCCTGATCCAGCTCTTCGTGCAGCGGGACAAGCTGGGCGAGGAGCGCTTCGCCCGCTACAAGGAGCTCGACATCGGCGATATCGTCTTTGCCGAGGGAACCGTCTTCAAGACGCGCACCGGGGAGCTTTCGGTGGACTGCGCTTCGGTGGATCTGGTGACGAAGGCGCTCCGGCCTCTTCCCGAAAAATACCATGGCATCGCGGACGTCGAGATCAAGTACCGCCAGCGTTACCTCGACCTCATCATGACGGATGCGACGAAGGAAACCTTCCGTCGACGCTCGAAGATCGTCGAGGAGCTGCGGCGTTTCTTCGTGGGGCATGACTTCATGGAAGTCGAGACGCCGATGATGCATCCGATCGCCGGCGGAGCGACTGCCCGGCCCTTCAGGACCCATCACAACGCGCTGGACATGCCGCTGTTCATGCGGGTCGCTCCGGAGCTTTATCTGAAGCGGCTCGTGGTCGGTGGCTTTGAGCGTGTTTTTGAAATCAACCGCAACTTCCGGAACGAAGGCATCTCCATCAAGCACAATCCCGAGTTCACGATGCTCGAGTTTTACATGAGCTACGCGACCTACGAGGACCTGATGGACCTGACGGAGGCGCTGTTCCAGCGGCTGGGAGACGCGGTTCTGGGCAGCCGCAAGCTCATCTACCAGGGCACGGAGATCAATCTCGACGGCAAGTGGGAGCGGATCTCGGTGGAAGACGCGATCGTGAAGTACACGGACTTCCGCGATCGCACGAAGCTTCGCGACCGGCAGGCCTTGCTGGAATACGGCAAGAAGAAGGGTCTGCACATGGACCCGAAGGATTCCACGGGCGGGCTCATGATGGTCATCTTCGACGAGGAGGTCGAGTCCAAGCTCGTCCAGCCTACGTTCGTGACCCAGTATCCGCTTGATGTTTCGCCACTTTCCCGCCAGAACGAGAAGGACGCTTTCCTGGTGGACCGCTTCGAGCTTTATATTTACGGACGGGAGATGGCGAACGCCTTCTCGGAGCTGAACGATCCGGTCGACCAGAAGGGGCGCTTCGAGGCCCAGGTCGAAGCCAAGAACGCGGGTAACGAGGAAGCCTGCGATATGGACGAGGACTACGTCACGGCGCTGGAGTACGGCATGCCGCCCACGGCGGGAGAAGGCATCGGAATCGATCGCCTGGTGATGCTCTTCACGGACTCGCCGAGCATCCGCGACGTGATCCTGTTCCCCCTGATGAGGCCGCTCGCCGCCCCGAAAACGGGCGCTGCCGAAAAAACCGAGCCGGGCAAGTAAGCCGACATGGCAAAGCAGGTCTCGGCAGTCTGGCTGCTGGCAAGGCGCTTTCTGCTTTCCAGGTCCTCCGACGGGTTCCTGTCGTTCATCGCCTGGGTCTCGGTGGTTGGCGTGGCGCTGGGCGTGCTCGCCCTGACCGTGGTCACGAGCGTCGTGAACGGCTTCGAGGGAGAGCTGACGAAGATCATCAGCGGCTTGAACGGGGACGTGATCCTGTATTCGCGAAATGAAGCGGTCTCCGAGCCCGAGCTGATCGAGCAGAAGATCCGGCGAATTCTGCCGGAGGCCACGGCAGTGACCCGCTCCTTTGTCACGGAGCTCATGGTTGCGGGCCCTCATGGTGTCGGGGGCGCGGTACTCGAAGGGGTCGAGCTCCAGACCCTGGGCGAGGTGACCGTGGTTCCCAGGCGCGTGACCGCGGGCCTGTTGCCGGAGCGCCCGAACGAGGTCGCGTTGGGCGCCTCGCTGGCCGACAGGATCGGGGCGTCGGTGGGCAGCGAGATCCGGCTGATTCTTCCCTTGGCCGAGGAGACGGCCAAGGGCGGCTCGAAGACCTCGGATCGCGATCTGGAGCTGCGAATGGCGGCGCCTCGTTCCGTGAAGGCGCTGGTTGTCGGAGTCGTCAAGATGGGGATGTACGAGTATGACTCCAAGTACGTCTTCGGCACCTTGGCGGGCGTTCAGGATTTTCTCGGCCAGCCGGGAAAGGTGACCACCTTCAAGCTCAAGCTCAAGAGCGGCGCCGACAGCCGTGTCGCCTCGAACCGCCTTACGGAGAACTTCGGTTATCCCTTCCGGTCCAAGGACTGGGCTCAGCTGAACAAGAACCTCTTTTACGCCATCAAGCTGGAAAAAGTGGTGATCGCGATTATACTGACCGTGATCGTGATCGTGGCCGCCTTCAACGTGGTCAGCACTCTCATGATGATGATCCACGACAAGACCAAGGAGATCGCTATCCTGAAGGCGATGGGGTTTCGGCCCGGACAGAGCTTCCGCTTGTTCTGCCTGGTGGGGTTCGGTATGGGCCTGGTCGGGACGGTGGTCGGGATGAGCTTGGGCCTGGGCGTGAGCTGGCTGCTGCATCAAACGCGCTGGATCAACCTGCCGTCGGAGATCTACTACATCGGCTATCTCCCCGTTGTAGTGCGTTGGAGCGAGGTGGGATTGATCGGCGTGATAGCGCTGGTGATCGCATTCGTGGCCGCGGCCTATCCGGGTTGGAAGGTCGCACGTCGTTCACCTTTGGATGGGTTGCGTTATGAATAATCAGGCTCCGGCCCCGCTGCTTCGCGCGGAAGGCATCAAGAAGGTCTTTTTCAAGGAAAAGGAGCAGATCCAGGTCATCCGCGGCGTCAGCTTCTCCATCCAGCCGGGCGAAATGGTGGCGATCACGGGAGCGTCCGGCGCGGGGAAAAGCACCCTTCTGCATATCCTCGGCACGCTGGAGCCGCCCACGGCGGGAAAGGTCTTCTTCGGACCGGAGCAGCAGGACCTGTTCAAGTATTCGGAGAGGGCTCTGTCGGTTTTTCGTAACCGAAGTCTTGGGTTCGTTTTTCAGTTCCATTATCTGCTGCCGGAGTTCACCGCGCTCGAGAACGTCATGATGCCGGCTCTGATCGCCGGGCATGCCCGAGCGACTGCGGAGGCGCAAGCTCGCGAGCTTCTCGGCTTTGTCGGCTTGTCGCACCGGCTCAGTCACCGGCCGTCCGAGCTTTCGGGGGGGGAACAGCAGCGCGTTGCGATTGCCCGCGCGGTGATCCTGCGTCCGAAGCTGCTCATGGCCGATGAGCTCACGGGTAACCTCGACTCCACCAATCGCAATAACGTCATGGAGCTGTTGGCTCGGTTGAACCAGACTACGGGCGTGTCCATTCTCCTGGTCACCCACGACCTGGAGCTCGCCGGCAAGATGCACCGCGTTCTCTCGATGAAGGACGGTTTGATCGTGAGTTCGACGGAGGGAAGCGCGCCGGCGCACTGAGCTAACTTCCTGATTTCGCACCCACTCGCCCTGATCCAACTTCGCTTTTTAACGCGCATATTTGTTGACAGCGGCAGGTGACCCACCTAGACATTAGGGTTTGTGATTTCTCTTAGAACCTTTCTTTTGGCATCGCTCTTGGCATTCTCCGTATCGGTCACGGGTTACGCGCAACCTCGGGCCTCGAGCACGGCCATCGAGACGGTCCTGGGTAAGACGGTAGCGGCGGTCGAGGTGCAGGGGCTGAAGCGGCTGGAGCAGGAGGCCGTCCTCGGCAAGATCGCCACGAAACCCGGCCAGGTGCTGTCCTCGCGCGAGCAGGTTCGCTCGGACATCAAAGCCATCTTCGGGATGGGCTTTTTCGATGACATCGAGGCGGCCGCCGAGCAGCTCGACTCGCAGCGGGTGAAGCTGATTTTCACGGTGCGCGAGCGGCCCGTGGTTTCAAAGGTTGAATTCGAGGGCAACGAACGTATCGAATCGGGAGACCTCCGGGATGTAATCAAGGTCAAGGAGTGGTCCATCCTCGATGTCAATCGAGTCAAAGAGGACGTCGCGCTCCTTCAGAAGCATTACGAAGACAAAGGCTATTATCTCGCCAAGGTCAGCTTCGTGATCCGTCCCGCGAAGAATGACCAGGTTGAGCTGATTTACAAGGTCAATGACTACGACAAGGTGCAGATCAAGAAGATCACCTTCCTGAACAACAAGCACTTTTCGGATGAGCGGCTGAAGTCCATTTTCCAGGAGACCCGGGAAGGCGGCTTCCTGTCCTTCCTGAACAGCTCGGGCAACTTCAAGGAATCCGCCTTCAAGATCGACCTGCAGCGCCTGACCTATTGGTACCTCGATAACGGCTATGTGAAGTTCCGCTACGAGAACCCGGTCGTGACGGTCAGCGACGACAAGAAGTGGCTCTTCATCTCGATCTACGTGGATGAGGGCGAGCAGTACCAGATGGGGAATACGGAGTTCTCCGGGGACCTGCTTTTCCCGAAAGAGGAGCTTCAGACGGATCTGCTGCTCGAGACGGGAAAGACTTTCAGCATCTCCAGGCGCAACCTGGACATTCAGCGGCTGACGGAGAAATATCAGGACCTCGGCTATGCGTTCGTCAACGTCATTCCCAAGATGAATGTTCGGGATGAGACCAGGACCGTCGAGATCGATTACGGTTTTGAAAAGGGCAATCTGGTCACCTTCGGCGAGATCAACGTGCTCGGGAACTCGAAGACCCATGACAAGGTCATCCGGCGCGAGCTGAAGATCCGCGAGGGTGAGTTGTACAGCGGCACGCGCCTCAGGCTTTCGCGCGAGGGCGTCGAGCGGCTGGGTTACTTCGCCCCTGGCGAGGTTGTCTTCAATACCGTGAGCCCCAAAGGGAAACCCGACGTTCTCAATGTCGAAATCTCGGTGAAGGAACGCTCTACCGGCACGATCACCCTCGGCGCCGGCTATGGAAGCGTGCAGGGGTTCTTCTTCACCTCGACCGTGTCAGAGATCAACCTGATGGGACGCGGTCAGACCGTGAGCCTGCAGGTGCAGTACTCGGCTTCCGCCACGGAGAACAACAGCTTCAATCTCGGGTTCACGGACCCGTACGCCTTTGACACACGCTGGTCGATGGGCTTCGACATCTACACGATCAGCTTCGATATCCCGCTCAAGTATCACACCCGCAAGCTGGGCTTCGATGTGCGCTTCGGGCACCCGATCGGCGATTACACCAACGCGTTCATCACCTACAAGAACGAAGGCCTCAATATCTCTGATCTCAGCGATCCCGATCTCGCGCTCAACAAGAAAGACCTGGTTGATCCTGACATCGGTGTTCTGTCGAGCATCGTCTGGAGCGTCGTGCGCGACAAGCGGAACAACCGCTTCGAAACCACCGACGGGAACTACCAGAGCGCCTCGCTGGAGACCGCGGGACTCGGAGGCGACAAGCATTTCGTCAAGTGGAGCCTGAACAACCGCTACTACAAGCGGCTGATCGGCGATCTGGTCTTCCGCAACAGCCTGGAGGTGGGGCAGATCAGCGCCATCTCCAGCGACAAGTTGCCGCCTTCGGAGAAGTTCTATCTCGGCGGCCCGAACAACATGAGAGGCTATAGCCTCTTCTCGCTGGGCCCGACGCTGACCACGACGGATGGCAGCCGCATTCCGCTGGGGGGCACCTTCCAGACCTTGGGGCTCTTCGAGCTGGAGTATCCGTTGCTTCGCGACGCGGGCCTGAAGTTCGTGTCCTTCTTCGATGCGGGAAATACCTGGGAATCCGTTCCCCGGAACGGCCGGCCTTTCACGCTCCGCACTGATGTGGGTTTCGGATTCCGCTGGTTCTCGCCCATCGGTCCGCTTCGTTTTGAATTCGGCTTCCCGCTCGCCCGGAAGAGTGACGTGGAGTCCGAGTCGCAGTTCGTGTTCTTTATCGGCCCGCCGTTCTGACGGTCAGCGCGCGCGGGACACCCAACTGAATCTGGCTGGGTATGATTTCAAAAGGAGAAAGGTTTCTATGAAATTCAAAGCGCTAGTGATCGGTTCCGTATTCGCACTCGCTTCCATGGCAAGCGTTGGATCCTCCCCCGCGCAGGCGTCTGACGGCGTGAAGTTTGGCGTGGTGGATATGCAACGCGCCATCCAGAGCGTCGAGGCCGGCAAGAAGGCGAAGGCCCAGCTGGAAAAGGAGTTCAACGCCAAGAAGAAGTCGCTGCAGGACGAAGAAGCGGCGATCAAGAAGCTGGGCGAGGAGTTCAAGAAGCAGTCCCTGGTGATGAACGACGAGGCTCGGGCCAAGAAGCAGGCGGAGCTGCAGGAACGTGTGATGAAGTTCCAGGAGCTGCAGGCTCGCTCCCAGATGGAGCTGCAGCAGAAGGAAGGCGAGCTGCTCCAGCCGATCGTCAACAGGCTCCGTGGCGTGATCGGCGAGCTGGCCAAGCAACGCGGCTACAGCCTCGTGCTCGAGAAGAATGAAAACATGGTCTTGTTCTCCCAGGACAAGGATGACCTGACCAAGGACGCGATCGACGCCTACAATAAGGCGCCCAAGTCGTAGGCCGCTGCCATGTCTTTTTCGGTTTCGCAGATTCTGGGATGGACCGGGGGACGCCTGGCCAATGCGGAGGCGCTCGGCCCGGCGGTCGAGGCGATTCGCGTGGAGCGGCCCGTGCCGCTTGGGGTGTCGCGTCCCACGGATCTCGCGTTCTTTTACAATAAGGCCTACGAGGCCGAGGCAAGAACCGCCAACCCGGGTGTCTTGATCACGGCGGAGCCCTTTCTCAAGCCGATCGAGGCCTCAGGCCATCCCCTGTGGAAAACGGCGGCCGTCGTCAGCTGCTCCGATCCCTATCTTGCGATGGCGTTGCTGTCGGAGAAGTTCGCGGAGTGCCTTTCGACCGTCGCGCACACCGTCTCGACTGTTGCTGAAACCGAAGTACACCCCTCCGCCATTCTCGATCCTTCGGCGGAGATCGGCCATCGGGTCAGGATCGGACCTCACTGCGTGATCGAGGCAGGCGCCCGGATCGGCGATGATACCGTGCTGTATCCTGGCTGCTATGTCGGGCCTGACGTCAGGATCGGACAGCGCTGCGTGCTGTTCCCCGGCGTGATCCTGTACGAGTGGACTCAGATCGGCGATCGCGTACGGATCCACGCGGGCTCCGTGCTGGGCTCCGACGGGTTCGGCTACGCGCAACGACGCGAGGGAAAGCAGGTCGTCGGACATCAGAAGATCTTCCACCTGGGACGAGTCGTGGTGGGGGATGATGCGGAGCTGGGTGCGAATGTCTGCGTCGACCGCAGTACCTTCGGTGAGACCCGGATCGGCTGCAATGCCAAGCTCGATAACGACGTTCACCTCGGACACAACGTCATCCTGGACGAGGGCGCGGTGATCTGTGGGGGGACGGCGCTGGCGGGCCGGGCGCGGATCGGCCGGTACGCCTTCGTCGGAGGCATGACCGGAATCACCAACGACGTCTACGTCGGCGATGGCGCGAGCGTCGGCGCCGTGACGCTCGTCACGAAGGACGTTGCGGCGGGCTCGACCGCCGTGGGCGTCCCCGCACGTGAGTACCGGGAGCATTTCAAGATCCACGCGATGCTGAATCGCATGCTGGACGAGAAGAAGAAGGGTGGAAAAAATGAGTGAGAATGCCTATCGGCTGAACATCGACGAGATCCGTCGCTTTCTGCCCCATCGAGCGCCGTTTCTCTTCGTGGACCGGATCCTCGAGATCCATCCTCAGGGGGATCTGAATGACCTTTCGCCCGAGAAGATGGTCGGGATCAAGGTGGTCGGAATCAAGAACGTCTCGTACAATGAGCCGTTCTTTCAGGGGCACTTCCCCAGCTGCGCGATCCTCCCCGGCGTCATCATCGTCGAGACAATGGCGCAGGTATCGAGCTTCTCGCTCTACCCGTATATGTGCCGGGACATCGATCGGCTGGCGCGCGACTTCCAGTGCATCATGGTCGGGGTCGATGCGGCGCGCTTCCGCAGGCCGGTCGTGCCGGGCGATACCCTGAGAATCGAGACGGTCGTCACGAAGTGCCGGGGCAAGCTCTGGGCCTTCCATTGCGAGGCCACGGTGGATGGCCAGAAGGTGGCTGAGGCGGATATCCTGGCCAATCTCATCGCGAACACCGGAGATTCCGAGGAGGCACAATGATTCATCCCACCGCGCAGGTTCATCCCGAAGCCAAGCTGGATCCTACCGTCTCGGTCGGCCCCTGGTGCATCGTCGGTCCCAACGTCAAGATCGGAAAGAACACCCGCCTTCTGAGCCATGTGGTGGTCGAGGGCTGGACGGAGATCGGGGAGGATAACACCTTCTTCCCGTTCTCGGTCATCGGCGCCGTTCCGCAGGACCTGAAATATAAGGGCGAGCCCACGCAGCTCATCATAGGCAACAAGAACACCATCCGAGAGAGCGTCACGTTGAACCTCGGAACGGTCCAAGGTGGCGGCTTCACGAAGCTGGGTAACAATAATCTGCTCATGGCCACGACTCATCTGGGGCACGACAGCATCGTGGGCAATAACTGCATCATCGCCAACGGCAGCGGTCTTGCCGGTCATGCGGTTCTCGAGGACTGGGTGACGATCGGTGGAATGACCGGTGTATCGCAGTTCGTGAAGGTCGGGGCTCACGCCTATATCGGCGGTCAGTCGGGGCTCGAGCGGGACGTCCCGCCGTTTTCGATCGCGATCGGCTCGCGCCCGTGCTCGCTCAAGGGAGCCAACATCGTCGGCCTGCGCCGGCGGGGGTTTTCCGCTGACACGATCTCTAAGATCAATGAGGCGATCAAGCTGTGGACCCGGCACGACGTCCAGAAGGAGCAGTGCCTGCTCGAGATCGAATCGCAGTATGGCGACTATCCGGAGATCCAGCGTTTCGTGGCGTTCATCCGCCAGAGCGATGCCGGGGTCGTCCGCTAAGCTGAAGCTTCGGGCGGGCTCCGTCCCGCCGTTTCACAATTCGCCGGATTTTATGAAGATCCTGATCTCCGCAGCAGAAGCCTCCTCGGACGTCCATGGCGCGCAGCTCCTGCGCGCGCTGCGGGTGAAGGCGCGGCAAAGCGGGCTCGGCGAGGTCGAGGCGTTCGGCATCGGGGGACCGCTGCTGCAGGCCGAGGGGCTTCGCGCGGTCGTGGATGCGCGCGAGCTGCTGTCGATGGGGTTTACCGAGGTGTTCGGGCGGCTGCCGCGTATCCTGCGGGCTCTGCGCCGGATCGAGCAGGAGGCGGTGGCGCAACGCCCTGATGTCGTGGTGGTGATCGATTATCCGGAGTTTCACTTCAGGCTCGCGCGACGGCTCCAGGGACGAGGGCTGCCGCTGGTCTATTTCATTCCGCCGAAGGTCTGGGTCTGGCGCAAGAAGCGTGTGGCGGTGTTGCGAGCGCTTTTCAGCCGGATTCTCACTATCTTGCCGTTCGAGGAGGATTTTTACCGCAAGGCCGGGCTTGCGGTGAGTTACGTCGGAAATCCCCTGATGGATGAACTTCCGCTCGCGATGACCCGCGAAGAGGCGCGCCGTCGGCTGGGGCTGGACGGGGGCCGTCGCGTTCTCGTCGCCATGCCGGGGAGCCGGCCCTCGGAGCTCAAGCGGCACGTCGAGCTGTTCCTGGATTCGGCCGCACGAACAGCGCGGGAGCTGGGCGAGAAGCTTCTCGTTCTCATGCCGCTGCCCGCGATGGGCGATACACTCTCGCTCCAGCAGCGTGTGCTGGCCTGGGGAGCGCGGGCCGGGGTTGCCGCTGAGTCCCTCGAGGTGCGAGTCTCGCAAGGCAACGCGCATGAGTGCCTGATCGCGGCCGATGCGGGCCTGATCAAGTCAGGCACCTCGACGCTCGAGGCAGGCGTGCTGGGCTGCCCGCATGCGGTGGTTTATCGCACGAGTTTCCTGACGGGCCTGCTGTTTCGCCTCCTGGTGCGCTATCGGGGCCCCGTCGGGCTGGTGAATCTCGTAGCATGCGGAACCGAACCGCGTGAGCACTATCTCATGCGGGAGATCGTGCTCGGGGCGGCGACGCCTGGGGCAATCGCGGCGGAGCTGGGGTCGCTGCTGACGGATTCGAGGCGGCGCGAAGAGCTCGCTGGGGGGATGAAGCGGCTGCGCGCGCGGCTGCTGCCGCCGGAGGCGGGCCAAGGACCGAGCGCGCTGGCTGCCCAGGAGATCCTCGCCGTGGTGCGCGAGAAGAGGGGCTGACGTGAAAAACAACGCCCCGATTTTCCGGATCGGTTCGGCCATCTGGTCGGCTTTGTCAGCGTTGTCTCGGCAGCTTTCCGCGATTGGATTTCCGCGTGCGGTCCGGCTCGATTGTCGAGTGATCAGCGTTGGTAACTTGCAAGCCGGGGGTACCGGAAAGACACCGCTCGTGGCGCGAATCGCACGCGAAGCGGCGGATCGGGGCCTTTCGGCCGTGATCCTCCTGCGCGGTTATGGCGGGCGTTGGGAGCGTGACGGCAACGTCATACTGCCCCGGGAGCCTGCGCCTGACCCGAGGCTGTGCGGGGATGAGGCGGCACTGCTTCATGAGCTCGCGCCCGAGGCGACCATCGGCGTTGGCCGGGACCGCGCGCGGCAGTACCGCCAGGCCTGCGAAAGGGCCGGAAGGCGCTTCGATCTGGCGATCCTGGACGATGGATTTCAGAATCGCCGGGTCGTGAAGGATGTAGAGCTCGTCGCGGTGACCTCGGCTACTCGGTCGGAGACTTTCTTCCGCGATCGGACCTGCGCGCTCCGGCACGCCAATCTCGTCGTTTGGACCAAGGGGCCTACTCGTCCCGACAGCGACGGAAGGCCGCTGGTGAAAGTCCGCTTTCGCCTGCCCCCTCCCGCTGCGGGAGCGGAGAAGGTCTGTCTCGTGACGGGGGTCGGTTCTCCGGGAGCCGTAAGCGAGTCGCTGCGGGAGGCCGGCTATCAGGTGCTTCGGCATCACGCGTTCAACGACCACGCCCGCTACGATGAGGCCAGCGTCAGAGGAATCCTGGAGAGCGCGGAAGCGGGCGGACTTCGGGTTGTGACCACGGGCAAGGACTGGGTGAAATGGAAGGCGCTCGGCATTCCGGCCGGAAAAGTCCAGGTGCTTGAGCCAGAGCTGATTTTCCAGGAAGGTAAGGAGAGATGGGAGCGGGTCTTATGGGGCTGATCCTGGTTCCGATTCTGAAGCTGGTCGCGTGGGCCTATGCCGTGCAGCCTGCGAAGGCGCGGCGCGGCTGCGCGGTCGCGCTCGGAGCACTCCTGCGGAAAGTCGGGCTGCGCGCCGGCGTCGTCCGCCGCAACCTCGAGCTGGCGTTCCCCGGCGATCCCGAAGCCCGGCAGCGCTACTTCGTGGAGTCCTACCGGCACCTGGCGGCTCTGGGGCTGGAGATCCTTCTGCATTTCGGCCCGATGAGGCGTTACGTTCTGCGCCATGCGGAGCTGCGTGGTCTGGAGAACTGGAAGGCCGCGCACGATGCCGGAAAAGGCGTGATCTTTCTTTCGAACCATGTCGGGAACTGGGAGATCATGGCGGCCGCCGGGGCGCTTCACGGTGGCATGGATCTCATGATCGTGACCAAACTGCTCAAGCCCGAGTGGCTGCATCGGGCGATCGAGCGAAGCCGCCGTCGCTGCGGCGTGAGCGCGACTTATGAGCCGCGGACGTTGAAGGATGTCCTTCGGCATCTCGGCCGTGGCGGAACGGTGGGCTTCGTCCTCGATCAGTACGCCGGACCGCCGGTCGGCGTGCGCGTGCCGTTCTTCGGAGTGGCGGTCGGAACCAGCACCGCACTCGCCACGTTGGCGCGACGAACAGGAGCGGCGGTGCTGCCGGTGGCGAACTACCGCAAGCCCTCCGGTGATTTCGTCATCGAGGTCCGGCCCGCGCTGGCATGGCGTACCGTTTCCAACGAGGAGCCGATTTTGGAAATTGCCGCTAACACGGCAGCTTACGCCAGCGAGATGGAGAAGGACATTCTGGCCCATCCGGATCAATGGTTATGGATTCATCGAAGGTTCAAAGGGGATCTTTCTCCGCTCACGGAAGACGAATGGCGGGCGGGCAGGCCGCGGCATTGAGCGGTGTTCTACCTCTCGACTTTCGCGAACTGATCTCCTAAACTGACAAAATGCTTCGGAAATATGGTCCCGTCCCAGCGTTTTTTGCGGTCGTGGTGCTCGTCGCGGGATGCGCGAGCGGCTCGCTGACCAAGATCGCCGAAGACAAGGAGCTTCCCCAGGAACTCCAGAAGAAGTTCGAGGTGAAAGAGGCCGTGGTGCCTGCCGTCGCGGCCTCTCCCCTGCCGGCGGACCCGCAGGCTCAGCTTCTAGGCACCTCGGCATCTTCCGAGAAGACCATGCCCGCCGTGAAGAAGCCGATGAAGAAGGCTCGGAAGGCGAAGGCCCGCAAGGTCGAAGCGGAAGGCAAGGAACTCACCAAGGAGTTTTCGTATCCGAATCGCAGGCCCCAGAAGGAGCCGATCTGGCCGGGCGAGTCCCTGGTCTATGACGTAAGCTACTTCGGCGTATCGGCTGGCGACTTCACGATGGAGGTCCAGCCTTTCAAGGTGATCAACGGCCGGAAGGCCTATCACGCGCGCGGCACGGCGGTGAGCTCGAGCGTTTTCAGTATCTTCTATCGTCTCAACGACATGGTCGAGACGTTCTTCGATTACGAGGGCCTCTTCTCGCATCGGTTTCACATCCTGCTGGATGAGACCAAGCAGACCCGGGATTCGCTGGAGCTGAACGATTCGGAAAAGAGTCGCACGTTTTACTGGAACCGCTGGAACCGGCTCCAGAAGGGTTACGTCGAGATCAAGGACTACTTCCCGGCCCCGGCGTTCGCCCAGGACAGCATGTCAGCGCTCTATTATCTGCGTTCGCGGGACCTGCAAGAGGGAGCCGTCTTCTCGTTCCCCGTGATTTCCGAGGGCAAGAACTGGGAGGCGATCGTCACGGTGCTTCGCCGCGAGACGATCAATACGCCGCTCGGCAAGATGAAGACCATCGTTTTGAAGCCGGATCACAAGTACCAGGGAATCCTGAAAAAGAGCGGGGACAGCTTCATCTGGCTCTCGGATGACGATCGCAAATTTCTCGTCCGACTCGAGGCGAAGGTGAGGATCGGAACGGTGGTCGCGAGCTTGAAGAAGATCAATCCCGGGACCGCGCCCGCGGAGTGACGATGATCGAGAAGCGAACTCCCGTCAGAATTCTTGTCCGCGCTCCCAACTGGATCGGAGATCAGGTCCTGGCCTATCCGTTTTACCATCTCCTGAGGCGCGCCTATCCGCGTGCCCGGATCTCGGTCGCCTGCGTGCCCTGGGTCGAGGCCGTGCAGTTTCGCAACCTGATCGACGAGGTGCTCGTCCTGCCGCGTGTTCTGCGACCCGGCTGGCTCGGACGGATCGAGGCGCTGGAGGAGGCGGGACGCCTTCTGAAGCGCGCGGGGCCCTGGGACCTGGGGATCTCGCTTCCCAATTCGTTTTCGGCGGCCTGGCAGCTGTTTCGCTCCGGCGCGCGCAGCCGGCGGGGTTACGATGTGGACGGCCGCGGTCTTCTGCTCAACGCGAAGACTCCTTGGGCGGTGGGCGCGGAGCTGCATCGTGCTGAAGCCTATGTCAAGCTCCTCCCCGAGGCGGGTGCCGATGCTGCGAGAGTCATGGAGTTCTGGGGCGTGCCGCCCGAGAATGACCTCGATCCCGGCGTGCCGGGCGTGGTTTCGCGCTTTGACTGGCAGAACGCGTGGCCTGGAGTGGAGCAGGTGGAGCCCCCGGCCTCGGAGTACTGGGTGCTGGCTCCGGGAACAACTGCCGAGTCGAGGCGCTGGCCGATGGAGAGGTTCGCTTCCCTGGCAAGGAGCCTTGCCGAGGAGACCGGGGCGGTGGGTGTGGTGGTGGGCGGACCCGCGGAGGCGCCCCTCGCGGATCAGCTGTGCGGAGATCGGAGCCTCAGGTTGATCGACCGCACGGCGCGGGGGCCGGTGAGCGGATTGGCCCGGCTTTTCGCTGGCGCGAAGTTCAGTGTCTGCAATGATTCGGGTCTGGCTCATATCGCCGCGCTTTGCGGCTCTCCCGTGGCAATCGTCTGGGGCGGGGGCGATCCGAAGCGAACCCGGCCGCTCGGACCGGGGCGCGTGCGCATGGTTTTCAACCCGATCGAGTGCTGGCCGTGCGAGCGCAATCAGTGCGTACGTCCCGGCGCCGGTGCGGGCGCGGGCGTCGCAAAGGTGGGATGCCTGGCGGGGATTCAACCCGAGGCGATTCTCAAGGAGATCGGAAATGCACTCCGACCCTAAACGCTTGACGGATCTCGGGGTACTCGTCGAGGCGCTGGGGGGGGGGCTCGACGGGCTCGTGGTCTGTTTTTCTCTCTCGTGGGGCGGGCTCGAACAGGTCGCCGCCAATGATGCCCTGGACGCCGCCGGTCTCGGCTTGAAAATGCGGGTGCTCTGCATGGCGGGAAGCCCGATCCATCAGTACCTGTCGGGCCGGCCGGAGCTCGAGGTGATTCCCGTCGATTATCGTCCGCGCAACTACTTTGATCTGAGGCTTCGCAAGGAGCTCGAGCGCCTGATCGGCGCCGGCGTGAACCTGATTCACACCCACCAGACGTCGCTGCTCGGCTCCATTGTTCCGTGGGTGTGGACCCGCGGCCAGGTCGCGGTTCTCGCGAGCCGGCACATCATGAATAATCACGACAAGCGCAACTTCTTTCATGGTGCGATCTATGGGCGGCTCGACGCGCTCCTGGCCATGAGCGAGGCGCTTCGCCGCAATATCCTGGAGACGCACCGTATCCACGAACGCCAGGTCAAGCTCGTGCGGCTCGGCCTGGACTTCGATCGTTTTGACCCCGCCAAGGTGGATCGTGTGGCCCGCCGTGCGCAATGGGGTGCGGATCCCGACACCGTGGTCATCGGGCTCGTCGGACGAATCGATCCGGCCAAGGGCCAGGCGGCGTTCCTTCGGGCGGCCGCCGGCTTGCTGATGGGCACCCAGCCGGGTGAGAAGCTCAAGTTCGTCTTGGTGGGAGACGAGACACGGGGCTCGGGCGGCGGCTATCTTGCCGAGCTCAAGCAGATGGTCTCGCAGTTCCGCATCGAGGAGCACGTGGTGTTCACCGGTTTCGAGGAAAACGTCCCGGAGATCATGAACGCCTTCGATATCTTCGCGATGCCGTCCCGCCAGGAGGCCTTCGGCCTTGTCGCGATTGAGGCGATGGCGATGGAGCGACCGGTGGTCATCTCTTCGGGCGGAAGCTCCCGCGAGATCATCGGCAACGAGGAGTTCGGCCTGTTCATCCGCCCGGAAGATGCCTTTGATCTTCAACGACAGCTCCGTCATCTGCTCGATCATCCCGAGGAAAGAGTGAAGATGGGCCAGCGGTCCCGCGAACACGTCCGGGCGTTCTTTGACCGAGAACAGAGACTGCGGCAGACCCTCGAGATCTACGAGCGGGCCTTGAGGCGGCGCCGGGTTCTCTGACCGTCAAGGCGCTGACGCCCGGGCACCGATATTTTTCTAATCCCCTGCTGTTCTACTGACGATCCGTAAACGATTGGAACGAAGCTGGACGTGTGTCCGGGGGATGGAAGCATGACGAAGACTCGATGGGTGCTGGCGGCGGGGTTGGCTTTGAGTGTGGCGGCTTTTGGCTGCGTGACCGTACGGATTCAAGATCAGCGAGGGGAACAGGCCAAGGCTTTGCGCCGCACGCTGGCGTCCGAGTCCGTGGACCCGGACCGGGCCAAGATGAGCCAGGAGATCGCGCGGCTCCAGGAGCTCGTGGAGCAGGCGCTCGTCTGGCGGGAGATCTCCACCGAGGGCGCAAAGCTGCTCAAGGACAAGCTGGAGCAGGGAAAGCTGTCCCACGAGGACATCGAAACCCTGCACAAGAAGGCGCGCGAGTACTGGGCGCACCGGGAGGAGCTGCTTTCGATAGTCTCGAGCTACATGTGGACGGCGCACTCGACGACCCGCTTCAGGTTCAGGCCGGGCGAAGGGACGACCATCAACTTGAAGGAGCGCTCGGCAGACGATCCGACGCCCGCGGGAGCCATGCCAGGAATCTACGACGTCGTCGTGGATCCCTCGGATGCCGAAGGGCGGAGGACCCTGATGGGAATGAAGATGTCGCTCGGCGCGGCGCTCGTGCTCTATGACAACTATGTGCTCGGAATCTATCCGTTCCAGAAAAGCAAGGAGCTGCGGTATCTCATCAACAAGGATGACCCCGAGGGGGGACGACTTCTTGGGCGGATCACCGAAAGTTTCCTCAACATCGCCAATCGCCAGATGATCTCGGTGGCGATCTCGCGAACCAACGAGGACCTGAAGTGGAAGACAAGTTCAAAAGTCGCGAGCGAGCCGGAAGATGCTTATCTCGACGCGCTCGTCATGCAGAGTCCCGCATACAATTACCTCATGTCCGGCAAGGCCATCGCGGATATGTCGGGACTGTCGGAAGCGGCGATCTTCAAGCTGGCTGACGAGCTGAGTTACGTGCAGCGGGTTCTGACTTTCGCCACGAGCTTCTTCTTCGGCAATACGATGGGCCTCGTGCAGTTCCGCAAGGGATACCTGACGAAGCTTCCGAAGCATGAGGTGCGCGAGATCGACCGGACGATGCGCCCCTTGGATATCCTCCTGGAGAAGACCCCGTTCCGGCTGACGGACCGCTTTATTCCAGGCCATTACGGCCACGTCGCGATCTGGGTGGGCGATGAGGCGCAGCTCAAGGAGCTTGGCGTGTGGGATGATCCCAAGGTGGTTCCTTACCAGGCTCAGATCCGCGAGGGCCGTCGCATCGTCGAGGCGCTCCGCCCTGGGGTCCAGATCAACACCCTCGAACACTTCCTGAATATCGATGATCTTCTCGTCCTGCGACACCCCGCGCTGACGCTCGAGGAGAAGCGCGAGTACGTCGTCAGGGCCTTCGAGCAGGTCGGCAAGGAGTACGACTTCAATTTCGACGTCGATTCGGAGAAGCGAATCGTTTGCTCCGAGCTCGCTTACGTCGTCTATCACAATATCCAATGGCCGAAGGACAAGCAGCTCGGCCGTTACACGATCAGCCCGGACCAGGTCGCGATCAAGGGCTTGCCGGGCGGGCCGCTCGAGCCGGTGTTGATCTACCATGACGGCAAGAAGGTGCCCGATCGTCTGCCAGAGGTGCTCGGGCTGTTGCTCGAGGAGCGTTATGATATCGCGAGCCAGGTGATCGGTGAGTCGCGTGAGAAAGCGGGGTTGAAATGAAGAGGAGCCAAGCAGTTCGATGGATGGCGGGCGCGGCGCTGCTCGGCGCGCTGGCCTGCTCTCACTCGGCGCCGATGCGGGAACCCGTGCGCGAACCGGCCGCGGCCGACGCGCTGGGGATCTTCAAGGGAACCGATACCCGACTTCTCGGCGACTTCTTCCAGTTCGACACCCGAGGGAAGCGCGCTCGTCAGGAGGTCCAGACGCGCGTCTGGACGGATATGGACGGCGAGTACCTGCAGGGCCAGGCCCGCAAGGCTTTGAACGAGGCCGTTGCCCGGACGCTTCAAAAACGGGATGCCGAAAGCGGCACAGGGCCGGAGGGAACTCTCATCTCCCGGCTCAAGGGCAATCTGATGGAGTCGTTTCTGGATGAGTTCATCAAGACGTGGCGTTTCTATGAAATCGTCAATGGAACCCTGCAGCTGGATTTCTATTTCTCGCCCGAAGCGGATGCTCCCACCGATTACGGTCCTGAGCTCGGAAGCAATGGGCTCGTCCGGCTGAACGAGACGGGGGGGCTTGCGGCGAAGCTTCAGGAATTCGAAGCTCAGTCTTTCACGCGCAAGGTGCGTGCAGGGGCGCGGCTCATTCCGCCGGGACGCGACGCCGGTGGTCGGGAGGGGCTGCGGTATATCGGCGGCAATATCACCCTCAATATCCAGATCCTTGACATGGGGTGGAAACCGCTCGAACGCTTTTTCCCCAAGAGCAAGAAGAACGCCGTGAAGGGCTTTCTGCGTTATCGCCGCTATTTTGCCGGCGCGGGCGCTCCGTTGACCTCCGCCCGCTGCGGGCAGGGCACCCACCAGGTGAAGTCCGCGGGCTACGAGCGCGGAGACTCCGACGATGCCTTCATCACAGTGGACGTGTACCATACGTTCAATCTTGAAAGCCTCGCCCCTCGGCCCGATCGCATCGAGGTATTCCCGGGTCGAATCCTGGCGCCGAATCGAGGCGAGGACGCCCTGTTGCCGGCGGGCACCGAGTTCACGGGCAAGTCGGTTCACGCCGGTGACTTCGTGGTGAAGGGGGAAACGCGGGAGCCCCAGTCGTCGATCGAGTTCCAGCACCGGCTGCGCGGTCTTGTGTATTCCTTCGAGTCAGGCCAGTTCGATGTGCGGCGCTCGTCCCTCGCGACGACGGGCCGGTACCTCGTGACGCCGCCTTTGACCGAGGAGGCCGCCTACGCCAACTGGAGCGCGAGCGCGCAGGGTGAGTTCCTCAAGGAGTGCCGGGAGGTGCTCCTCAAGGGCTTCCAGCTGGAGCAGCTCTCCAGCCATGTGACTCAAGGGAGGGTCGGACAATGAGGTTGAGTCATTCTTTCAAAGGGGTGGTCGTCTCCCTTCTGGCGTTCACCGCCGCGGCTACCGGTCTCGGAGCTGAGGCGCCGGCTTCCATCCCGATCCAGGATCGCCTCGCCATGCAGGCGCGGTTCAAGGCGAACTACGCGCGGGTTCGCGGCTCCGCCGAGTTTGGCCGAGTCGACCTTTTTCATTCGCGGATCCGGGCGTTGCCCAAGGCAACCCAGGAACGGGTCAATCGGCTGGTCGCGGAGCTGGACGGGGCGGTTCCCGCCAAGATCCTGATGCCGCTTCTGCATTGGCGGATACTCCAATCCTCTTCCGAGGACGTTGCGGGAGTCATCGAGTTTCTCATCTCGACGCGCCTGACGGTTCTTCGTGATTTCATCGATCATCCCCTGCACGGGACCCCGGAGCAGAAACAGCAGGTGCTCGAGTATTTCAGATCCCTGCTGAGCGCGCCCCTGGCCACGACCGACGCGTTCTTCCTGGAGGCGCTGCCGCGGATCCAGGCGCTGGCGACACGCCTGGCGGGCACGCCGGACGATCGCGATTTCGCGCGGGAGCTGCTGGGTAGCCGCCTGGCTGCGGAGGACTTCAGAAAGCGGTTCCCGTTCCTGCCGGAAGCCTCCTATTCGTGGCTTGGCTTCATTGCCGGCAATGCGGTGGAGCTGGTGAACGAGAATGACCGCAGCATGGAGCGGATCCAGTGGTTCAACGATCGCGTGATCTTCGCCGGCGGAAAGCTCGACTGGAGCGCCCCTTACATGAAGATGCCCACCGAGGCGGATCCCGAGGGACATATCGCTTTTCAGCAGGACCCGATTTTTCGCCGGATCCGCGACATGATCGATTCGGCGAAGGAGTCGGTTTTCATCGACATCTTCCTTTTCGGCGGAACGATGGGTGCCACCCTGAGCCGTCATCTCATCGACAAGACGCTCGAGAAGCGGGCGAGCAACCCGAACTTCCGCGTCCTGCTCCTGCATGATTATGCGACCAACTACAACATGAAGGAAGAGATGATGCCGGTCTTCGAGTACATCCGGGACCGGATCCGGCGCGAGCCGGAGGTGGGCAAGAGCGTGACGCTCCTGCAGGCCAATATCCAGCGTCACCCGCCCGGCATTCCTTTCGGGCTCTCGAACCTGATTCCCAAGACGGACGAGACGTTCCAGGAGATCCAGAAGAAGGGAACTTATTACGAGTCCAAGATCGATCACAGCAAGGTCATCGTGATCGACGCGAACACGGACTCGCCGCAGGCGTACTTCGGGTCGAAGAACTGGAGCGACCACAGCGGCGGCTACTACTATGACGACGCCCTGTGGGTGTCCGGGCCAGCCGCGGCGATGGTGCAGGCATCCTATTTCGACGACGTGGATGCGGCACTGACCACGGACCCTCAGGAGCGCAAGTGGTTCTATTACAAAGAAGAGGGATTCGGGAATGATCACTACCTGCCGCAGCGGCAGGAGATCCTCGACTGGGTGCGGGTTACCCGCAAGGAATACCCGGCCAAGGGGACACAGCCCGTCCGGATTGCCGAGGCGAACGTCGATGGTCGCATCAAGGATGCGCGCAATATCCTCGTGGACATGATCCGCTCGGCGGAGAAGTCCATCTACATGGAGCAGCTCTTCATCTATGACAAGTACGTCAACGACGCCCTCATGAAACGCAAGCTCGAACGGCCCTCGCTGCAGGTGAAGATCCTGGCGGATCACAACGGCAACTTCGGGATGAACGGCTTCCCCAACACGATGTTCGTCAAGGAGATGCAATCCTATGGCATCGAGGTCCGCGCCCGCAGGACGCTCGGCATCACCGCCACGTTCCCGGATGGACAGATGAAGTCGTACCATCAGGAGAATCACCGGAAGATCACCTCGGTCGACGGAAGGGTGATGCTCGTTGGCTCCTCGAATCTGAACCCGGATACGCTTCAGGGGAGTTTCCGGGAGTTCGGGGCGCAGGCCTTTGACCGGGAGCAGATCGCGAAGTTCGAGCGCAAGTTCCTGCACGACTGGTCGGATCCGGAGGCCTCGGCTGATTTCGAGATCGAGACCTTCCAACTGAGGCTCGGCGGCAAGGAGCTTTCGCCGGCCGCCTCGGCCTTGATCAACGATATCGGTGCCGCGCTCATCCGGGCGAAGGACGGGATCGAAGGGAAGTACTGAGACTGGCTCGGCACAGTCCGGGCGGTTTGGTGCCCGAACCGGGAACCAGGCCGGGTCGGGGTTGATCCTTACACGGTCTTAGTTAAAAACGGGGCTCTAAGGAGTTCCCATGGCCTCGAACGCCCCTCATGTCGGTATTGTCGCTTACGGGCTGTATGTCCCGGAATATTTCATGACTGCCGAGGAGGTCGCCCAGCAGACCAACGGCAACTGGACCGCCGATGCGATCAAGGAAAAGCTCGGCTTCGAGCGCAAGCCGATCCCCGGACCCGGCGACGGGACGCAGGAGATGGGCGTCAAGGCTGGCCTCGACTGCCTGCGCCGCCATAACTACGATCCCAAGAAGATCGATGTCATTCTCTGCATCGGCGAGGAGTGGAAGGAATACCCGCTGACCTCCTCGGGCATTTATATCCAGGAGAAGATCGGCGCGACGAACGCCTGGGCGATCGACGTCCAGCAGCGCTGCTGTTCGCAGGTCACGGCCATGAAGATGGCAAAGGACATGCTGCAGGCGGACGACGAGATTCATTCCGTGATGATCGTCGGTGGTTACCGCAATGGTGACTTCGTCGACTACGCCAATCCCCGCATGTCGATGATGTATAACCTCGGCGCGGGCGGCTGCGCGATGATCCTGGAGAAGAACGCGAAGCGGAACCTGCTCCTGGGGGCTCATGTGATCTCGGACGGGAGCCTTGCTCGCGATGCGGGTTGCAGAATCGGCGGCATCGCCGAGCCCGTCAGCGCCGCTAACCTCAAGCAAGCCTACAAGTCACTGGATCTCCTCGAACCTGAGCACATGAAGAACCGGCTCAACGAGGTTTCATTGCCGAACTGGTTCGTGTGCATCGACAAGGCGCTCGAAAAGTCCAAGCTCACGCGCAAGGACCTCGGCTACCTCGCCGTGCTGCATTTCAAGTACTCCATGCACAAGACCTTCCTCGAAGAGCTAGGGCTGCGCGAGGATCAGACCACTTACTTGCGCGACTTCGGCCATCTTGGCCAGGTCGATCAGGTGCTTTCGCTTCACCTGGGGCTCAAGGCCGGAAAGATCAAGGACGGGACCGTGATCACCATGACCGCGGCTGGGATCGGCTACGCCTGGGCCGCGAACGTCATCAAATGGGGACCGGCCTGATCCTGCTGCTCATGCGGCGCGTCTCTGTTGAGGGCTCTCGGTGGGAACCGGTTTGACGATCGCTTCGCGTACGGACTGGTAGGACTCGCGCAGCGCCTTGAGACTCATGGTCATGTCATCGACCACATCGCGCGCGTGCTCGAAGGGTAGCCGGATTGCCCAGGCGAGCTGATCCGAACGGGTCTGAATCCGCAGACTGAGGTTGCGCGTTAGCAGGGCGAGACGCGTCGGAGCGGGCGTGCCGTACTCCTTATCCAGATATTGGATGATGCTGGCGGTCTCATAGAGCTTCATGCCGGTCCGATGGTCGACGAGGAAGGGGATCTGATCCTTCCCGCCGGCCTGTGTCAGAAGCTCGTGTTTGAGGGGGGCTCCCTCCGGGACGGTATGCGCGATGAAATCCAGCCCCATGTGCGAAAGACGATTGCGCACCGAGTGACTGAAGGGGCAATCCTCCTTTTGGAACAGCTCAATCGAGGGCACGGCCGTTTTTTGAGGCGGGCTTGAGTTCACGCCCAGAGGCTCGTTTGCGCGACGTTGGGCGTGCTTGAACGCCTTTTTCTTTGTTTTATCGTTACGTTGCCTGATCAGCCTGGGGTCGCTTGCTAATGGTTTCATTGTGTCAGAGTCCTGCGGCTCTTCGGGCCGGCATTTGCAATGCCGATGCCGATTTCATCTTTGACAAAGAGGGGTTATCTCTCTATACCTGACAGCCTCATGTGATTGAGCGGGTCGAAAGATCGTCTCGACGCGTGGGAGCGGGCGAGCTCTCCGAACTTACTGCTTTGCGGTAAAGAGGGCAGCCCGAGTACAGAAAGGCCAAATCATTCATTATGGTAGTGAAAGAAACAACTGGAGCAGAGGCCTCCAATTCCAAGCCTCGCCCGAAAAATCAGGGATGGATGGACGAATTCGAAACGTTCGCCGGACCTGAAGAGTCTTCCCTTCATCTGAGCGAGGAAGACGAGAACTTCGCCGAGCTCTTTGAGGCGTCACAGCGCGCCCAGGAGATCAAGGAAGGCGAAGTCGTCGACGGGACCGTGGTCGCCGTCGGCAACGAATACGCCACGATCGACATCGGCTACAAGTGCGAAGGCCTGGTTCCGATCCAGGAATTCAAGGACGCGCACGGCGTGGCTCACGTCAACGTCGGCGACGTGGTGAGCGTTTACCTCGAGCGCATGGAGCTCGAGAACGGCTTCATGCTCCTGTCCAAGGACAAGGCGGAGATCATCCGCGCCTGGGACGAGATCTCGCAGGCCTGCGAGAAGGATCAGCTGGTCGAAGGCACCGTGATCGCGAAGGTCAAGGGCGGCCTCTCGGTCGACATCGGCGTCAAGGCGTTCCTGCCGGGCAGCCAGATCGACACCAAGCCGGTCAAGAACCTGGACAAGTTCCTCGGCAAGAAGTTCAAGTTCAAGATCATCAAGTTCAACAAGAAGCGCGGCAACATCGTTCTCTCCCGCCGCGCGGTCGTCGCCCAGGAGCGCGAGCTCCAGCGCGCCGAGACGCTTGCCAACCTCCAGGAAGGCATGATCGTCGCCGGTACCGTGAAGAACATCACGGAATACGGCGCCTTCATCGACCTGGGCGGCATGGACGGCCTGCTCCATATCACCGATATGAGCTGGGGCCGCATCAAGCACCCCTCCGAGCTCTTCGCCGTCGGCGACGAGATCAAGGTCAAGATCCTCAAGTACGACCGCGAGAAGGAGCGCGTCTCCCTCGGCCTCAAGCAGGTCACCGCGAATCCGTGGGATGACGTCGAGTACAAGTACCCGGTCGGCGTGAAGGTCAAGGGCAAGGTCGTGAGCCTGAAGGACTACGGCGCTTTCGTCGAGCTCGAGGAAGGCATCGAAGGCCTCATCCACGTTTCGGAAATGTCCTGGACGGAGCGCGTGAAGCATCCCTCCAAGGTCATCAACGTGGGCGACGAAGTCGAGTGCAAGGTTCTCGAAGTCGACCCGAAAAACAAGCGCATCTCGCTCGGTCTCAAGCAGCTCCAGGCCAATCCCTGGGACGAGCTCGAGGTCAAGTTCCCGATCGGCACGATCGTGGAAGAGGGCGAAGTCAAGTCCGTCACCGACTTCGGCGTCTTCGTCGACATCGGCATGGGCATCGACGGCCTCGTGCACATTAGCGATGTCGCGTGGACGAAGAAGTTCGCTCATCCTTCGGAGAAGTTCAAGAAGGGTGACAAGCTTCGCGCTGTCGTGCTCGGCATCGACAAGGCCAACGAGAAGTTCTCGCTGGGCATCAAGCAGCTCGAGCGCGATCCGTGGGAGAGCATCAAGTCCCGCTATCGCCAGAACCAGGCTGTGGACGGCCTCGTGACCAAGCTCACGGACTTCGGCGCCTTCGTCGAGATCGAAGAAGGCGTGGAAGGCCTGATCTACGTCAGCGAGATCGCGGATCACCGCATCGAGAAGCCCTCGGACATCCTGAAGGTGGGCGACAAGGTCCGCGCCGAGATCCTCTCGATCGAACCCAAGGAGCGCCGCATCGGCCTCTCGATCAAGCAGCTCGGCCGCACCGAGGAGCGCGCGAACTACGAAAGCTTCGTGGGCGAGCGCACCCGTAAGACCTCGATGGGCGACATCCTGGGCGACAAGCTCAAGGCCGCGCTCAAGAAGGACGAGAAGGACGAGAAGGACGAGAGCGACAAGAGCTAAGGCTCTGATCGCGGATAATTTGCTGAACGCCTGGCGGGGGATCCTCGTCAGGCGTTTTGCTTTTGGCCTACGTTTGCCCATGAAAATATCGCAGGCCTTGGCCTTCGGGGCGGACCATCCTGGACTAAGCCCTGGACAACGCTCAGCGAGAATGGGATTTTCACTTTTATGCCCGTTCTACAGATTCGCGCTTTGCCTCAGAAACTTCCCGGCCGGATTCCCACAGCCCTTCAGGAGACTTGCGTCGCGATCGCCGCGGCATATGGTTGTAGACCAGAGCAGGTTTGGGCGACTTGGGAGGAGATCCCACGGGGTTTTTACGTCGAAGGATCTCATTCTGCGGAGATTCAGCCCGAGGGCACCCATCCTCCTATTGCGCAGCTGATTTGTTTCGAGGGCAAAAGTGCTGATGAGATTGAAAAGGTGCTTCTGGTGGGAGCGAAAACTCTCTCGGCGGGTCTTGGAATTCCCGGCAATGTCTTCATGACTTACGTTGAGGCGACTTCGGGAAAGGTCGTGGCCGGGGACGCTGTCGTTCGAATTGAGACGAGTGACCAAAAATGATCACCCTTGAAGTCGATCAGGATTTGCAGGCGTTTTTGGCCGCGGTGACTCCCCCGCTCGAGCGCGAGCCGGCGATCCATTCCTTTTTGCTCAGCCTGGCGGACCGGATGCTGGCTTCCGGAAAAAAGGCTGCTTTGCTTGCGCGCGGGCTGGACGAGGGCGGGAGGCTGGTGATCGCGGGCATACAGACCGATGCGGCTTATCCGCTGGTTGTTTCCAAGGCGAGCCCGGTCGACGCCAAGGCCTTTGCCGAGCTGCTCTCGGAGAGGCTTCCAAGCTTGATCGGCGTGAACGGTCCGGTCCCGGTCGGGGAGGCGTTCGCGGAGGCTTGGAAGGAGAAGAAAAAGTGCGCGCTTCAGGTCGGAACGAATCTGAGGCTCTTTGAGCTCACCCAGGTGGTTCCTCCGCGTGCGCCCGCGGGCTCGTGGCGGCAGGCGGGCGATGGGGATCTGGAGCTGATCGTTCGCTGGGTGCTGGAGTTCGTGCGCGAAGCGGCGCCCCATGACCCGATCCAGCCCGAAGAGGAGCGCCGCAAGTCGGTACTCAAGGGAATCGAACAGAAGCAGTACTTCCTTTTGGAAGACGGCGGCGAGGTCGCGTGCCTGGTGGGATCGACCCGCGAATCGAGCGCCGGAAGATGGATTGCGCCGGTTTACACTCCGCCGCGGCTCCGCGGCAAAGGCTATGCGTCGGCGCTCGTGGCGGCCGTAAGCGAGCACTATGTCAGGACTGGCCGCAAATGCCTGTTATTCACGGATCTCGCCAACCCTACTTCCAACAGTATCTATCAGAAGGTCGGTTACCGGCCACTGGCGGATTTCAAGCACCTCCGTTTCGTTTGATGGCACAGAGCTTCCGAAGCGATTCATAGATCTTGTCATGGCCTGCCGAATGAAGGAGGATGCCAGCTATGACTCAAGCTTCCAAGCGCAAGCTCAACCCGTTGGCCCTGGTTCTGATCCTTTCGTCGGCGTTTTTCGTTATTTTCCTGCTTGTTTCGGGCATTCTGTTCCTTACGCGGGCGCCTTCGGGCGGCGCCAAGCAGGGTCCGACCGCGGCTTTGTTCCGCAGTGGTACGGTCGCCGTCGTCGAGCTCAACGGCGTGATCATGGATTCGCGCAAGATGCTCAAGAAGCTCGAGCGTCTGGAAGAGGACGGCGACGTGACAGCCGTCGTGCTGCGCTTGAACTCGCCGGGCGGCGCGGTGGCGCCCTCGCAGGAAATCTACGAAGCCGTTAAAAAATTCAAGAAGCCTCTCGTGGCTTCGATGGGCTCGGTCGCGGCGAGTGGGGCTTACTATATCGCCTGTGGGGCGAAAAAGATTTACGCCAACCCGGGAACGATCACGGGCTCGATCGGTGTCATCATGGAATTCGCGAACCTGGCCAAGCTTTACGAGTGGGCCAAGGTCGAGCGTTATTCGATCAAGACCGGCAAGTTCAAGGATGTCGGCGCCACCTATCGCGCGATGCCTCCCGAAGAGCGCGCGCTCCTGCAGGGAATGGTCGACGACGTTCTCGGCCAGTTCAAGCAGGCGATCGTCGACGGCCGCAAGCTGGCTCCCGCGCACGTGGCGGCGATAGCCGACGGGCGTATTTTCTCGGGTAATCAGGCCAAGAGCGCGAAGCTCGTCGATGAGCTCGGAACGCTTCAGGACGCGGTGAACGGCGTGGCCAAGCTCGCGGGCATCAAGGGCAAACCCGAAGTCGTCTACGCCGATGATCTCAAGCGCCGCAGACTGCTGGACTTTCTCATCGACGACATGTCCAAGGACGAGGATTCGGAAACTTCGCGAAGCGGGGTTGCCGAGGTCGTGAGCGGGGTACTGGGACTTCCGCGGCAAGGGGATGCCTGGAGTGTCGGAGCCCTGCCTCAGGGTATCTACTGGCTCTGGCGCGGAAGCCACTGAGAGGCCGTCGATGAGTTCGAGCGATTATCCCAGGGACCAGGCGGTCAGGATCCTTACGAAGGTGCTGAGTGACGGAATGGCGCTCGACGAGGCGTTGGTCGCTACGATCGCAGAGATCGGGCCGGGTGCGCGCGGTTGGCTTCAGGAGGTCTGCGCCGGGACCTTGCGATGGAAAGGGCGCCTTGACCTGGTCATCGACTCCGTGTCGCTCAAGAAGAAGCCCTCGGGCTGGCTGCGAAAAATTCTCCTCGTGGCGGCCTACCAGCTGATCGTCCAGGAGCGGACGCAGCCGGGAGTGGTCGTCTCGGAGACGGTGTCGGAGATCAAGCGCCGTGAAGGTGAGGCGCCCGCGAAGTTCGCGAACGCGGTTCTGCGCAAGGTCGCGGATCACGCTCAGCAATGGCGCGAGATGGCTCCTACGAAGGGCGCGGAGGCGGCGTGGGCGAGTCTGCCCGACTGGCTCTGGCAGCGTCTGGTGCGGCAGTACGGTGATGGTTGGGCTCGCGGTTACGCGCGGGCGAGCCTCGAGCGCCCGGTGATCTGGATTCGTGCGCGCCGGCCGGACTGGAAGCCCGAGTGGGCTGAGCCCGGTGATCGGGTGCCGGGGTCTTTCAGGCTTACGAGCGGCGGGTCCGTGCCTGACCGCGATGGATTTTCGGAAGGGGAGTTCTTCGTCCAGGATATCTCGAGCCAGCTCCTGATATTCGAGGTGGCCAGTGAGGTCAGAAAAGCGCTTACCGGCCGCAGTCTCACGGCGCTGGATCTGTGCGCGGCGCCGGGCGGAAAGTCTGCGGGCCTGGCTTGGGAAGGTTTTGAGGTCATCGCGTCGGATCGCGAGGAGAAGCGATTGGCGCTTCTTCGTCAGACCGTCTCGCGGGTCGCTCCCGAGGTGAAGGTGGTGCCAAAGGCGGGGCTCGCCGAGCTGGAGCCGCGGGATCTCGTGTGGGTGGACGCGCCCTGCTCCGGAAGCGGTATTCTGAGGCGCCATCCGGACGTACGCTGGCTCCGTCGCGAGAAAGAGCTGCAGGCGCTGATGAAGGTTCAGCGTGAAGTTCTTGAGGAAGGTTGGAAGAAGACCCGTTCCGGCGGTTTTCTGGTTTATTCGGTCTGCTCGGTTCTCAAGGAAGAAGGGCCTGAGGTGCTTCAGGCCGCGAAGTTGGACGCTCATCTCGTAAGAGAGTGGTCGCTTTGGCCTCAGCAGGCCCCGTACGGGGATGGTTTTTGGGGCGCTTTACTTCGGAAACCTTGAAAGTGAAAGCAGGAATTTTTCACGCTTCCGTACTGTAAGCAGATTGCAATGAAACGCATTGCAATAACGCATTGCCAAGTGTTTCGAAGTTTTGTGAAAAGCCCTCCTCTGGTTCCCGCCGGGACGGCAGGGTCGTTTCGACCATGGTATGTCGTTCAAGCCCTGGGGCCATCTTTGCCTTGAGTGCCGCTCCAGACGCGGCTCTTCAGGTATGAGTCGATTACGGGCTTCAAAAAACTTCTGCTTCTCCGTGAGGCTAACTGTACTTCAACTGAAAAATTTGAAGCACAGCGGCTGCTGGCACACCGGCTGCATTATACCGGGCAGGACATTTCGCTGCGTGTGTGAATGGTGGAACGTAAGCAGTGGGGGCGGCAGGTGTCATCACAAAATTGCACTTTCTCAAAATCCGCTATTATTCCTACCTTCAGGCCGCTGGCTCCCGAAAGGGAGCCAG
>JAMPXZ010000192.1 GCA_023700925.1 Oligoflexia bacterium | reverse complement strand
GGGGTGCCCCCGCCGAAATCTTTTTCGTCAGGAGCAAGGAGAAGGTCGAAATCGATTTCCTGATCCGCCTGCCCAACAACCGTTTCATCGCCGCCGAGGTGAAGACCTCGCCCTCCGACTACTCCGAGGCGCAGCTCAAGTTGCTCGACTCGCTCGGCGTGACGATCGTGGATCGCTGGGTCCTGGCCCTGAATCGCGCGAGCGATCTGCCTCGCAGTCGGGTGATCCCGCTTGAGCGCATCCACGAAGCCCTGGAGCGAGCTGGGTAAAGAACTGAAAATGCCACGTCTGGACGCGGTGGTGCGCAATCGCCATCAAACAAGCTGGGGAAAAGCCCGCGGCTGGATCGAATCCGGAAAAATCTGGATCGACGGCCGCGCGGTGACCGACTGCGGAGCCGAAGTCGCCGAGGATGCGGTTATCGAGCTTCGGATGAATGCGCCCAAGGGCGGCGCGCGCCCTGCCGCAGGGTCGGGCGTTTCTTTTTCGAAAGCCCAGATCGTTTACTCCGATAGCCAGCTCGTCGTCGTCAACAAGCCTGCGGGAATCAGTACGGTTCCCTACGAGGGAGAACGAGGAAGCCTTGAGGAGGCCCTCAGCGCGCACCTCAAGCAGCGGGTGGTCGTCGTCCACCGCCTGGATCGCGAGACGAGCGGGCTTCTGGTTTTTGCCAGAAACCAGGAGGCTGGCCGGATGCTCGCCAACCAGTTCCGCTTTCACACGGTGAAGAGGCGCTACTTCGCGATCGTGCTCGGGAAGGCCTACTCCCAAACGATTCGCTCGCTCCTGGTCGAGAACCGGGGCGATGGGCTGCGAGGCTCGATTCCGAAAGCGAGCGGGATTTCGCGGGACGAGGCCAAGGAGGCCGTCACGCACGTGGCGGTTCTGGAAAGTTTCGAGCGCCAGGGATTCACGCTTTCGCTGATCGAGTGCCGCCTCGAGACGGGGCGCACCCACCAGATCCGGATTCACCTGAGCGAGGCGGGGCATCCCCTCGTAGGCGAAAAGGCCTACATCCGCGAGTACCCCGGCGCCCGGCCCGAGGCGCCGCGCCTTCTCCTTCACGCCGCTGAGCTGGGCTTGGTTCATCCCCTGGGCGGCGACCGGCACTGGATGCTGGCTCCGCCGCAGGATTTCCTCGGTTATTTGAGCGTTTCGGCGCGGGAGAAAGTCCGCCGAAGTTGCGAGCGCATTACCCATGACATATAGGGGCAAACCCACCTGTCGCTCCACCGGCCCAATGAACACTTGCGCTCAGCTCCAAAACCCCCAAGGCAGCAGACACACTCCCTTCTTGGGCAGGTGAGCCTGGTTAACAGGCGCCAGCAGGATGCCTCGCTTCGCACCCAAGGTCCCCATGGCGCCTTCGACCGCGCGCTTGTGGTATCCCATCTGCGAAGGGGCGATGGACTCGTTGATGATCTTCAGCGGGATCCCGTTCCAAACCAGGTCAATCACCGAGCCCCGGGCGCTCTTGTAGTAGAGCTTGGGCAACGGATGCCCGGAATACTCGTTAAGGCAGAAGATCTCGTTCAGCAAGTAGTGCCGGGCAATGGAAAGGGATACATTCAGTCCCTGCTTTTCCGGCGACAGATGAAAGGCGAGCCCGGAATCGCCGAAAAGCCAATGATCATTGCCCGCGCCCAGCTCGTGAACGGTCATTCGCCGCAGCAGAAAAATACTTTCCAGCGCCTCAAGGTACCGCTTGGCCTTGCGCTTGTCGCCGATAACGTAGGCCAAGGAGGGATATTCCCCATCGGGGAGCGCGCGCGCCAGCATTCGGAGAAGCGCACTGCAGTACTCCATGTCGAAACCCCGGCCGTAAGCCTTGGCGGCGTCGCGCGCGATCGTGGTGTCGAGCCAGTTGTTCCAGTACTCAGTCCGCACCTTTGGGTCGCGTACGAAAGCGGGAACAGGCAATCCCCCCGCCTTCATCTGGGCCGCGACCTCCTCGGATCGGACTCGTAAGGCACGACCATGGAATTGATCCCGCTCATCGCGGTAGCGGGGCGGGGAAAGCTGATTGACTTCCGCGATCGTCATCGGGAAAAGATGGAGCAGGCCGATCCTTCCCGTCAGTGACTCACGAATCCCGATCTTCTGTGAAAAAGCGACCGAGCCCGACAGATACCATTGGCCGGGAATTTTCCTCCGATCGACGTTCGCCTTGATCGCGTCAAATAGAGCCGGAGCCTTCTGAACCTCATCGATGACCGTGGGGGACCCCGCGTGTGGACCCAGAAAAGTCCCGGGCGATGCGTTCGCTTCGCTTCTGAGATCATCGTCGTCCAGAGTCAGGTAGTTCCCGATGCCCAGGCGATCCCGCAGGAGCGTGGACTTACCCACCTGTCGCAAACCCAGCAAGCCGATGACCGGCCAGAACGAAGCGAGTTTTCTAAGGCGCTCTTCGGCAAAGCGCGGGCGCTGGTGAGGCATGAGAGACTCCCTCGACGTCGCAATAAGTGACCATCAAAGAATACTCTAACCTATCAAAAAGTGATAGCACTTTTTTCGACCCTACCGCCTCGCATCAAGCAGACGGCGTAAGCCCGAGCCTGCCGGCGACATACTCCTCATAGGAGCCCTCGTGGCGATTCGCGCCGCGGGCTCCGATCTCGATGACCTGGTTGGCGATCGTCTGGATGAACTGCTGATCGTGCGAGGAGAACAGAACCGTTCCAGGAAAGCGAATCAGGGAATTGTTCACGGCGGTGATCGACTCGAGATCCAGGTGGTTCGTCGGCCCATCCAAGAGGAGGACGTTCGACTCGCTCAGCATCATCCGGGCCAGCATGCAACGGACCCGCTCTCCGCCGGAGAGGACCTTCGAGCGCTTCGTGGCCTCATCGCCGGAGAAAAGCATCCGGCCGAGAAAGCCGCGGACGAAATTCTCGTTCTGGTCCGGCGAGTATTGCCTCAGCCAATCAATGAGTGAAAGATCGACGCCATCGAAGAACCGGGCGTTGTCTTTCGGGAAATAGGAGCGGGAAGTCGTGACGCCCCAGTGAAAGGTCCCGCTGTCGGGCGCCACCTCTTCGGCCAGAATGTCGAAGAGCGTACTGACCGCAAGCTCGGTGTCGCCGATGAACGCGATCTTGTCGCCCTTGCGGATCGTGAAGCTGACGCGATCGAGAATCCTGGTTCCGTCGATGGTTTTCGAGAGATTCTCGACCCGGAGGAGCTGGTCGCCGGCTTCCCGCTGGGCCTTGAACGAGACGAAGGGATATTGACGGGTCGAGGGCTTGATCTGTTCGAACGAAAGCTTTTCGAGCTGCCGCTTGCGCGAGGTGGCCTGCCGGGATTTCGAGGCGTTGGCGCTGAACCGGGCGATGAAGGCCTTGAGCTCCTCGGCCTTGTCCTTCTCCTTCTTGTTCTTTTCCTGCGCCTGCTTGAGAGCCAGCTGCGAGGACTCATACCAGAACTCGTAATTGCCGCTGTAGAGCTGGATCTTTCCGAAATCGATGTCCGCCATATGAGTGCAGACCTGATTGAGGAAATGGCGATCGTGCGAAACGACGATCACGGTCTTGGGATACTCCGCGAGGAAATTCTCCAGCCAGCGGATCGCCGCGACATCCAGATGGTTCGTCGGCTCGTCGAGCAGGAGGATATCGGGATTTCCGAACAGCGCCTGCGCGAGAAGGACCTTCACCTTCTCGTTGTCGCGAAGTTCGCGCATCTTCTTCTTGTGAAGCGGGGTCAGGATTCCTAACCCAGCCAGAAGCGTCGCGGCGTCGGACTCCGCGGTCCAGCCCCCGAGCTCCGCGAAAAGCGATTCGAGCTCGCCCGCGCGGACCCCGTCCGCGTCCGAGAACTCAGGCTTGGCGTAAAGGGCGTCTTTCTGCCGCATGACTTCATTGAGCTGGGGCTGGCCGAGGACGACGGTCTGAAGAACCTCAACCTCGTCGAAGGTGAAGTGGTCCTGTCGCAGCAGCGAAATACGTTCACCGGGGGTGATCGACACTACGCCGGTGTAAGAGGTGTTCTCACCGGAAAGGATTTTAAGAAAGGTGGACTTGCCCGCGCCATTGGCCCCGATCAAGCCGTAGCAATTGCCAGGTACGAACTTGATGTTGACGTCCGAAAAAAGCTGCTGGCTTCCGTAGCTGAGACTGACTCCAGAGGTGGTGATCATTTCTTCTGCCTAGCAGTTTTAACGCATAGCGTATATAGACTTGACCATGACCCCCACCTTTCGTGATCTTTCTCTGTCGGCCGAGCTAATCCAAGTCGTGACGGAGCTGGGCTTTGTCCGGCCCACCCCTGTGCAGGCGCAAGCCATACCCCTGTTATTGAAGGGAAAAGACGTAATAGGCCAGTCTCAAACCGGGAGCGGCAAGACGGCCGCCTTTACACTTCCGATCCTAGAAAAAATTGACCTCACCGGGCGGCAACTCCAGGCGCTCGTCCTCTGCCCGACGCGAGAGCTCTGCAGCCAGGTCGCGCGTGAAATACGGAAGCTGGGAAGGCGCCATCCGGGGCTACAGGTCCTCGTGGTATCGGGCGGGATGCCCATCGGTCCTCAGCTCGGGTCTTTGGACAAGGGCGTTCACATCGTTGTCGGCACTCCCGGCCGGGTGCTCGATCACCTGCTCCGCGAGTCGCTGGAACTGGGAGAGATCACGACTCTCGTCCTCGACGAAGCGGACCGGATGCTTGAGATGGGCTTTCAGGAAGACATGGAGAAGATCATCAGCCGCACGCCGGCGAATCGGCAGACCGTCCTCTTCTCAGCCACTTTCCCGAAGACCATCGAGGCGCTCAGCAAATCCTACCAGCGCGCGCCCGCCCGAATCACGATTCAGGAGGAAACTCAGACCGTCTCCTCGACCCGTCAGGTGATCTACGAAGTCGACCCGCTCGAACGGATGAAGGCCCTGCTCTGGCTGATCGACCAGAACAAGCCGGAGTCGGTCATCGTCTTCTGCAACTTCAAGACAAGCGTAACCGAGCTCTCGCGACAGCTGAAGGAGGCCGGAGCCAGCGTCGGAGCGTTGCACGGCGATCTGGAGCAGCGCGACCGCGACCGGATCATGGCGAAATTCAGGAACAAGAGCACGAAGATCCTGATCGCAACCGACGTCGCCGCCCGCGGGATCGATATTCCCAATCTCGATCTGGTCGTCAACTTCGAGCTGCCGGCCCAGCCGGAAATCTACGTCCATCGCGTGGGCCGAACCGGCCGCGCGGGCCAGAAGGGCTTTGCCGTCTCGTTCTACTCCTCGCGCGAAACCTCCAAGCTCAAAGCGATCGAGAGCTTCGCGGGGATCAGCCTCCAGCGGAAAACCGCCACCGTCCTTCAGAGCACGGACGTGGCCAAGCTTCAGGGCAAGATCCAAGGCGACGCGGCGATGCGGACGCTCTTTATCTCAGGTGGTCGCAAGGAGAAGATGCGCCCCGGTGACATCCTCGGCGCGCTCACGGGAGAGGCTGGCGGCCTTAAGGGCACGGACATCGGCAAGATCGAGATTCATGATCACTTCAGCTATGTCGCGGTCGCCTTCCCGGTCGCGCAGCTCGCGCTGGAGCGGCTTCGGAATGGGCGGATCAAGGGCCGGAAGTTCAGAATCGAGCCGGTGAAATGAGCATCATTCGCTGCGCCTGGTGCCTCTCCGACCCGATCTACGTCAAGTACCACGACGAGGAATGGGGCGTTCCGGTCCATGACGACCGCAAGCTCTTCGAGTTCCTGATCCTCGAAGGCGCGCAGGCGGGGCTGAGCTGGTTGACGATCCTGAAAAGACGCGCGGGCTATCGCAAGGCTTTCTGCGGCTTCAACGCCGGCAAGGTCGCTCGCCTCGGCGAGAGCGATATCCAAGGCCTGCTCAAGGACGAGAGCATCATCCGCAACCAGGCCAAGATCCGGGCGGCGGTGACGAACGCCCGCGCGTTCCTCGACGTGCAGGAGGAGTTCGGCTCCTTCGCGGACTACAGCTGGCGGTTCGTCGACGGCGCTCCGATCATCAATCGCCGGCGCAGGCTCGCCGACATTCCCGCTACCTCGCGCGAGTCCGATGCCTTCAGCAAGGATCTCAAGCGCCGCGGCTTCAAATTCGTCGGCTCCACGATCATGTACGCCCACATGCAGGCGGTCGGGATGGTGAACGACCATTTGGTCGAGTGCCATCGGTATCGGGAGCT
>JAMPXZ010000019.1 GCA_023700925.1 Oligoflexia bacterium | reverse complement strand
GCCACCGTCTATCGTGATGTCTAAACGACCATCGGGGAAGACTTCCCAGGCCGTGTCGTAGGTCTTGTTGGCCCGACGGACGGTGAGAATCCTTTTCTTGCAGTCGACTGACAGATAGACCGGGTCCAATGGCTCCGTGAGCGTGAGTCGTTCGAGGCCGATCGGACAGTCCCAGAGCTGAAGCCGGGTGGCGGCAGTGGGAGAAATTGTCCCGAAAGGGCACTGCGTTCCAAAGCTGGCCGCACCGGTGACGGGGATCAACCCCTCCCGTTTGGCCGCGGCCAGCTCGGACGGCTTGCCGCAACCGCCCAGGACCAAAACGCTCGCGATCAGCGCGGCCACCGCTCCCAGGATTCCCGATCTCAAGTAAGAATTTGTCATTAGATTCCCCCGCAAAAGCAACCCTTGTCCGTGCAAACGGAGAGCCACGCGGGTATAGTTGAAAATCATGTCGCAGCGTCTTACCGACAAACCCGCCCTCGCCCTGATCTGGATGGCGGCGAGTGCCCTGGGCTTCTCCTGCATGGCGATATTCGTGAAGCGCCTCGCGCTGACTCACGCCAACTTCGAGCTCGTTTTCTATCGTTCCATCATCAACTTCCTTCTGGTCCTGCTTGTCATGATGATCGGGAAGGAGCCGTTTTTTCCGCCGGAGGCGAGGAAGTCCTGGCGCGTGCTGCTGATCCGCGGCGTGGCCGGTTTTTCGGGCGCGAGCTGTCTTTTCTATTCGATCGGTCAGCTGCCGCTGCCGATCGCGATGATGCTGAGCTGGTCTTCGCCGATCTTCGTCATTCTTTTTTCGCGGCTCTTCCTGAGTGAGCGCCTCACGGGGGGCCAGGTCGGCGGGATCGCCATCGCCTTTCTGGGCCTGCTGCTGTTGGTACGGCCGGAGGGCGCGTCGGCCCACGGCGCATGGATCGGCTCCGTCGGGATTGCGATCTTCGGGGCGGCTTGCGCGGGCGGCGCTTATGTCGCGGTCCGCGCGGCGACGGCCCGGGTCGGAGTCAATCTGATCGTTCTGTGCTTTGTCGGGATCTCGGCGCTGCTGTCGTTCCCCTTGGCGGCGCCGACCCTCGCGTGGCCCTCCCTTCGCGACGCGATCGAGCTGCTGCTGCTGGGCGCCTTCGCCACCTTCGGCCAGATCGCCATGACCCAGGGCTACCGATTCGCTCCCGCGGGCGTGGTCAGCACGATGAGCCTCCTGACGGCGGCATTTTCCGCTTTTTTCGGCTGGGCCTTGTTCGACGAGTGGCTCACCGCCCTTCAGTGGCTGGGCATGGTCGTTCTGGCGGTCGGGATTATCGCCATAACGCTGCGTGGCACCCCTTCCGAACCTCGGGCCTCCGGGAGGAAGCTCTCCAGGCCGCGCTTTGCTCGGCAGCGCGTATAGGTTATGGATAAGGAAATGCCTCGGAAGATCGCGAACTCACCGGATTTGCCTTTCTGGTATCAGCCCGGCGCGGCCCTGGGCTCGGCCGTGCGTTACCTTGCCTCGCTGTCCCCGGCCTTCAGCCGGGTCTCCGCCTTCGTCACTCAGGGCAAGCGGCTCAAGCCGGGGCCGGTGATCGGAAATCTCAAGGCGGAGCCGGGAATGCACCTGTCTCTTTTGATTCGTAACCGTCAAGGCGCTATTGTTGGACAGATCGATATCGAAAGCGATGCCGGCGCGTCGTTTGGCGCCGACGAGGAAGCCGCCGCCCGCCGCGTCGTCCAGGAACTGGGAACTCTATGGTCAGAGTAAGAAAGCCTCAATCGACATTGGATAGCCTTCTGTTTTCCACTCCGGAGCAGCGGGTCCTGCGCCTGCTCGTATCCGAACCGACCACGGCCTTCACGCCCCGCGTGATTTCCTCCAAGCTCAAGGGAGTTCGGGGCCTCGGCGGGGTCGATGGCATCATGCGGGTCCTGCATGAGCTCGAGGAGCTGGGCCTCGTCGACTTCGTCGACAACCGCCGCTCCGTGCGGCTGCAGGACGAGAACTCCACCGCGCACCTTCTCAAGCGGGTCTCGGCGGTCTGTGACCTCGAAAGCCTGCGCAAGCTGCTGGAGCCGATCTGCTCCCGCGGGATTCTTTTTGGAAGCCGCGCGAGCGGCAAGGCGCGTTCCGACAGTGACTATGATCTGTTTGTCGTTTCGGATACGCCGGACGAGGCGGTGAAGATCGGCCAACGTCATCCGCTCGGAAAGGCGCTCGAGCTGGTGGCCTGGACCGCCGAGCAGTTCGGGGAAATCCAAAGCCGGGATCCCGAGCTCGCCGAGAAGCTGAACCACGGCATCGTGCTCTGGGGCCCGAACTGGTGAGATACGCGGTCCTTTTCGTGATTGTCCTGGCCGTCGTCGGCCTCGATCAATCCACCAAGTGGCTCGTCCTGAGGGACTTCCGGCTCCACGAGACGCTTCCGCTGATCGAGGGCTTCTTCAATCTCACCTATATCCGCAACACGGGGGCCGCGTTCGGCCTCCTCGCGAACCTCGACGCCTCGGTGCGCGTTCCGTTCTTCGTCGTGTTTCCGTTGGTGGCGCTCGCCGTCATCGGCTACATCTTCCGCAAGCTCCAGGAGACGGACTTCAAGCTTTCGGTCGCGCTTTCGCTCGTGATGGGCGGCGCGTTGGGGAACCTGATCGATCGCGCGCGCTTCGGGTACGTCGTCGACTTCCTCGATTTCCACTGGAACTACCGCTACCATTTCCCGGCCTTCAACGTCGCCGACTCGGCGATCTGCGTCGGGGTGGCGATCATGCTGCTGGACACGGCCCTGCGTCCGGAGCGCGCGACCGAGGAGCTCAAGGAAGAAAATGCACCCGCTTCTTCTTAAGCTGGGCTCGGTGCCCATCCACACTTACGGCGTGCTGGTGGCGCTCGGCTTTCTGGGCGGCCTCCTGCTCAACCGGCAGCTCGCCCGCCGCTCCGGCATCGATCCGGACCAGATGGTGGACCTGAGCTTCTGGGGGATGCTGGTGGGCTTCGTCGGGGCGCGCCTGCTTTTCGTGCTCACGCGCCTCGGGGAGTTCGCGAATGACCCGCTCGGGATCTTCCGCGTCTGGGAAGGCGGCTTCGTCTTCTGGGGCGGTCCGATCGGCGTCTTCTTCTTCTGCCTCTGGTATCTCAGAAAGCTCCGCCTCCCGTTCTGGAAGATCGCCGACATCGGTGTCTGCGGCCTTGTCGTCGGCCATATCCTGGGGCGGTTCGGCTGCGTCGCCGCCGGCTGCTGTCACGGCAAGCCCACGGGAACGGACTTCGGAATCCGGTTTTACACAGGTCTTGTGGAACCCCAGCTCCGCGGAGTCCTTCTGCATCCGGTGCAGCTCTACGAGGCCGGCGCGCTGACGGTGCTCCTGGCCGGGTTGCTGTGGGTCTTCAGGCGCAAGACCGTCGACGGGCAGGTCTTTTTGACCTATGCGACGGTCTATCCCGTGCTCCGCTCCGTGCTCGAGGAGTTCCGCGGCGACTCGATCCGCGGCTTCGTGATCGACGGCCTGCTCTCGACCAGCCAGTTCGTCTCCCTCCTGGTTTTCCTCGCGGCGCTGACGGCGCTCGTCGTTCGCGTCCGGCGCGCCGAGGCATCGCGATGAGAACCCTTCTGCCGCGGCTGGCGGCGGTAGCCGCGCTTCTCCTCGTCTTGCCGGGGCTCGCCCTGGCCCGCGAGGTCGTGGATGTGACCGGAACGCGCACCGTGCTCGCCGAGAAACCTTCACGCATCGTGGCGCTGGCGCCATCGCTCGGCGAGCTCGTGGCTGATATCGCGGGTGAGGAGCTCGGGCGCCTGGTCGGGGTCACCGAGTACACGGATTATCCTCCGGCGCTCGCCAAGCTCGCTTCCGTTGGGCCCTATCACCGCTTCAAGCTGGAAGCCGTTGTCGCCTTGAAACCGGATCTCATTCTCGCCACCCGGGACGGGAACATGCCGGATCAGATCGCCCGGCTCCGTGAGCTCCGGCTACCGGTGGTCGTGGTCGCGACCGAAAGCTTCGCGGACGTCGAAGCGTCGATTCGCCTCGTCGGCGAGGCGATGGGCGCCTCTGAAGAGGGACGCAGGATGGCCGCGCAGTTCGCGACCGGCCTGGCGCGCTTCCGGGAGAGAGCGGCGAAACGCGCAGGGGCGGGCCGCGGAGCGCCACGCGTCCTCGTGCAGGTCTCCGACAGCCCGGTGGTCGTGGCCGGGGGGCGTTCGTTCCTCAACGACGCGGTCGCCGCGATCGGCGCGCGCAACGTCTACGCGAACCTGAAGACGACCTATCCGCGCCCGTCGAGCGAGGACCTGCTCGCGCGGGATCCCGAGGTCATCATCGTCGTCGCGCTCGGAGCTGATCCGACGCTCTTCCGCGCGATGGCCCGGAGCTGGCTACGGTTCGCGCGCCTGAGCGCCGTCCGCGCCAAGCGGATTCATATCCTTTCCGGCGATCCGCTCACGAGGCCGACGCTCCGCTTGCTCGAAGGTCTCTCGCGGCTTGAAAAGGCGGTTTATGAAGGAGTGGCTGATGCCAAATCGTAGCACTGCCCGCGCCGTGGTCTTGGGTTTTGTCGCCTGGGCGGTCGTGTTCGCCCTCGCGCTCCAGATGGGCGCGATCCCGGATGCGGACCTCCAGATCGTGACGCAGATCCGCCTCCCCCGCGCACTCCTGGCTTCGTTCGTCGGAATGGGGCTCGCCGTGTCCGGGGCCGCGCTTCAGGCGCTTTTCACCAACCCGCTGTGCGAGCCCTACACGCTGGGCGTCTCCTCGGGCGCCGCGCTCGGCGCGGTCATCGGCACCACGCTCCGGCTTGACTGGATCGTCTCGGGGATCGCCGGGACGGCTTTCGTCGGAGCGCTCCTTTTTGCCGGCATCCTGTATCTCGTGTCGCTCCACTCGGGACGCGGCAACATGATCCTGCTCCTCGCGGGGGTGCTGCTCGGTTTTGTCGGCTCGAGCCTCGTGGCTTTGTGGATGGCGTTTTCGGATGCGTCCGGGGTCCAGGGCGCGATGTTCTGGCTCATGGGCGATCTTTCGCGCGCGCGCCTGAGTGGGGGCGTCTTCACCGCCGGCGCGGTGCTTTCGCTCACGCTGCTGATCTGGCGCAGGTCGCATGAGCTCGATGCCCTGCTGATGGGCGAAGAGGACGCGATGGCGCTCGGGATTCCCGTCAGGACCGCGCGCAAGAAGCTCATTTTCCTGACCTCGTTGCTCGTCGGCGTCTGCGTGAGCGCGGCCGGCATGATCGGTTTCATCGGACTCGTGGTTCCGCATTTCGTCCGCCGCTTCGCCGGCGCGTTGCACATGACCCTGCTTCCGCTCGCGGCGCTCTGGGGCGCGGTGGTGCTCACCGCCGCCGATGCCATCGGGCGCACCGTCGGAGGCGCGCAGGAGCTTCCCGTCGGCGTGATCACCGCGCTGGTCGGCGCGCCGGTATTTCTCTGGATCATGCTCCGCAAGCGGGAGATCGCATGAGCGCGCCCATGCTCGGTGTGTACGGGGTCAGCTATCGTTATGGTGAGCGCCAGGTGCTCGACGAAGTCTCGTTCGAGCTGGAAGAAGGCGAAATCCATTCGCTCTTCGGCCCGAACGGCTCCGGCAAGTCGACCCTGCTGAAGATCATCGCGGGCGTGATCGCGCTCGACGCGCCGGGGAGCTCCGGTCAGATCCGCCATCGCGGGACCGATCTGCTGGCCCTGACGCCGCTCGAGCGCGCGCGTGTCGTCGCTTATGTCGGAGGGGATCTGCGCGCCGACTTTCCGGTGACGGCGCTCGAGGCCGTGCTCCTCGGGCGGATCTGCCACTCGGGTGGGATGTTTCAGCAGTTTTCCGCGCAGGACCGGCAGGTCGCGCGCGAGGCCATGGAGCGCTGCCTGTGCTGGGGACTGCGCGATCGCGAGCTCGCGACGTTGAGCGGCGGGGAGCGGCAGCTCGTCGCGGTGGCCCGCGCGCTGGCGCAGGGCTCACGCCTGCTGCTGCTGGATGAGGCGCTCTCGCGCATGGATCTCAATCACCAGGCCCAGATGGGAGCTGTCCTCAAGGCGCTCGCGAGCGAGGGGCGCGCGATCATCCTCGTCTCCCATGACGTCAATCTCGCCTCTGAGTGGGCGGCAAGCGGTCTTCTTTTGAAGAACGGCAGACGCCTCGGCGCCGGCCCTATCCGGGAACTCCTCACCCGCGAAACGATTCAGAAGCTGTACCCCGGGGCGGAGCTGGTCATTTGTCCTCATCCGGTCTCCGGCGCGCCTAAGATTTTCTTCAGTTAAATCAATGTTTTAGACCCATACCTCTTTTGGCCTTCGCCAAGGCGAAATAACGATTGGCATTCTTGGCGCTGTGCGTTAAACACTCTTCGTCCCCCGAGTTGTAACCGCTTTGAATTATGAGGTCAGGAACCATGAGAACTTCGTTTCTCGGTTTCGCAGCACGAGTGATGCTGCTTTCCGCAAGTCTGTTTGGCTCTGCCGCGGCGCTCGCCGATTCGGTCGATTTTGCTGTCGGGCCGGTCTCCCTGACCGTGGAGACGACGAATTTCCGGTTGCGGGAGGCGCAGGCCTACCTTCGTTGTCATCTCGAGGAAACAGGCGGAACCTACTCAGGCTATCCGATGGAGCTGCTGCCCACGCTCGTGAGCGAGCTCGGCCCAGGCGCCACCGCGGGGAGCACCCGTTATCGGATCGACATCGAGGCGGGACAGCTCAGCGCCTGGCGCATTTACGCCAAGATTCAGGGCTGCGAGTACGGTCTGCAGCTTCGATCCGAAACGCTGAGCAACGAAGTCGTGCTCGCGGGCTCGCTGCGCAGGTCTTCGGAGCTCGGAGCGCTGCTGACGAACGGCGATCTGGCCGGGGAGCTCTCCGCGAAGTACCAGCCGCTCGTCGTGCGCGAACAACGCGGCGTCATCGTGAAAGCCAACTGAGCGGCGGCTCACTCAGAAGTAAAGGGTCGCTCCGAAGGAGTGCGTCGTGGCCGACGGTCGCGAAAGCACCCGTGAAACTCCGTAGTCAAACGAGATTCGCGGCGAGATCCATCCCGCTCCGAGCCCATAGCCGCGCCCGCGTTGCTGGTCCAGGAATGGCTGGGCCGCGTTTCTGAAGTTGCCGAAGCGGAAAAAGACGTCCGTGAAAGGCGTGACCTCGAGTCCGAGCTCGTGGCCGAAGCGTTGGCCCTCCGGGAGCGACGGAGTGTAGTGGGGGTCGAAGTACGCGAGGAGAATCCCCATGACGTTGGCTTTGGTCCCGAGGATGAGCTCGCGGTGAAGGCGGTAATTCCTGGCGTCGCGAGTCTGCAGGAGATTGTCCACGATGCCGACGACCTGAAGCCATTGGGCCGCGAGAAAGGTCGTGGAGAAGATCGCGTCGTGGATTCCCTTGCGGGAGCCGTCGAGCGGTCGGTAGAACTTCCAGCCGATCCCGACTCCCAAGCGATTCACCACCGACTTGGAGGCGCCGACGTGGATGAAGTTGCCGCTGTCCCGATGGGTGAAGGCGGCCCCGGCCTGAAACAGCTCCGAACGCCCATCCTGGATCGAGACGTTCCAGCTGCGCCCTTTGATTTCCGGTCTACCGCTGGGAAGTTTCTGGGCGCCTTCGAACCACTGGTAGTAGAAGCCGAGACTGTACGACGGCATGAATGAGACGTAGGACGGGTTCAGATAGATGGCGTCGTTGAGGATCGGTCCCGCGTGTCCGGCGCCGCCCAGAGCGAGGGTCCTGGGTGAGTGGAAGTCCGAGGCGAGAGCACGGGTGCCTGGAATCAAGGCATTCAGTGCGAAAAACAGGAGAAAAACAGTCCGAAAAAAACGTGCGTTTACTTCAGTATTCACTCTGACTAGGTTTTCAAAGCCGATGCGTGGTGTCAATATTTCCTTTACAACCCCAGGGAACACCGCTAAGTCTTGCCCCGCTTATGGCGCCAACCTCGTCCAAAGATAGTTTCAAGGATTACAAAGACCTCCTCAACGCTCGTCGTGAGGCGCTGCTCAAGGCGCTCCAGGCGGCCGCCGAGGCCTCCGAGGCGGAGGAGGTGACTTACGCTGACTCGATCGATCAGGCTTCGGCGATTGCCGACAGGGCGCTGGCCGCGAAGATGAAGAATCGCGACCGGGAGCAGCTCCTGCAGATCGAAGGAGCCCTCCGTCGCATCGAGCAAGGAATTTTCGGGGAGTGCGAGCGCTGCGCCGAGCCAATCACCGAGGCGCGAATGAAGGCCTTCCCGCTCACTACTCTTTGCATCGACTGTAAAGCCGAGCTAGAGTCCGAGGAACATCGCTTTCCTGGCCGCGTCTGATTCCGTCCGCGGCCGGACGGCCGAAAGGGGAATCATTTCATGGCGACCCATAGTTCGAAAATCCGCAAGGCGGTCATCCCGGCCGCGGGTCTGGGCACCCGTTTTCTTCCGGCCACCAAAGCCGTTCCCAAGGAGATGATTCCCATCGTCGACGTGCCGATGATTCAGCACATCGTCGAGGAGGCGGTTCGCGCCGGCATCGAGGACGTGATCCTGATCACGGCCCGTCACAAGGAAGCGATCGAGAACCATTTCGACTACAACTACGAGCTCGAGGACACGCTGGACAAGAAGCACAAGCAGGAGCTTGCGGACGTGTCGCGCGCCATCGGCAAAATGTGCAATCTGATCTCGATCCGGCAGAAGAACCCCATGGGGCTCGGCCATGCCGTGCTCTGCGCCGAGCCGGTCGTCGGCAACGAGCCTTTCGCCGTGCTGCTCGGTGATGACCTGATCGACTCGCGCGTGCCCTGCACGCGGCAGCTCGTCGAGATCTACGAGCGCGAGCATGCGTCGGTGGTCGGCGTGATGGAAGTCCCGAAGGACGAGGTTTCCAAGTATGGCATCGTGGGCGGCAAGATGCTGGACCCGCGCACCATGCACGTCGATCGGCTGGTGGAAAAGCCCGCGCCCAAGGACGCCCCGTCGCGCTTCGCGATCCCGGGCCGGTACGTGCTTTCGCCCGCGATCTTCCAGTGCCTCAAGGAAACCCGGCCCGGCAAAGGCGGCGAGATCCAGCTCACCGACGGCCTGCAGCTTCTTGCCGAGCGGGAGAAGCTTCTGGCTTATCAGTTCGAAGGCACGCGGTACGATACCGGCGACCGTCTCGGATTCATCGATGCCACGCTGGCGTTCGCGCTGCGGCGGCCCGAGCTCGCTGAAGGGGTCCGCCAGATCATGACCAAACACCTGTCAGGGAAGTGAGAGGAATTATGACTTTGCGGCGCCGTTGCGCCTCGTTGGTGTCGGCGTTGCTCGGGATCGCGGCGATCATCGCTCCGCTCGCCGCGCACGCGTATGTGCCGCCGTCGGCCTTTATCATCAAGTCGATGGCCGCCAAGCACAGCGGGGTCAAGGGCATCCGCGTCCGCGGTCTCGTCTCCTCGTTTCAGGGCGGGGAGTCCGGGGGCGTCGCCGGACCGAGATTTCACGTTTCCTCCGTGTTCATTGTGGAGGGCGGGGTCGTCCGGAGCTGCGCCAGCGATGAGCAGGGCAAGGTGCTCTTCGTGGCCGAAAGGAAGATCGGCGCCACGCTGGACGTCCCCTCGGCGGTCGATGCGTTGCTTTTCGACTCGCAGTTCCGCCGCCTCGCCACCGCGCTGAAAAAACAGGCGCTGCCCATCCGGACCGAGGAAGAGCTCCTGGCGATGAAGGACGAGGAAGAGCGGCGCGCCTCCGAGGTGCTCTCGCTCGGTCGTTGGAAAAAATCCCAGGCCTGGATCATCGGCGGCAAGGATGAGCACGCGGAAAGCCAGCTCTGGGTCGAGAAGGACACCTTCCTGCCCTTGCGCCTGATCGTGGATCTCCGGGCCTCCGACGGCCCGCGCGAGGCGCAGTTCGATAATTTCCGCTTCTTCAACGAGTTTCCCTATCCTCGGCTGATCACCTGGGTCGAGCGCAATCAGGCGATCCTGCGGGAGGAGCTGAGCGATATCCTGGCGAACCCGCCTGAGCTCAAGAACTTCGGCAAGCCGCTGGCGACCGGAATGACCGAGGCCGGCGAGGCGGCGAGCAGTGAGGTGCGGGACCTGCTCCGGAAATATTTTGAGACGCTGAGGTAAGGCCGGAAGCGAGATGAGTGAAACGGAGTCCCTTACCCACGTTCTTTCCGTCGCGGTGCCGCGACCGCTGGAAGGGCTGTTCACCTACCGGGTGCCGCCCGACCTGCTCTCGCGAATCGAGGTCGGCGGATGGGTCAAGGTGCCTTTCGGCCGCGCCGTGACTCATGCGTTCGTCGTCGAGGCGCCAAAGCCCCTGTCCGAGGCGCCACCGGATCTTCCGCGCGAATCTCTCAAGGCGATCCTGGAGGTCGGAGAGCAAGGCGCGGTTCTTCCGGCTGACGTGCTTTCGCTGTGTCGCTGGGCGCACGATTATTACTTCGCGCCGCTGGGCGAGGTGCTCAACTGCGCGGCACCGGCCGCGGCGTTGGGCCTGCGGAGCGCGGGCAAGAAGGCGCGTGCCTTGCCGCCACCGCTCGAACGGCGCCAGGTGCATGAGCTGACGGTCGCGCAGCGCGAGGCGCTCGAATGTCTGGAGCGGGTGAGGACTTCCCAGGCGCCGCTGAAGGCCGCGCTTCTCCATGGCGTTACCGGCAGCGGCAAGACCGAGATCTACATCGAGCTCGCGCGCCGTGCCCTGGACGAAGGCAAGGGCGTGATCCTTCTGGTGCCCGAGATCGCGCTCACCTCGCAGCTCCACCGGCGTTTTGAGGAGGGGCTCGGGGTTCCGGTCGGTCTCTGGCATTCAGCCGTGGCCGATGGAAAACGACGCGATCTCAGCGCGGCCCTGGGCAGCGGCGAGCTCCGCGTGATCGTGGGCGCTCGTTCGGCGGTTTTTGCCCCCGTCCGTGACCTCGGACTCCTCGTGATCGACGAGGAACATGATCCCACCTACAAGCAGGAGGACCGCTTTCGCTATCATGCGAGGGATCTGGCGGTCGTTCGCGCGAAGCTCTCGGGCGCCTGCGTCGTGCTGGGCTCGGCCACGCCGAGCCTCGAGACGCGCGAACGGGTTCGCGAGGGACGTTATGCGATCGCGCGGCTTCCCGAGCGCATCGCGCCCGGAGGATTGCCCGGCATCGAGCTGGTGGATCTCCGCGAGGAAGAGAAGGTCGAAGGCACGCAGGCGGTCTTCGCCCGCAAGACGATCCAGGCGATTCAGGATACGGTCGCGGCCGGCGAGCAGGCGATGATCTTCCTGAACCGGCGCGGCTTCGCCAACTTCCTGCTTTGCAAGGATTGCGGCGAGGTCAGTGGTTGCCCCAACTGCTCCATTTCCCTGACCGTGCATCGTCGGCAGACGGAGCTGCGTTGTCATGTCTGCGGGCATCTGGAGAGAATCCCGGATTCCTGCCCCAAGTGCCAGAGCGCGGAGCTCCTTCCCATGGGAGCGGGGACGGAGAGCCTCGAGGAAGAGCTGCCGAAGCTCGTGCCGGGGCTTCGAACGCTGCGGCTCGATCGCGATCAGGTCACCAGCGCCACGCGGCTCGAGGCGGTGCTCGATTCGTTCCGCGACGGCAAGGCGGACGTCCTGCTCGGCACGCAGATGCTGGTCAAAGGTCATGACTTCCCCAACGTCACGCTCGTGGTCGTGGTGCTCGCTGATGCGCTCTTTCGCTGGCCGGATTTTCGCGCTCCCGAGCGGGCCTGCCAGGTCCTCAAGCAGGTCGCCGGAAGAGCGGGCCGCGGTGAGCGGCCGGGTCGCGTGCTGATCCAGACTTATGATCCGGACCACCCCGTGCTTCAGGTGGTTCGCGGAACCATGGCCGAAGAGCCGTTCCTCGAGGGCGAGCGGGAGCTCCGGCAGGCCTTGCATTACCCGCCCTTTGGCCGCATGGCCCGGCTTCGGTTCGAGCGTGACTCGCAGGCGGAGGCCAAAGGTCACTCCGAAGCGATTGCCAAGGGCCTGATGGCGGAGGGCTCAATCGAGGTTCTCGGCCCGAGTGAGGCATTCCTGGAGCGGGCCAAGGGTATTTACCGGTGGGATTTGCTGCTGAAGGCTCGGGAGGTCCAGCATCTCCAGCGGGCCATTTTGAAGGCGCGAGAGCTCGCTGCCCGACAGCGATGGCATTTTCTGGTCGATGTGGACCCTTACGGGGTAGGATAGAGTCATGGCCAAGGACGGATTAGCCAAGACCCGCCGCAAGGTCCAGCAGGCGGTGGAGCAGGCCGAGGCGGAATACCGGCGTCAGCTGCAGGTGAAGCGCATCGAGCTCGCCGCCGCGGGCCTTCGCGCCTATCAGCAGCGCCGGCACGGGGACGCGGTAAAGAATTTTCACACGTACCTCGGTATTCTTGAAGACTGGAAGGGCTGCGGCGAGGGCGGCTTGACGCCGTCGCTTTTCGACTCAAAGAAGGAAGCGCCCGAGCTGCTCCTCATCAGCGGCATCTACTGGGACCTGGTGAAGCTGTACGACCGGACGAAGTCGATCCAGAAACAGAACGACTTTCTTCACTATCTTGAAAAGTACATCCTGTTTTCCAAGGGGATGCCTTATCAGGGGCTTTGCGCCGAGACGCTCCGCAAGTACATCGCGGTCGAGAAGCCGGTTCACAAAGAGGACTTCAAGAACGCGTACAAGATGATCGCGGTGAACAAGTGCTTCATCGCTACCGCGCTTTGCGACGTGACGGACGTGGAGACGGTGCCGCGGCTCCGGGCCTTTCGCGATGGAACGCTCGCGAGTTCACGGACCGGTCGCTTCGTGATCCGGGCCTACTACTGGTCCGGGCCCCTGCTCGCGCGGGCCGTGGAGCGCTTGCCCTCGGGTTCCCGCGCCGGTCTCGGGTGCGCGCTCGATGGCCTTGCACGCCTGCCGGTGATTCGCGGGCGCGGCTGATCGCCGGCCTCAGTGCAGGATGTCGCCGATCCGCTCAGGCCGGAAGATGAACTGGCCTTCGGAGAAGTTCACCCAGAAGGATAGCCAGATCACCATCGCCTTGCCCTTGACGTTGCGCATGGGGACGAAACCCCAGAAGCGGCTGTCGTTGGAGAAGTCGCGGTTGTCGCCCATGACAAAGAGGCTGTCGGCGGGAACCGTGATCGGTCCGTGCGTCTCGCCCATGTAGTTGTTCTTGTCGAGCATGATCCAGTGATCGTCCTGGCTCAGCTTCTCTTTGTACAGGTCGAGGTTGGAAGGGCTGTACTTGGGGTCGTCCAAGGCGCCGAAAATCTTGTCGGAGGCCGGGCCGGTCACCAGCTCGCGCGGCATGGGCTGGTTGTTGACGTAGAGCACCTTGTTGCGGATCTCGACGGTATCGCCGGGCACGCCTACCACGCGCTTGATGTAGTAGAAACTTTCGTCCTTCGGGAACATGAAGACGATGATGTCGCCGCGTTTCGGCGGCTCGCGCTTGATCATGTAGACCGGGCTGCCCGTCAGCAGGTCGGAGAAAGGCACCTTGAACCCGTATGCGAACTTGTTCACGAAGATGTGATCGCCGATCAGCAAGGTGGGGATCATCGAACCCGAAGGGATCTTGAAGGCCTCCACGACGCTCGAGCGGATCATGAAAACGATCAACAAGGCCAAAGCGAGCGAGGCGACATTCTCAATGAGCCACCGGGAGCGCTTGGAGGAGGGATTCGGGTTCGGCGGGGTTTCAGCCATAGTGAGACTACGATAACCTGTATTGTTCCGAAATTGTAGGGTAAAACCCGAGAGTAACCTATAGACTGGGTGCAGACACCATGAAGACCCTGGACCGGTATCTTGCCGGCATTTTTTTGCGGAATTTCGCGCTGGCGGTGGTCGCGCTGTCCTGCCTTTTCGTCTTCCAGGCGTTCATGGGCGACCTCTTCAACCGCTCGTATCCGAGTGAGCAGCTCCTGGTCTTCCATCTGCTCGCCTTCCCTCAGATCATCGTGCAGATGATGGCGCCTTCCGTCCTGCTGGCGACGGTTCTGACACTCTCGTCGCTGAACCGGAGCAATGAGCTCGTCGCGTGCTACGCGGTGGGGCTGGGAATCCGCCGCATCATGACGCTGCTGCTTTCCATCGTCTTCATCATCTCCTGCGTGGTGCTGGTGATGGAGGACCGGATTCTCCCGCCCACTTACAAAAAACGGACGGCCTACTACTGGCGTGTGATGAAGAAGCGCCCCGACTTCTTCCTGGACATCAAGCGCGACAAGATCTGGTATCGCTCGAAGAACCTGATCTACAACCTGCAGCTGTTCGATACGGCCACGAACACCATCCGAGGGATGTCGGTCTATACGTTCGACGAGAGCTTCAATCTGCTGGAGGTCGTCGAAGCCGAGCGGGCTTCTTACACGGACGATGGCTGGAAGCTCGCGAACGGGACCGTGACGGTCTTCTCGCCGGACGACCCGTTTCCCTTGACCAAGGGTTTTACCGAGAAGGAGCTCGTGATTCCCGAGCGGCCCAAGGATTTCAAGGAGATCGAAAAAGAGGTCGATGGCCTCCGCCTCAAGGAGCTCTATCGCTATATCGCGCGCGTGAAGCAGGCGGGCGCGAATACCAAGAGGTTCGAGGTGACCTTCCATTCGAAGATCAGCCTGAGCTTCATTCCGCTCGTGATGTGCGTTCTGGCCGTGCCTTTTTCGGTGCGGAACCGGCGCGAAGGCGGCCTGGCGAAAGACCTGGGTCTGTGCCTCGGGATCACGCTTTTCTATTGGATTTTCTACTCAGTCGGATTATCTCTGGGGGCCAACGGCGCGTTGCCGCCCTGGCTGGCGGCCTGGTCGCCGAGCGTTGTCTTTGGCGCTCTGGCCGCGGTCCTGATCTGGCGTCAACGTTGAAGAAGACGAGTCCCCTCACATGGCGAAACTGAAAATTTTCAAATTTCCGGATCTCGTTCTGGCCAAGAAGGCGGTGCCGATCCCTCGCGTGGAAAAGGCGCTTCACAAGCTGGCCGACGACATGCTCGAGACGATGTATGTGTCGCCTGGGGTCGGCCTGGCAGCCAATCAGGTCGGTCTTCTCGATCGGATCCTGGTGATCGACGCCGACTACGAGATGGAGGAGCTGCCCGAGGGCACCGAGCCCCCCGCCGGGGCCGAGGTCGTCAACGGCGCCTTGATCAGGAACAAGAAGCCGAGAATCATCATCAACCCCGAGATCATCCTGCGGGAGGGCAACATCCTTTTTGAGGAGGGTTGCCTCTCGGTGCCGGAATTCACGGCCGAGGTGAAGCGCTCCGAAAAGCTCAAGCTCAAGTACCAGGACATCGACGGGCTTACGCGGACACTGGACGCCGAGGGGCTTCTCGCCATCGTGATCCAGCACGAGATCGATCATCTCGACGGCAAGCTCTTCATTGACCGCCTGAGTCCCCTCAAGAAGGAGATGGTTCGCAAGCGTCTCCGGAAGGAGCGAGCCGAGCGCGAGGCCGATGAGCTGAGTGGGCTGCTCCCGTCGCCTTCCAAGAAAAAAGGCCTCTGATCATGCTCCGGGTCGTGTTCATGGGAACTCCCGAGTTCGCGGTGCCGCCGCTCGAGGCGGTAGCCTCGAAGCATCAGGTGGTCGGCGTTTACACGCAGGCGGACAAGCCGGTCGGACGCGGGCTGGAGCTGCGCCCGACGCCGGTCAAGGCCAAGGCACTGGAGCTCGGCCTTCCGGTCTTTCAGCCCGAAAAGCTTACCGACGAGGGCGAGCTCGAGAAGCTCGAACGGCTTCGTCCGGACGTCCTGGTCGTCGTGGCCTATGGCAAGATCCTGAGAAACCCGTTTCTCGCGCTTCCCAGGCTCGGCTGCGTGAATATCCACTCGTCGCTGCTTCCGCGCTGGCGCGGGGCCGCGCCGATCCAGTGGGCCATCCTCGCCGGGGATGCCGAGTCGGGCGTCACCGCGATGCGAATCGTGGAAAAGCTCGATGCCGGGGACATTCTGATGCAGGCCCGGACACCCGTCAGCGAAGACGATACCGCCGGCAGCCTTCATGACCGCCTGGCCCGGATGGGCGCCGAGCTGATCCTCCCCACACTCGAGGGACTGGAAAGCGGTTCTCTGCGGGGCGTCGCGCAGGATGAGGCGCAGGTGACGTATGCCTCCAAGCTCACCAAGGAGATGGAGTGGCTCGATCCCAAGGAACCCGCCCGTGCGCTGGCGCTTCGGGTCCGCGGCCTCAGTCCCTGGCCCGGGACTAGCCTCTGGGTCCGGGCCGGCGCGCAGTTCCAGCGCTTGAAGGTTCGCAAGGCGCGGGTCCGTCCCGACGTCTCCGGCCCGGAGGGCAAGCTCTTTGAACGCGCCGGAATGGTTCTTCTTGGAACCCCCGCCGGCGCGCTCGAGCTCCTCTCGATGCAATGGGAGGGGAAGAAAGAGGTCGATGCCGGAGGCTTTCTGAACGGGCTGCGGGGACGTGGCCTGGGGCTCCCCCTCGAGATCTCCGTTCCCGATCCTTCTTCTTCGGGGTAAGATCACCTCATCCATGAAGACTCGAAGCAAGGCGAAGGATGGTCGGCGCGCTATTTCCCCCTCCATGAATCCGAAAGGGGCGCTCCTGGCGCCTTCGATCCTTTCCGCGGATTTCTCGCGTCTGGGCGAGGAGCTTCGCGAGGTCGAAGCGGCGGGCGCGGACTGGCTGCATGTCGACGTGATGGACGGGCACTTCGTTCCGAACCTTACGGTCGGGCCTCTCGTCGTGCAGGCGCTCAAGCCGTGGACCCGGCTTCCGCTGGATTGTCACCTCATGGTCTCCCGGCCCGAGGATTGGATCGACGCGTTTGTTCAGGCGGGCGCCGACATCATCACCGTGCATGCCGAGGCCACGGTCCATCTGGATCGTCTCTTGAACCGCATTCGCGAAAGCGGCTGCCGCGCGGGCGTCTCGGTGAACCCGGGGACTTCGCTGGCCGCCATCGAGGAGATTCTCGATCTGGTAGATCTGGTGCTCGTGATGAGCGTGAATCCGGGCTTCGGCGGACAGAAGTTCATTGAGAGCGCGCTCTCCAAGATCGAGCGTCTCGCCGAGCTGCGCTCGTCGCTGACCCGGCAGGACGGCTTCCTGATCGAGGTGGACGGAGGAGTGAACGCCGAGAACCTCGGTCGCCTCCGTCGCGCGGGTGCTGACGTGTTCGTCGCCGGCAACGCGGTATTCGGAACAGACGATCGCCGCAAGGCGATGGCCGCGCTTCGCAAGGCGCTTCAGTAAGCAACAGGAGGAATTCATCATGCAAACGCTCAAGATCGGCGCCAAGCCCCTGACCCTGGAAGACATCCGGGAGGTCGCTGTCGAAGGACGGCGCGTCGTCCTCGCCCCGTCCGCGATTCGGAAGATCGAACGCGCCCACCGCTTCCTGCAGTCGAAGGTGAAAAGCGGGGGCACGTTCTACGGGATCAATACGGGCTTCGGGCTGCTCTCGAACGTCCGTATCGAGGACGGGGATATCGAGACGCTTCAGTACAACCTGCTTCGTTCGCATGCCTGCGGCATGGGCGATTATCTCGAGGACCGCTTTGTCCGCGCCATGCTTCTGCTTCGCGCCGCCAATCTCGCGCACGGCCATTCGGGCGTAAGCCTCCGGCTCGTCGAGCAGATTCTCGCGCTGCTCAACCGCGGCGTCTGCCCGCTGATCCCCGAGCAAGGCTCGGTCGGCGCGAGCGGCGACCTGGCTCCGCTCGCTCATCTCGCGCTCGTTCTGATCGGCGAGGGCCGCGCGCGTTACCGCGGCAAGGAGATGGACGGCGCGCGGGCGCTGAAGGCCGCCGGGCTCAAACCCATCCGCCTCGGCCCCAAGGAGGGCCTTGCTCTCATCAACGGCACGCAGTTCATGACCTCGATCGGTGCCCTGACCCTCCTCGATGCCGAACGTCTCGCGGATATCGCTGATCTCGCCGGCGCGATGAGCGTCGAGGCGATGCGCGGAACCGAAACGGCGTTCGAGCCGGAAATCCACGCCGTTCGACCGCACCCGGGGCAGGTGAAGGTCGCCCGTCATGTGCGCGACATCCTGCTCTCCGGCGGCGGCAAGAGCGAGATCGCCCTGAGCCACGAGAACTGTGGCAAGGTGCAGGATCCCTACAGTCTGCGTTGCATTCCGCAGGTGCATGGCGCCTCCCGCGACGCCATGGCGTTCGTGCGGCAGGTGCTCGAGCGCGAGATCAACGCGGTGACGGACAATCCGCTCGTTTTCCCCGAGGAGAAGAAGATCCTCAGCGGCGGCAACTTTCACGGCCAGATCGTCTCCATCGCGATGGATCTGCTCTCGATCTCGCTCGCCGAGCTGGCGAGCATCTCCGAGCAAAGGCTTGAGAAGCTGGTCAATCCGGCCATCTCCGATTTGCCCGCGTTCCTCACGAAGCAAGGGGGCCTCAATAGCGGCTTCATGATCGTGCAGGTGGCCGCCGCGAGCATCGTTTCGGAGAACAAGACGCTCTGTCACCCGGCGAGCGTGGACACTATTCCCACCTCGGCTGACAAGGAAGACCATGTCAGCATGGGTGCCTGGGCGGCGCGCAAGGCCGCGCGCGTTCTCGTGAACTCACGGCGCGTGCTGGCGATGGAGCTTCTCGCCTCGGCGCAGGGTCTGGATTTTCTGCGTCCGATGAAGAGCTCGAAGACCCTCGAGGAGCTTCATAAGCGCCTGCGCAAGCGGGTCCGTCGGCTCGATGCCGATCGGATCTTCCACGGCGATCTTCTGGCGGTCGAGTCCCTGCTCGCCTCCGGCGAGCTCGTGGATCTCGGCTAGCCGGCCGGGTTACTGCGCCAGGGCGTAGGAGTCGATGGCGAAAGACTCGCGTCGCGGCCGGCGATCGCGTCGGCCGCCGTCGTTGCGGATGCCCTCGCGTTCGATCGCCTGGTTGAAGCCGTAGAGCTTCCCATTGATGACGAGATAGCCGTGCTCGTGGCCGCCCCCGCGGGAATTTTCGTGGACCCAGTGAATGATCGCACCTGAGGGCGAGGCTTCGTAGCGATTCGCGCGCGCGAACGAGGTGATGTAGTCACCGCAGGCTTCGACGACCATCCCCGGCTGGATTCGAGGCAAGACGTCGAATTCACTGTTGAAGATAACCTCAAGGGTGTCGTCTTCGTTATCGCTGAGCTGAATCTCGAAGTGGTTGTGGGAGGGGCGCTGCGGGAAGACGCGGGTCACTACGCCTTCAACCCGGGCGCGGGCCTTGAACTGGTTCGGAGTAGAGCTCTTCCACGCGATCACCTGCTCGTTGTCGATCGGAGCCGGGGAGCCGTTGATAATGCATGGCGGAATTTCGCGACCGAAGGCCGCGGAAACGAAAAGCATTCCGAAGAAGATATTTGTAAGCAGCGCCTTCATTTTCATCTTGGACCCCAGTTTCCCGATGTTGAAATTCGCAGTCGCCAGGAACATAGCCCAGTGCGTTACGGTATTCAAATTTTAGTTAATAAATAAACCGGGGTGATGGAGGCAGGGCGATAAATCAAAGTGCTTGCACTGGCGGGTCTCTAGCCATTTCGGGTGCCATGCGGCGGTATGCCGTTTGCGTCGCCACTGCCGGATGAGCGTGTCTGCAATCGGAGATGCTGTGGGGGTGTCATGTCGGGCCGTCTGAGAGCTTGGCTCGAGCTGGGACGGGTTTCACGGCTGCCGGTCTGGATCAGTGGGGCGACAGCGGGTTTTTATCTGGGCGGGGGAAGCATAGAGGGGGCGCCTGGACTCTGGCTCGCGTTTCTGGCGGCGGCGAGCTGCCTGTATCTCGCTGCCTCGATCCTAAGCAACCTCTGCGACCAGGCGGCCGATCGTTCGCTGCATCCCGGCCGTCCTTTGGTGAGTGGCCGCATCGGCGCGCTCTCGGCGTGGATCGCAACGATCGCGCTCGTGATGCTCGGGCTCGGAATCGTGCAGGTCGTCTTCCCCCGGGCGATGGGAGCGGCGTTCGGCCTGCTCGTTTTCATGTACGCCTACAGCTTCCTTCATCATCGGCTGCCGCTTTCCCCCTTTCTCCGGGGGGCCTGCCGGGGAGCCCTCTATGTGATGGCGGCGGCCGCGGCAGGGAAGGGGCTGGTGGATGGCAGTGTCTGGGGAAGCGCGCTCGGGCTTGGCGGCTATGTCTGGGCCATTTCGGTTTTTGCCAGGCGGGAGCCGCACCTTCCCCTCGTGCCCCAGCGGGTTCTCGGAGCCATCGCTGTCTTCGGGGTGCTCCCGCTTCCTGCCCTGGCTCCGTGGGGCCAGGGCCCGCTCTGGAGCTCCCGCCCGCTGCTGGTAGCCGCGACCCTGATGGCGGCGCTCTGGTTGTTTTCAGTTGCGCGGACCCTGAGATCTTCCGCCAAGCCTGAGGTCGCCATGGGAAAGCTGATTGCCGGCGTCTGCCTGCTCGACGCTCTGGTGCTCGCGCGATTAGGCTCCTTGGCGGGAGCGACGCTTGCGGCCGTGAGCTTTGCGCTGGCGGTTCTTCTTCAGCCTCGAAGTCGCACACCTGACACCGCGGCAGGAGACCAGCGTCGATTGAGTTAGGTCGCTCTGCTGTTGGGCGGCGCGGCAAGGCTCCCTTCTTCCGCCCTCTGTCGCATCGCGCTTTTTTATGGTTTATTGAGCCGCAATAACGCTCATTTTCCGGGAGAGTCCGCTCATGACAACGAGAACGATCCGCGCCCCGCGAGGCAATCAACTGCAATGCAAGGGCTGGCAGCAGGAAGCCGCGCTTCGCATGCTGATGAACAATCTGGATCCGGATGTCGCCGAGAGGCCAGCGGACCTCGTCGTGTACGGCGGCAATGGCCGCGCGGCCCGCAACTGGGCTTGCTTCGACGCGATCGTGGAGTCGCTGCGTACGCTGAACGATGATCAGACCTTGCTCGTCCAGAGCGGCAAGCCCGTCGCCGTCGTGCCCACGCATCCGCTCGCGCCGCGCGTGCTGATCTCCAACAGCATGCTCGTGCCGAAATGGGCGAACTGGGAGACCTTCCGCGACCTCGAGGATCGGGGTCTCATGATGTACGGCCAGATGACCGCGGGCTCGTGGATCTACATCGGCACCCAAGGGATCGTGCAGGGAACCTATGAGACCTTCGCCGAGGCGGGGCGCCAGCATTTCGGTGGCGATCTCGGAGGGCGGGTGATCCTCACGGCGGGTCTGGGAGGCATGGGCGGCGCGCAGCCGCTCGCGGCGTCGATGGCGGGCGCGGTTTCGCTCAACGTCGAAGTGGATCCCTGGCGCGCCAAGCGCAGGCTCGAAACGCGCTATCTCGATGAGCTGGCCGACTCTCTAGAGGATGCCTTGAAACGCGTCGAAGCCGCCAAGAAGGCCCGCAAAGGCCTCAGTATCGGCCTCGTCGGTAACGCGGCCGAAGTGCACTGGGAGCTGCTCAAGCGCGGCTTCGCGCCTGAGCTCGTGACCGACCAGACGAGCGCGCACGATGAGCTCAACGGCTACGTGCCCGCGGGCCTCACGCTGGAGGCGGCCGAAGAGCTGCGGCGCAAGGATCCGCAAGGCTACATCTCGCGCTCGATCGAGAGCATGGGCCGGCACGTCGAGGCGATGCTCGAGTTCGGCAAGCGCGGCTCGCATGTCTTCGATTACGGCAACAATATCCGCGCCCAGGCCGTCAAGGCGGGCGTGAAAAACGCGTTCGCGTTCCCGGGCTTCGTTCCGGCTTACATCCGCCCGCAGTTCTGCGAAGGGCGCGGGCCGTTCCGTTGGGCGGCGCTCTCGGGTGATCCGCGCGACATCGCGGTCACCGATCAGGCGCTGCTCGAGCTTTTCCCCGAAGATAAGGGACTCGCGCGCTGGCTCGAGATGGCGCGCGAGCGCATCGCGTTCCAGGGACTGCCGGCACGGATCTGCTGGCTCGGCTATGGTCAGCGCGAAAAGGCGGGAATGCTCTTCAATGACCTCGTCAGGAAGGGGAAAGTCTCCGCGCCGATCGTGATCGGTCGCGATCACCTCGACTGTGGCTCGGTCGCTTCGCCCAATCGCGAGACCGAAGGGATGAAAGACGGCTCGGACGCCATCGCCGACTGGCCGATCCTCAATGCGCTCGTGAACTCGGTGAACGGCGCTTCGTGGGTCAGCGTGCATCATGGCGGCGGCGTAGGGATCGGTTACTCGATCCACGCGGGAATGGTCGTCGTCGCTGACGGCACCGCGGACGCCGACTGGCGCCTGACGCGCGTGCTGAATTCGGATCCAGGCATGGGGATCATTCGCCACGCTGACGCGGGGTATGACACGGCTATTGAAATCGCGCGCGGGGCTTTTGCCGAGCGCGGCGGCCGCGTGCCGATGATCTGACGGCGCGATGCTTGAAAGGACCTTCCTCCGGAGGGTTCCGGATGAAAACTGATTACGGTTACGTGGACGGGTTCGTTCTGCCGATTCCGCGGAAGAATCTCGCCATTTACAAGAAATGGGCGAAAACCGCGGCGAAAATCTGGCGTGAGCACGGCGCCATCGACTACGTCGAATGCATGGCGGAGGACGTGAAGCCGGGGAAGGTGACGTCCTTTCCGCAAAGCGTGAAGCTCAAGAAGGGGGAGGTGGTCTTTTTTTCATGGGTCACCTACAAGTCCAAAGCCGATCGCGAACGCGTTCTCAAGAAGGTCATGAATGATCCGCGCCTGGCGGACCAGATGAACCCTGACACCATGCCTTTTGACGGGATGCGGATGTTCTGGGGCGGCTTCAAGCCCGTCGTGAAGGCCTGAATCGGGCGGGACGGCGTCGGTTCGGAGCGCCATTTCATGGCGCCAGCGCGTTATTGCTCCGAGTTTCGGAGTTGGTGCGGATTTAAGCTGCATGCTATTGAAATAGGTATGAAGAAATCCGCTCTTGTCGCTCTTGTCGCTCTGGTCCTGATGGTTTTCCTCACGCAGCCCGCGTTCGCCTTTGGCAAGAAGCCGACGCCCCAGCCTTCACCCACGCCGACGCCCATGCCGACGTATACGCCGGCGCCGGAGTCCGATCAGGCGGTGCTCGACCGGGAGCTTTACTGGGCGGTGGGAAAGAATGATCTGGAAAAGGTGAGGACCTTGCTTCGCCGCGGAGCCAATCCGAACAGTCGCCAGGTCGGCAATCCCGTGCTCACCCAGGCGGCGATCGAGGGCGATCTCCCGATTGTTCAGGAGCTGGTCAATGCCGGTGCGGACGTCAATGGCGGCGAGAGGCCGCTGAGTCGTCCCTTGAGCGCGAGCGTGAGTTATCCGGCGATCGCGCATTTCCTGCTCGAGCGGGGCGCGGACCCGAATCTCGATGAGGCGCTTTTCGGACAGCAGGCCCCGATCTTCACCTGGGCGGTTTCGCAGAACTCCTGCCTGGTTGGCGATAGCGGGCAGGATCTCGTCACGGTGATCGAGGATATGATCGCGCATGGCGCGGATCTGTCTCGTCGTGATTACTTCGGCGATACGGCGCTCTTCAGGATCCAGTGCAGCGACGGCTATTACTACGGTTCGATGGCGGTGGGTGGCGAAGCGGGCTTTGAAGTTTACCGTCGCGTCGCGGGTCTGCTGCTTTGGGCTGGCCTTGATGTGAACGCGCGGGCGAGCGATGGCACGAGCGCGCTTCTGGCACTGATGGTTCCTCGGCCGAATGAGCCCATGCATCGCAAGGAGCTGGTTGCCAAGGTCGACTTCCTGGTTTCACAGGGCGCGGATCTTCTCGCTCTCGACAATGGCGGCAACAACGCGCTCATGCTCTCGGTCAAGGGCGGATATGCGGAGCTGCGGCGGCATTTCCTGAGCCTGGGACGCTTTGACTTGAACCAGCGGAATCGCGAGGGCACGATGGCGCTTCATTTTGCGGCTAGCAACGGTGACTCGGCGGCGGCGGTCGCGCTCCTGGATGCCGGCGCTTGCGTGAGCGCCAAGGATGGCTTCGGGCGGACTGCGCTCGAGTTGGCCACCGATGGCGGGCACCCGCAGCTGGCGGAGACGCTCCGGGGGTATGGGGAGCGGCCGGTGAGCGAGAGGTGCCGGGGGATCAGCGAAAGCGCGATTTGAGGGCGTCGCCGAGCTTCACTGGGTGACCTTTCTTTCGGTCAGGAAAATGGATGTGCATGTGTGTCGTTTTCCAAGAAAATGGCACACAGGATAGGCCGTTTTCTTCAGTCATCGCGGATTAAGGTGAGTCTCTTCGTGAGATGCGGACCCGGTAAGACGCCGGGTAGTTATAGCTCGAAAAAATCCAGCAGCATCACGTAAGGCGCCTCTTCAGGAGAGTCCCTGACGATCGGCTCGGTTCTTTGAAGCAGGTCGAGCATCATCGCGCGGAGCTTCTTGGCGTCGGCGCGGGAAATCCCGATGACTCCGGAGTAGTGCAGGTTCTCTGGTTTCATTTCGTCGATCGCCTGCAGGGCCTTGTTCCGCCAGTTGGCGTGATGGCGCGGAAGCATCGGGGATTCGGGGCCCAGGTGAATGCGCTTGGCGCCAATGGAATACTTTCCCGCTTTCTCCACGATCAGACCGCTCTCGGTGAGAAAACTTAGGGCGCGTTCGACAATTTCGGGCGCGAGGTTCAAGCGCTTGGCGAGCTGCTCGCGCGTTTGCGTCCCGGGCAGCGCCACGAGGATGTGGATGGCGAGGTACCACCAGACGCTGTAGTAGATCATCTGGTGTTCGGGCTTGAGATCCTCGTGGACGCGGATGCGCTCCCGGACCAGCCGGCGGCGGTCGCGAATCGCCTGGGTTTGCGCCCGGTAGTAGTGTCGGAGCTTTTCGGAGCCGGCGCGGTCACCTTGGACCAGGAGCATGAAGTAGTGGCGCTCATCGGCGGTATGGTTGAGGAAATCCGAAACCCGAATCGCGTGCTCGAGGCTCAGGTGGGCGCGGCCGCTGAGTACCTGCGAGATAAAAGAACTCTGGCACCCCAGAAAGCGCGCCAGGCGCGAGGCGTTCCCTCGTGAGTGCTCCGACTTCAGGAGCAGCGAGACTAGATAGTCCTGATAATGCTCGTGATCGAAGACGGAAATTTCCATGTTTAGTAAATACTAACAAAAACAGTTATTAGATAATTACTAAAATCTATTTTCTAACACAGGCCCCCGATAGAACCCCTCTTGTTGGCAGATAGGGAAATTAGACATCTAACGCAAGATGTCATATCTAGGGAGGTCAGAATGTTCAAAAGGGAGTCTTTGCTTTTTGGTTTTGTGGTCGCGGCCTGGAGCTGCACGGCCCTGGCGGGAGTCGGGAGCAGTGGCGGCGGGATTTCGGTAGTTTGCCGGGATCATCTGGGAGGGGTCCAGCGAGTAGAGGTCCTCGATCTCTATGAAGGCCGGGCAAGATACGGGCTGCGCTATCCTGCGGCCTCGGGCGAGCTTGAGCAGGATTACCTGCGAGGGGTCAAGAACACGTACCACCTGCAGGGCGTTGACGACTATCCGATCGGTTCGGAAGCGGCCGAGAATCTGCAACGGTTTTTGGGAGTCGTCCAGTTCACCGCCCCGGGGGAGCACCTGCCCCGCTTGAATGACGAGGGGGCGGTCCCGAGTCTCCCCTTCCGTTGCTCGCTTGAGCAGGTGGCGATCTTCGAGACCGATGCCTTGACTGGCAAGGAATCAGTCAGGGTCGACTCGGAGCTTTGGGCGGCGATGGACTCCCTCAATCAGGCCGCCTTGGTCACTCATGAGCTTTGGTACAAGCTGGAGCGGGAGCTCGAGGAAACGACCTCCGAGGGTACTCGCGCAGCCGTGGCGCACCTCTATGCCTCGGCAGGGGCGACGCCCATCCGGGAAGGACTCCCCGAGGATCGCTTTGAGTGCACCACGGGTGGCATGAACGGTTACAGCGAGACCAGGACTGATCTGTCCTTCTTCTGGGTCCATGGCAAGAACGTGCCTGGCCGGGGTCCCGAGGTGACTCTTCAGTTTTTCCAGCTGATGGGTCGCCCGATTGTTTCCAAAGCGATCGCGGAATTGCCCGGAATCAGCTTTCTGCTCACCAATTATCCCGATGGTCCCGCCGAGCGTAAGCTGATCCCCGTCGTCGCGGAAGCCGGCGCCGATCGCGTATTCCGCGTTCCCGTGCAGGGCTCCCAGCGGAAGGATCTGGAGCTTGGGGTGGAATACATCCAGGGCCGTCCGCTGAAGCTCAGTGTCTTCCAAAAGGGCGTGCTGATTCAGACGGCCGTGATCACTCATTGTTTCAAATAGTCGCATTTTCTAGGTCCGGGCGGGCTGGACCCGCCCGGACAAATTCCGGACGAATAACTGGATTTTGCAGTCAGTGAGCCGCGTTCACCAGCTCCGAGAGCTGCGCGCCGATCCGGTCGGCGGTGGAGCGCGCCTGCGCGGCCTTGTCACGCGTGGTCTGGGTGAGGATCACGAACGGCGAATATTGTGAAATGGAGACGTCCTTTTCGATCCGAGGGACGTAGCCTGAAAGGTTGTAGGTGCCGCCCAGAGTGCCGGTTTTGGCTCGCAGAATGCCTTCTGCCGGAGTGCCGCGCATCCGGTTGATGAGGGTGCCGTCGACGCCCGCGATGGGCAGGGATTCCCAAAGCGCCGGGAAATAAGGCTGCCGCGCCATGCCTTCGAGGAAGGTGAGCAGCGCACGAGGCGTGACGACGCTGTCGTGTGAGAGGCCCGAGCCGTCGAAGATCCTCACGTCCGGATCACGCAGCCCGAACTCCGCGACAAACGCCTGCAAAAATACCTGGCCGGCGGCGACCAGATCATCGGAGGGGCCGGTCGCGACGTGCTCGCCGAGCGCCTTGAAAAGAGCGTCGCCCATCATGTTCAGGCTCTTCTTCATGAAGGGCTGCAGGATGTCCGAGAGCGGCGGCGAGAAATACGAAATCGAGCGCGGCTCGCCGTCCAGGAACGCGGTCGGGGGGAGGAGAAAGCGGATCCCGTTTTGGACGAGCGCGCGGATGAAGAGGCGCTTGACCCAGGTGCTCACATCCGCGATGGGAAGGTAGAATCGGGTGGGCGGAGTGCCTTTGGCCCAGGTGCCGCTGATTCGAAAGCCGGCTTCAGTGCGGGTGACGCCAAGGACGGTTCTGGAGCTGCGGCGGATATCGAGGACAACCGCGGCTGGCACGCCGAACTCCGCCCAGTCGCCCTGAGTCGGGCCGCGAAGCACGAAGGTCGCGCAGTTGATCTGGAGATTGAACGCCTGTCCGAGCGCGCCGTAGCACTGGGCCTGGTCTCCCGCCATCCAGCCTTCGGGATACCGCAGCTTGGCCCAGCGGGGATCGGAGGCTTTCATCTCGATGTCGCCATGGACCTCTTCGACGCCGGCTTCCTTGAGGCGGCGCGCGAGCTCATCGATGCGGGAGGTCGTCGTTTCGCCGAACTCCTCCATGCCCCAGCTCGGGTCGCCCGAGGCGATCCACGTGAGCTGCGTGATGGACTGATCGCTCGCGGGATCGACGCGCTTCCACTCCAGCCGGGTTTCGAAGCGGAAATCCGCGCCCAGGGTCGCGAGCGCCGCTCCCGCGGTAAAGAGCTTGGAGTTGGAGGCCGGCTTGAACGAGGTATCCGCGTTGCGGTCGTAGGGCTCCGGCCCTCGCAGCGTGACGCCGAACAGGATATCCGCCGAGCCGGGACGGTCGATGACGGCGTCCCAGGAGTTGAAAGGCCTGTGCCGGCGGGAGAAAAGCTCGATCGAAAGATCCGACGAGCCCTCGTCGGTCGAAGGGTCGAAGATCGGATCGTTGGAGCCCGGATGCGTCCCGGGCTGGGCAAGCGCGCTGAGACTCAGTGCTGCCGCCGCGCCGATCATGAGAGCGCGAAATGATCTCGCGAAGCCCAACTGAAGTCCCCCCTTATTTCGAATCACCTGCTTATAGACGAAGGCCTGTTCCCGGTCAAAGCTCCAGTTGACACGACTGGGCGAGAGCAGTAACGCCTGGAGAATGCTTCGCGCCATTGTCCATGCCAGTGAGGTCCTGACCGGAGCCGGAATCCGGCAAAAAGACGGCAAAAACATCCAAGAAGCCGATATGGGCCGCATTCCTGACGGCGCCGTCGTCTTTAGTACCCGGAGGGTGGGCGGTAAAGAAGTGCCGCACCGGGTGGAATGGGTGGGACCTACCGCGGCGCTGCCAAAGCGGTACGCCCGCGTACGCAAGCAGGATCTCAAGGGGCGTCGGGCCGTGATCCCGGGCCTTGTGGACTGCCATACCCACCTGGTTTTTGCCGGGGATCGCTCGGATGAGTTCGCTCTTCGTTGCGGGGGGGCAAGCTACGAGGAAATCGCGGCCCGCGGCGGCGGCATCGCGTCCACCGTGCGCGCAACGCGCGAGGCTTCGGCGGCGGAGCTCGAGCGCCTGGCGGTCGAACGGATGCGGGAGATGGCAGCGTTCGGCGTCCGCACGATCGAGATCAAGAGCGGCTACGGGCTGTCGGTCGAAGCGGAGCTCAAGCAGCTCGACGTGGTCGCGCGCCTGCGCAAGCGGTTTCCCGAGCTGACGCTGTCTTCGACTTTCCTGGGGGCGCATGCCTTTCCCAAGGATCGTTCGCGCGAGGAGTACCTCGAGGATCTGCATGAACGGATGCTTCCCGAGGTCGCGCGGCGCAAGCTGGCCGAGGCGTGCGACGTGTTCATCGATCAGGGTTACTTCACGGTCGAGGAGGCGCGGCGACTTCTCCAGGCCGCGCGCAAGCGAGGACTACAGGTCAAGGTGCACGCGGACGAACTCGGCGATACCGGCTCGGCCAAGCTCGCGGCGGAGCTCGGGGCCTTGTCGGCGGATCACCTGTTGAAGGTTTCCGACGAGGGAGTGGCCGCGCTGGCCGCGTCTGAAACCGTCGCCGTACTCCTGCCCGGCACGGCCTTTTACCTCAAGGCGCCGCATGCGCCGGCGCGCAAGCTGCTTTCGGCGGGCGTCCGGGTCGCGCTTTCGACGGATTTCAATCCCGGTACCTGCGTCTGCCTCTCGCTGCCGCTCATCATGACGATCGCGGCTCTTTACCTCGGAATGACCCGGGCGGAGATCCTGGCCGCGGTTACCTACAACGCCGCGCGTGCGCTCGGCCTGCAGGCGCGCAAAGGCACGATCGAGGCGGGGCGTGACGCGGATTTGGCCGTCCTTCCGTTCCCGAGCTTCGAGGAGAGCTATTATCGCTTCGGCTGGAGCGCCCGGGGCGCCGCCCTCAACGTCACGAAGGTGTGAAAGAACCAGTAGACGATCACGGACATCAGGAAGCCGGTCACGACGTCGATGATGTAATGCTGTTTGGTCGTGAGGGTGGTGACGGCGATCGAGGTCGCCCACAAGAAGAAGAAGGGAAATTTCTTCCGCTGCTCGGTCAGG
>JAMPXZ010000191.1 GCA_023700925.1 Oligoflexia bacterium | reverse complement strand
TATACCGAACTCAAGGACAGCTTCTTCGGAACCGTCGAGGCTTTGGCCGAGGCGATCGAAAAGAAGGACCGCTACACCGGCGGTCATACCAAGCGCGTGGTTCACTATTCCCTGTGCATCGCCCGTCATCTTCGGCCAGGGGGGCTGCCGCTGAGCCCTGAGCAGCTCGAGCGCATCCGCCTGGGCGCCGTGCTTCACGACGTCGGCAAGATCGGGATCGAGGACAAGATTCTCAAGAAGCAGTCGCAGCTCGATGAGCAGGAGTGGAAGCTCATGCAGACGCATCCGGAGCAGGGCTACGACATCATGAGCCGGGTCTCTGGCCTTCGTGACGTCATTGGCGGAATGCGTTATCACCACGAGCGCTGGGACGGCAAAGGCTATCCGCTCGGACTCAAAAAGGACGAGATCCCGCTGATCGCGCGGATCATAGCCGTGGCCGACACCTTCGATGCGATGGTCAGCACGCGCCCGTATCGCAAGGGGATGGCACCCAAGGTCGCGTACGATGAGATTGTCAGGAACCGGGGCACCCAGTTCGATCCCTTCATCGTGGATGCGTTTATCGAGGCGTTTATACACGAGAAAATGGGCAAGGGTTCAGGCAGCGGCGGCGCGTATAATAATTGATCGTCAAGCGATTGCCTGTTAAGTTCCCCCCACATGGCTTGGTTTGACGACCTGAAAACACCCCGAATCAAGACCCAGGTGTCCAACAGGACTTCCAAAGTTCCTGAAGGTCTCTGGGTGAAATGCGCCCAATGCGGCGAGATCATTCAAACGAAAGTGTTGAAAGAGAACCTCTCGGTATGTCCGGAGTGTTCCTATCATTTTCGCATCAGTGCGGCCGAGCGGATCGCCTTCCTTTCGGATGAGGGAAGCTTCGACGAGTACGCCGAGGATCTGGTTTCGTCCGACCCGCTCGAGTTCGACGACACCAAGCCGTACAAAGAACGTTTGCGCGCCGCAGCGGGCAATACAGGCCTGCGTGACGCGTTTGTCGCCGGCCGCGCCCGCCTCGGGGGGCTGCCGTACCACCTGGGCGTGTTCGAGTTCAAGTTCATGGGCGGCAGCATGGGTGTGGTCGTGGGCGAGAAGGTCACCAGGCTTTTCGAGCATGCGCTCGAGGAGCGGCTGCCCGCCGTCGTCGTAGCCGCCTCGGGCGGTGCGCGCATGCAGGAGGGGATTCTCTCGCTCATGCAGATGGCGAAGACCACGGCATTGATTTCGCGCCTTCGGAGCGAGGGGATCCCGTACATCTCCGTTCTATCGGATCCGACCACCGGGGGTGTGGCGGCGTCCTTCGCGATGCTCGGGGACGTGATCCTCGCCGAGCCCGGCGCGCTGATCGGCTTTGCCGGTCCTCGGGTGATCGAGCAGACGATTCGTCAGCAGCTGCCGCCAGGGTTTCAGCGAAGCGAGTTTCTCGTGAAGCACGGGTTCGTTGATCGGATCGTCGCACGCAAGGACCTCACCGCGGAGCTCCGGGAGTGGATGGGGAGGCTGGGCCGAGAAACGTGTCGTTTCCCCGAAGGTGTTTGAAGAGCTTTGGCGTTCTGATCCAGGTCGTGATGCTGGGGGCAGTGGCTCTCGCGCCGGTGGCGCGCGCCGTGCCTCCCATCGACGCCCAGAGCCCCATTCACGCGTCCGGTGACCGTGAGATCTGGGATCGCAAGACCAATCGCATCGAGCTGTTCGGGCACGCGATGATCCGCCAGCCGGGCGAAACGCTCTCGGCTGACCACGTCGTTCTCGACCGCAACTCGCGCACGATCGACGCTTACGGCAACTGCGTCTATATCGCCTCGGACTCGGTCATCTACGGCGAGGAGATGCACTTCAACCTCGAGACGCGTACCGGAACGATCGTGGGGGGGCGGGTCTCGAGCGAGAACTTCACCCTGGGCGGCGAGCGGATCAACAAGCTCGGGCAGGGGCGCTTTCAGACGCACTGGGGGGAGTACAGTACCTGCCGCGACTGCGCGCAGAGCTGGTCGCTCCAGGCTCAGGATGTCGACATGGAGGTCGAAGGCTACGCCTACCTCAGGAACGTCGCCGTGAAGATCAAGGACACGCCGGCGATGTGGTTCCCGTACCTCGTGGTTCCGCTCAAGACGCGCCGTCAGACCGGCTTTCTGTTGCCCTCGGTGAGTCTTTCGAGCAACAGCGGGGTAGGCTTGCTGCAGCCTTTTTTCTGGGCCACGAGCCGCAGTACGGACATGACCTTCAGCGCTGGCCAGTATACCGGCCGGGGAGCCCGCTTTCAGTGGGAAGGGCGCTATGCCCTTTCGCCTCGGAGCACCGGCCAGCTCAATTACTACTTTCTGCGGGACTCGGAGTTCCTGGATCCCGGCATCAATCCGAGCATGAACCGCACCCGCTGGGCCCTGCGCTCCAAGCAGGTCCAGGAGCTGCCCTGGGGAATCGAGGCGAAGCTCGACCTGAGCGAGGTGAGCGATAACTTCTACCTCACGCAGGTCGCGGCCGGAGATCCCACGCAGCGGGACCTCCGGCAGCATGAGATGGTCATGGGCTCGTCGCTGAGCCTCGATTACAGCACGCCGGATCTGAGCGCCTATGTCGCCGCTCGCCGGTATCGCAACCTGGTGGACCTGGACGGCCTTGCCGACCCGATCGAAGGGGTCAGGCGCTTTGATCCCTATACCGTGCAGCCCCTCCCGATCGTCGCCATCACGACGAATGACCGTCTTTTCTTTGGCTCCTCGCTGGCGGGGGGCCTCACGCTTGGCCTGGCGAACTTCACTCGCCGGGCGGGGCCCTTTGATCTCGATCCCGAGAACACGACGGGCGTGCCCGTGCCCGGGGTCGATCCGATCCGCGAGGCGACGCGGTTTTCGGTCGTGCCTTCGGTTTATACGACCTATCGGCCCTGGGATGCGTTTTCTGTTTCGCCCTCGGTCAGGTACTTCGGTTACTACTACGACTTCCGCGGCAAGATGGATAACCTGTTCCGCGGCTACCTGCTCTTCCAGACAGATCTGTCGGCTCAGCTTGAGAAGGTCTTCGACACCCAGAACCCGGATCGTCCACGCGTGAAGCATCTGATCCGGCCGCTTCTGACGTACTCGTACATTCCGCGTTCGCTCCTGCATCCCCTCTCGACGGGGCTGGGCACGGCGCATCCGTTCGTCGGCCAGACGCAGCGGATGGGTTACTACTTCGACAACCAGGATCTCGTACCCCTGGATGCGAGCCCCAGCGAGAACTCGGGCGACCCCAGCAGCGTGTACTTCGTGCCGCTTGGGAACTCGCTCACCATCGGCCTGCGCACGCAGGTGATCCAGCGGCGCGGCAAGCTCTCGGACAGCGGAGCGAGCTACTCGATCCCCCTGGACTTCAGCGCCGGGCAGGCGCTCAACTTCCGCGAGTACCAGCTCCACCCGGACCGCCCCAAGCCGCTCTCGCGCTTTGTCGCGAACCTCCGGCTGAACTACCCGGATCCGTTCTACTGGGACACGTATTACGAGTACTACCCGTACGTCCTGAGCACGCCGGAGCTGGCGAGCAGCGGGATCGTCACCCGGCACAAGCTCGATACCTCGGCTTCGTACGTCTTCGAGCGCTCGCTTCATCAGCGGATTCTGCGCTTTGACCGCAGCATGAGCGTCGGCTTCAATCGCGACCTCAAGGGCAACTCCACGCTCTCGACCACGATCAACTTCTCGCTGTCGGATTACGTGATGCCCACGGCGAGCGCCGCCTATTCGCTGAAGTCGCAGTCGCTCACCGGCGGCGCGCTCGGCCTGGTTTTTCAGAGCCCGTCGCAGTGCTGGAGACTCAGCTTTTCGATTCCCTTCACCCTGGATCCGGTGAATGGCTTGCAACGCCGTTTCGAGCCGCTGCTGCAGCTCAACCTGACCGGCAGCGGCTTCGACAACCCGACGGAGATCTGGAACCCAACCTGAACGGAGGCCTTGAGCATGATGACCGAGAAAATTTCGCATGATGTGAACGCTTATGCCGCGGTGGCGGTCCCGCATCTTTCGGACGCGGTCAAGCGCAACGCCCCGGTGATGGAACGCCTGGCCTCGCGCCTGGTCGAGGACGTCCGCGCCGGCAAATCACTTCTCGTCTTCGGCAGTGGTCACTCCGCGATCTTCCCGCTCGAGCTGTACCATCGCGCCGGTGGCGCCTCGTTCGTCATCCCGATCGTCGCCGATTACCTGATGCCGCAGGCGGGACCGCCGGTCGTGCGGGTCCTCGAGCGGACTCCAGGCGTGGCCAATATGCTCCTGGCGCGAGCCAAACCCCGGCAAGGGGAGATGCTGTGGCTCTCCTCGCAATCGGGAATCAACGCGGCCATCATCGATCTTGCGATCGAGGCCAAAAAGCAGGGGCTCGTGCCGGTCGCGTTCACCAGTGTCGTTCACAGCTCCGCCGTCAAATCGCGCCATCCTTCGGGCAAGCGCCTCTTCGAGGTGTGCGACGAGGTCGTGGATTTCGGCGGCAAGGTCGGCGACGCCGCGATTCCGGTCGCCGAGGGAATCGTCGCGGGGCCGCTTTCCACGCTGACGTCCGTGCTGCTCGGACATTCGATCGTGGTCGCGGCGGCGGGAAGGCTGGAAGCGCTCGGGACTCGCTGCGTCTACACCAGCGTCAATACGCCCGAGGGCGAGGCCAGAAACCGCGCGCTCGAGGTCATCGCCCGCGAGCGGGACGTACTGCTGAGCTGAAGCCCATTTTGCAGTCTCGGCGCGTCAGCTTTTTGGCGTCGTCCCAGGTCGCGGACTTGCAACGGCCCCGGTGCGGCCGCGGGGACTGTGGGTTCGTTTGCGTTCCGGTGCGATTGAAGCGTAAAATTTCAATATGCGCATCCTGCTTTCGAACGACGACGGTGTCCATGCCCACGGCCTGGCGATTCTTCATCATGAGCTGAAAAAGCTGGGGGACGTCTGGGTGGTTGCGCCACTCGAGGAAAAAAGCACGACGGGGCATTCGCTCACGATCCATAAGCCATTGCGGATGATCCCGTTGGGCCACCGCGTCTACGGCGTGAGCGGTTCGCCCGCGGACTGCGTTTATCTGGGGATCCGCCAGGTTCTCAAGGGGATGCCGGATCTCGTGGTTTCAGGAATCAATCGCGGCGCCAACATGGGCCAGGACGTTTATTATTCTGGAACGGTTTCGGCGGCGCGCGAAGCCTGCATTCTGGGCCTGCGTTCGCTGGCGGTGAGTCTCTGCGTCGACTTCGACCGGGTTCTTCCCGAGAACAAGCTGCATTACGAGACCGCGGCGCGTTGCGCGGCTCAGCTCCTGCGCTCGATGAACGGCACGGAGCTTCCGAAGCACACCCTTCTGAATCTGAACGTTCCGGATATCCCGAGCCGCAGGCTCAAAGGGGTGAAGCTGACCCGCCAGGGATTCCGTTTTTACAGCGGCAACATCCTTCGCCGCAAAGATCATCGCGGCAAGGATTACTACTGGGTTGGTGGACGGTACAAAGGCTTCCGCAAGGACGAGGGCACTGATTGCTACGCGGTCGAGGCCGGCTACGCATCGCTGACCCCGCTCAAGCTGGATTCGACGGATCTGCAATGTCTGGCGTCGCTTTCGGCTGGTGCCCAGGATGATTGCCTGCCTTTGAGTCGCGCGAGGAGGGCTTCCCAGGGATGATCGGGCGATTCCGAACTCTTCATCGCCTGGCCTGGTTCCTGGTAGGGTGCGCCGGTGGTGCGGCCTTTTCCGGCTGTTCCACGGTGAAGCCCGTCGATTCGGGCCGCCTGGGGCTTTTTGACCGCCTTCAGCCCAAGGGGCGCGCCCTTGCGAGCGCTCGCGTGGCGGAGGAGCCGGCAAGCCTGCTTGATACCGATCCGCTGGCGGCGGGCCGGAGCCTGCTGCATTGGCCTTTGGACAAGGTGCTGGTCACCTCTCCCTTCGGTCGCCGCAAAGGGGGCTTTCACGAGGGAATCGATCTGCGGGCGCCCGATGGCACTCCGATCCACGCTGCCGCGCCCGGCGTCGTGCTTTACGCCGACAAGCGGATCGGCGGCTACGGCAAGATGGTGATCCTCCGGCACGCGGGCGGTTTGACCACGGTGTACGCGCATAACTCGGGCCTGCTCGTCCGCAAGGGCCAGAAGGTGCGCAAAGGGCAGAAGATCGCCCTCTCCGGGCGCTCAGGCCGCGCGAGCGGACCGCATCTTC
>JAMPXZ010000018.1 GCA_023700925.1 Oligoflexia bacterium | reverse complement strand
GGTCACTGTATTTCTTTTGATAAGCTGCGAGGGATTTGCAGCGGAGGGCACTCCCCTTTGTCCAAAAGGACAGCATTGGGTCAAGCCTCATCGCAGACGTCAGTACACGCGGGCCGATGGTACGGTAGTCGCAGCAGCTAACGTGCAGGGGCACTGCAAAAGCGATCCGCCTGCATATGGTAAGTGGAAAGGTTGAAAGAGAGGCCCTCTGAACACTGGTTATCACGAAAGGAGAGGCCGAAACGCTGGTCTCCAGAGGAAACAGGGAGGATTCTGGAAGCTCTATCAGAGTTGCCTCCTGCGCTACTCGTAGATGCCGTTGAGGCTCTTTTCCGGCTCGAGAAATCTTCGACGTACGCGAAGAACCCAGCAGCAGGGAGGCCGGGTGAAATAGCGGTTTATGACCCGGCATTCGATCCAAAGGAGAATTTAGCCAGGGTCCTTGCACATGAATTCGCTCATGAGGCCTACCGTCAACTTCCCAACGCTGCGAAGAACTCATATAGAGTGGCCGCAGAGTGGCTGCTGGTGCGGAATCCAAGCCTACCTGGGGGCTATGTGTTTGTTCCAAATCGCGATCCCGAAGCTTTTGTTGCAGAGGACGGACCCGAGACCATGACCGAGGACTTCAGCAATAACGTTGAGTATTTCCTATTCGAGCCGCAGGTCCTTCACAGGAAGACGCCAAAAGTCTATGATTGGATCAAGGCGAAGTTTGGTGATAATTTTAAGCTAGGGAGAGGTGATCAAAAATGAGGTCTTCCGCGCTTCTGGCCTTAGCTGCAGTTCTGAGCGCCGCTTGTTCGACGCCGAGCCAAAGTCCAGCCCCACGGACTGCGGCCCTGAACTTTCCTTTGGTTCAGCAAATTGAGTTTGGGAGAGCAAGGTCTCAAGTCGCTCTGAACCTTTTCGGAAGTCCGACTCGGGTAATTCGACTCAAGGGATCGCTCTCGAGCAAAGAGGCTTGGATTTATGACGATCAAGTCAATGGCGAGCAGGTTGAGCGAGTTGGTCTTTTAGTGGACCGGGCTTCCGGTATTCTTGAGTCGGCTACTTGGTCAGTACGGGAAGGTGACCCACTTTTCAAGAAGGACTCGGCAGTCGCCTATTTCAAGTTTGAGAAGGTAACTCCGAGGCGAGCGGGTCAAGTGACCCGGGATTATTATTCTGATGATTTGATTTATTTTGATCCTCAGACTGGGATTTCATTCGTTGTGAGTAGCGCCTCGCAAACAGTGAGCACGATTTCGTTTGAAGCCCCGCACCCTAAGAGCTTGGTTGCAGGAAGTTAAGAATCCCGACCAGGAACGCGCCTGGATCGGGCTTCGCTTTTTCCGTCGAAATTCCGTCCAGAAAGTCTTCGCTCTACCGCCCAGTCCCGGCCCCGCCTTTCCTGGCGGGCAGCCGCGGCGGCTTGAACGGAATGATCGGCAGGGTGCCCCAAGGCCGCGTATCCCTCGAACCTCCTTGAGCATCGAGTACTGGAGTTTCCAGAGCCGCATCTTGTAATCGGTCGGATGCAGGGCGGCCATTCCCAGGACCACGGCTGTCGCAATCGTCACGAGTTCTTTGATCGGGAGCATGAGCTTTTATCCTTTCCGCTGAAGGCCATACAACAAGCTGGTCTTCGGCACGCCCATGCGCTCGGCAATCTCCCGCCGGGTCAAGCCCGCCTCTCTCAGGGTTACCAGCTCCAAGAGTTCGATCCGCTTCCTGGTCCATCTTTCGGCGAAAAGCAGCCGTACCGTAGGCGGTACAAGTTCGTTTGTACCGGCACAGCTCCCACCATTCAGTCCAGGAACCTTGCTCCTGACTGCTACGTGACCGTGGCGTTCAATCTGCGACTTTTCGCTTCATTTCCCGAATCAACTCGACGGTGGTGTGGGAACACTGAAAGAATGAGCTGTTCGGGTTCATGAGCAGCTGCGCCTTCTGTCCGTCGCCGGAGTCCGCGGCGACGATGATCTCCGAGACGGACGCATGGAACTTGGCGTGGTTTTCCTGCAGCTTCGTGTATTCCGAGAGGCTCTCGTAGGCACGTCCGTCGCTGTAGAGCCACTTTCCGAGCGCGCATTGATCGTCCCGTCCCACCGTGTTCGGGTCGATAGAGCGGTCAGGATTGGCGAGGTACTTCACGAGTTTGATCTTCCAGTCGGTATGAGCGCTGAGCGCGCCGTCGAAGTCGAGCGTCGTGGCTTTCTTTTCCTTCTCGCCGTTCATCAGATTCAAAAGGTCTTCCGCCGTGGTTCGTTGGACCTCCGCCTGCTTGGTGAGCTGGAGGGACGCGGTCGAGGTGGTGCGCGCCGCCACCGAGTTGTGCTGGTTCACGCGTTCGAGCTCGGCGATCGCGCGACCGATCTCACTGATACCCCGGGACTGCTCAGCCGAAGCATTGGCGACTTCCTGGATCAGGAGATCGACCTCGTTGACGTTCGCGACGACGCGATCGAGGGTGGTCCCGCAGAGCTGCGCGACCTTCACACCCTGGTCGACCTTGCTCTTGCCCTGGTGGACCATTCGTTCGATGTTCGCCTTGGTGCTCGTCGCCACCCCTTGGACTTTACGGACGCTCTCGGCAAGCATGTCGCCGATCTCCTTGGCGGCATTGCCGCTCATCTGCGCGAGGCTCCCCACTTCCTGGGCGACGACGGCGAAACCTTTGCCGCTCTCGCCCGCGCGGGCGGCCTCAACAGAGGCATTGAAGGAGAGCAGCTTCGTCTGGAACACGATATCGTTGATGACCTTGGTTTTATCCGCGATCCCAGTGATGACGTGGACGATGCCGTTGATCTCGTTATTGTTCCGGTCGATTTCCGCGGTGAGCTGTTCGGTGCTCCTGCTGATTTCGCCGATGGCGGCAATGGTGTCCTGCACCGCCTTGAGTCCAACCTTGGCGGCGTCCGAACTCGAAGCCGAAAGTCCCTGAGCCTTGGAGGCGTTATCAGCGTTGCGTTGGACCGTCGCGGTGATCTCCTCGACGGCGGCAGAGGTTTCCTGGACGGCGGCGGCTTGCTCGGCAACGCTCGCGGCCAGGGCTTCGCCCGAGGTGAAAACCTCGCGGGAGGCCGCGGTCACCTCATCGGCGCCGTTCGCCAGCGTCGTGGCGACACGGTCGACGACGGAGAAGATCCTTTGGGTCAGCCCCGTGATGAGCGCGGTGATTACGAGGATGGCAAGGAGCCCAAGTCCCAGAGAGATGTACTGGATCTTCTTGACGGACTCATAAAGCTCTTGCGTCGGCATGGTGCTTCCGACGATCCAGCCCTTTTTCTTGGAGTGGCCGAAATATCCGGTCTTGTCGAGCCCGTCGAGGACGTAGCGCAAAGGGCCTTCCTTCTTCTGGAGAAAGACGCCGCCCCAGTCGGTCTGGGCGAAGTTGGTCTTTAGGATGGTTTCCTTGCGAGGGTGCCCGATGGAGAGTCCGGTCGAATCCAGTATGAAAAGGTGGCCCTCTCTGCCGATCCTGAACTGACTGATAAAGGCATCAGAAAAGGCGTTCAACTCGATGGGGGTGCCCACAATCCCGATCAGTTTGCCGTCGACGAGAATGGGAGCGGTCACGAGTGAGACGGGTCTGCCCGTCGCCGGGGATTTCTGGGGTTCGCCGACCCACACCTTTCCCTTCTTGGCTTGCTCGAAGTTTTCGCGGAAAGGGGGCAGCTGGCTCAGCTCGATCCCTACCGACTTGCCCCCGATGGCATCGACAAAAAGTCGGCCGTTGCGATCCGCGAGAAAGACGTTCTCGTAGACCGGTGATAGCTTGTGGAGCTCGCGCAGAGCCGCTTCCGCCTCCGCAACCTTCGTTCCCTGAGTCGCGGTGATCAAGACATTGCGGACAGCCAGGGTTTGAGCGTCGCGTTCGCGGTCTTGCGTCCAGGTATCCAGGGCGGTGATGGTCTTTTCGACCATCATCTTGAGATTGCCCTGCTGCAGATTCAAGATCGCGTTGGCTGCCGAGTAATAGCAGACGTAAGCCAAAATCCCGATGGTGACGACGAGGACAGGGATGATGGAGATGAGGAGTCTGGAGCGAAGGGGAAGGGAGTGAAACTTTTGCATACGATTCCTGGTAGAAGGTTGGATTCAAATGTCTTCGACTCTTCGGACCGAACGGTCCGTGACTTGAGGTCCTGGCCGTCTGTTAGAACGCGCTTTGCATATCGATCTCGCGCCATGCTGTGGGCTTTCGTCTTGGCAGTTTGCTCAGGGGTGTCCCTGGCTTCAGCGCCTGAATCCACGGACCGCGCGCAGGACGTGGTGGACACTCTGCGCTACGAGACGCTGGAGGCTATGCGGCAGGAGGGGCTCGAAAAAGCGTACCTGCCCGCGAATCCCTGGAGCGGCAGCTACTGGCCTCACTATAAGGGCATTCTGGCCAGACGCTATCTGGATCCCGGGTTTCCGGATTCTAAAGATTACCGGACCAACCATCGGTATCTTCGGGAAACGATGGGAAAGATGCATCCCGCCGTCTTTTCGCCGGCGGAGAAATACGATCTTCTCGTCGGTGATCCCGATTTCACGCTCACGAGAACGGTCCTGGACTGGGGCGAAAAATGGGCGCGGGAGCGGGAAGCGTTGGGTTTTTCTCCCGAGGAGTGGATGGGAATCTGTTACGGCTGGTCCTCCGCCTCTCTCATGGTTCCGCGACCGGAGCGCGCCGTCACGGTCCTTGCGGCTGACGGGATGACGTGGGTTGAGTTCCTTCCTTCCGATATCAAGGGACTGGCCACGCTGCTTTGGGATCAGGCTCTTGTCCCGAGGCGTTGGGCAGGAGGGATATGCCGCGAGGCAGTGCCCCGGACCGATGAGTTTGGCCGCCCGCTTGGGAGCGAATGTCTCGACTCGAATCCCGCAACCTGGCATCTGGCGTTGGTCAATCAGATCGGCGTTTCGCGTCGGAGCTTGGTCGCGGATATCAAATCGGACGAAAGGATCTTCAACCAGCCCCTGGTCGGGTACACGTATCGCTACTTCAATCCGAAGTATTGGAGCGTTGTGCAGAGCCTCCCGGCCGGGAAGGTGGCGATCCGTGATTTTCCGGAAGATTACTTTTCCATCTTCCGTTCGCCGCGCGCCACGCAGGTGATCGGCGTGGAGATGGTGATAGTCTACGTTAACGAGACCCATCCGAGCTCATCGAGGTGGGACCAGCAGAGCGAGGACGACCTGGAGTCGCGGGTCCTGCTCTATGATCTGGAGCTCGACGCCGAGGGCAAGATCGTCGGCGGCGAATGGTACAGCGAGGTCAGGCCCGATTTCGTCTGGGTGCCACCCGTCGGCACACGGGCCGTGTCGATCGGGGACTCCCAGCTGAAGACGCCGAGCTGGAATGGCACAGTGGCATTACCCCGCGATTGGAGCGAAACGGCGAGGTGGACCTCGCGTTACGCGCAGCCGCTTGCGGCGATCGTGGAGACGCTGAGCGGCTTCGCCGCCGCGAGTGGCGGTACGGTCAGTCCGCCGAGATGATGACTTTCATGGCCTGCTCTTTCTGGGCGTTACCAAAAGTGTCGTAGGCCTTCATCATCTCATTCATCTTGAAGCGATGGCTGATGAGCATGCCGGGTTTCACCTTGCCGGCGGTGACGGTCTTGAGGAGCAGGGGAGTGCTTTCGGTATCCACCAGCCGAGTTCTCAGCGTGATGTTCTTGATCCAGAGGTCCTGCAGTCGCAGCTCGACGCTTTTGCCGTGGACGCCGATGTTTGCAATCCTTCCGCCGGGCGAGATCATCCGCTGGCAAAGATCGAAGGTCTGCGGAACCCCGACCGCCTCGATGGCGACATCGACGCCACGATTGCCCGTCAGCGCGAGGATCTTCGCGACTGCGTCTTCCTTGCCGCTATTGATCCGCTGGGTGGCTCCAAATTTGGCCGCGACCTCGAGCCGGTGGTCATCGAGGTCCACCACGATGAGCTCGGAGGGCGAAAAGAACTGGGCGGTCAGTAACGTCGCAAGCCCGATGGGGCCGGCGCCGACGATGGCGACGCTGTCGCCGGGTTGGATCTCGCCGTTAAGGACGCCGCATTCGTAGCCGGTGGGCAGGATGTCACTCAGCATGACGAGTGCCTCTTCGTCGGCTCCCTTCGGAATCGCGTAGAGACTCGTATCGGCGAAAGGAATGCGGACATATTCGGCCTGGGTGCCGTCGATCAGGTGGCCCAGAACCCAGCCGCCGCCCTCACAGTGCGAGTACATTGCCCTTCGACAGTATCCGCAGCGGCCGTCTGAGGTGATGCAGGAGATCAGGACACGGTCGCCCTTTTTGAATTTGCCGACGGCTTCGCCGACCGAGTCGATGACTCCCACGCCCTCGTGGCCGAGAATCCGGCCTTTCTGCACCGCAGGAACGTCTCCCTTCAAGATATGCAGGTCGGTTCCGCAGATGGTGGTTTTCGTGATCTTGACGACCGCATCCGTAGGGGCTTGAACGCGGGGCTTGGGTCTTTGTTCCCAGCTCCGCTGCCCAGGACCGTTAAAGACGAGCGCCCACATTTTATCGGATTCGGCCATAAAACCTCCTTGAGTTTCAAGGGCATGCGTTGCAAGAGTGCCGCCACACTTTTGTTGACTAAATCTGTCAACAACGATATCTGTGCGCTCGCTATGGCAAATTCTTTTGGTTGGATACGGCTTCCCCTGCTTGGCTTGTTGGTGCTCAGCACCTCGGCGTGGGGCGCGCCAAGGGCGGGTTCCCGCATCTTGAAAGAGTCCGCTCAGGGTCTGAGTTTCAGCAGGGCCTGCGAAGCGGGAGCAAAGCTCACCATCGCGGCGGTGGGCGATGTCCTTCTTCACGGACCGCTGCATCGACAGGCTTTGCGAGAAACCCATGGGCACGAGAGCCTTTGGCTTGAGGCGCGGCCGCTGCTCGAGGGCGCGGATCTGGCCTACGCCAACTTCGAAGGTCCGGCAGCCCATGGCGTGGACAGTGCTGGCAGGGCGGTTACCGATCCCGGCCGTGTCTTCGATGATCGCGTTTACACGAGTTATCCGCAGTTCAATTATCATCCCTTTCTCATCACGGATCTGCTCGCATCGGGGATTGACGTGGTCTCGACGGCGAACAACCATTCACTGGATCGCAAGAGCCTGGGAGTGGATCGTACCATCGATAACCTCAGGAGCGCGGGCCTGCCCTTTACGGGGACTCGCAAGCGCGGCGAGGAGGCCTCCTGGCACGTGGTGACCCGCGCCAATGGGTTCGCTGTCGCCTGGCTGGCCTGCACCTATGCGACGAACGGGATTCCGGATCGGGATGCCCAGGTCCTCGATTGCTATCGTCATAAGAGCGAGCTCCTCGCGCTGGTCCGCACTCTTTCGGAAGATCGCGCGATTGATGCCGTGATCGTCACTCCGCACTGGGGCGTGGAGTATCAGCACACGCCTGAAACCCAGGAGGTCATGCTCGCTCAGGCACTCATCGAAGCGGGCGCAACCGCCGTGATCGGTTCGCATCCGCATGTCCTGCAGCCTTGGCAAAAACATGTCACCGCCGATGGACGCGAGGGCTTCATCATCTATTCTCTTGGGAATTTCGTAAGCGGCCAGCAGCCCCAGCCCCGCCGGGCGACGATCGTACTGCATCTCGGGCTGACCCGGACCTGGGGCGGGAAAGCGCATGTGAACGGGGTTCGTTACGTTCCGGCCACGATGACGTCGGATAATGGCTACTTCACGCTCAGCACCTGGGATCGCCGCAAGGGGACAGGGGGAACCTATCCCCTGATCACGGGGATCTTCGGAGAGAAGAACCTCGCCCAAGGCACGGATCCCATCGTGACCAATCCTGAGTGTTATTGAGGCTTGCGCCAAGAATTCGACGGTGCGCCCGGGTCGGGGATTGCTTCGGGTCACCCGTTTTTCACCAGTGAAACGCTTGGAGAACTGGCGGCGCGGACCGATAAGTTCTGTGGATGAGCCTGCTTCTTCTTTCGCTTTTTTCCGCCGCATTGTCGGCCTGGGCGTTGACCTTCCTGGCTCGCGCTTTGGCGATGCGCTTTTCCATTTTCGCGCAGCCGGGACTCCGGAGAAGGCATGACAAGCCGATTCCGCTGCTGGGGGGCGTCGCCATCTTTTTCGCGGTCTCGCTGATCGCCACCAGCGCTTGGCTCGCCGCGGTTCCGGGCGTCACGGGACGTGAGGTCGCCTCGTTTCTGATCGCCATGGGCCTGGTGCTGGGCACCGGAGTCGCCGACGATTGGCTTGAGCTTCGTGCCCGTCACAAGCTCGTTGGGGAATCGCTGGCCGCGATCCTGATCATGGCGATGGAGCCCAACCTACGGGTGATTTTCCTTGAGTACGGCGTTTCCCCGTGGGTGGGCTATCCGTTGACGTTGGTCTGGATCGTAGGTCTCACCAATGCTTTCAATCTCATCGACGGCCTTGATGGTCTCTGCGCAGGAATCGCGGCGATCTCGGCGCTCGCGCTGGTGGCGGTCCTGCCACCCGGCTTTGGGAGCTTGCTGGCAATGATCTTGGCCGGCGCGGCCATAGGCTTCGCAGCTCATAATTTCAACCCGGCCCGCATCTTCCTGGGAGACAGCGGCAGCTTGCTCCTGGGGTTCACCTTGGCCGCGCTTTCGTTGAAGGTCCGCCTCGCAGGGGCGCTGCCCGTTGCCGCCGCGGTCATGGTCTTTCTGTTCCTGGTTCCAATTCTGGATACGTTTCTCGCCATGTATCGAAGGGCCCGGCAGTCCCGGTCGCTCTTCGCTCCGGACCGCGGACATCTCCATCATCGCCTGCAGAATCTCGGGCTCTCAGTTCCCAAGACGGCCGGGACGCTCTATCTGGTGCAGGGCTATTTCTGCCTGTCCGCCTGGTGCATGTGGCGGGGGGCCGTCGAGTGGGGCTGGAGCGCTTTTCTTCTGGCAATGCCAGCACTGGCCGTCTTCGTCCGCGTCTTGAAGTTCACTGAGCAGCTGCTCTCCCAGCAGTCGGCGCGATTGAGTTACCATTTCCTGAGTGATGAGCTCGAAGCCTTGGCGGATCGCGGGCCGCTCCGCGCCTTCGTGAGGGAGCAGATCCAGCTTTACGAAGCCACGCGCGAGGGTTTCAGCGTGGTCCTGATGGATTGCTCGACTTACCTGCAGCAGATCCTGCAAAACCATCCCACCCGCATCGTCAACTTCTACGTGAGTCTGTACGGCACGATCAAGGGCCGGATACGGCAGACGGATCTCGTGGCGCGCCCCTCGGAGCTGGTCTTTGCGATCGTCCTCTCCAAAACGTGGAAAACCGAGGGCGCCCATTCGCTGATTTTCGAGTTCCTTCGCAATGAGCTCAAAACCTTGCAGGAGGCGCATGGCATCTATCAGAGCAAGCCGGACGTGCCAGAGGGCTTCAAGGTGCTGACTTATCCCAAGGATCGGGCGAAGATCCTGCGGGCCCTGAACCTTTCGGATTCGCTTTTCGGCCTGCCGCTGGCGGGAACGGAAGAGTCGGCCCTCGGCAAATCGGCCTGAGTCCCCTCAGTCCTCGCTGACCTCGTCGGAGAGCTCGTTGTGGTTGGTGCCGCCGACTTCGGTCGGGAAGTGCTGATGCAGGACTTCCCCGATCTCCCTGACCGCGAGGGCGATCGCGTTTTCGTAGTGGGTGGAGCCCATGTTGCGTGAAAGGTTGCGGGCGACGCGCTCCCAGTAGCGCTGGCCCACCGCTTTGTGGATGCCTTCGTCGCCGACGATCGCGAACTTGTGCTTCCGGAGGTTGACGTAGAGAAGAACGGCGTTCCGCTGCGCGGTTCGGAACATGGCGAACCGGTTGAAGATGGACCAGGCGTGGGCGAAGGCGTCCTTTTCGATCCAGCTCCGCGTCAGGTGCACGCGAATTTCGCCGGTGGTGCCGGTCTCGGCGCGTGCGATCGCCTCGATGATGGGAGAAAATTTTCGCGTTTGCGCTTTCTTACCAATTGCCACTTGCGCCACCTCCGCCTGAAGAGCCGCCTCCGCCACGGAAGCCGCCTCCGCCTCCCCAACCGCCACCTCCTCGTGGCCACGGACTGCCGCCCCAGGTACTCGTGCCCCAGCCGCCTCTGCGCCATACGGTCGGTCGCGGGCGATACCAGCCGCTACCCGTGAAATGCGCCTCGGACGCCGTCAGCGTCCTCACGATCACGATGAGAACAATGATCCCGATGATGAGCCACGGTACCGGCGAGCCCTCGGGCCGGGGCTCCTGTGCCTTCCATTGTCCCCGAAAGCCACCGGAGCGAAGCGTCTGCTGCGCCTGACCGCTCGCAATGAGAGGGCTTTCGATCACCCGGAGGATTTCCAGGGCGGCGAGCGAGAGCGCCCGGTCGGGATTTCCCGCTTTCAGCTCGGGAATGAGGAAATCGGAAAGAACGGTCTTCGACTTGGCATCCGTCAGGAGAGGCTCAAGGCCGTAGCCGACCTCGATGCGCGCGAGGCGGTCCTTCCAGTAGAGAGCCAGCAGGACACCGTTATCCTTGCCGCGCTGGCCGATGCGCCAGCTGGAGAAGACGCGGTTGGTCCAGTCGACCAGGTCTTCGCTCCCCAGTTCGTGGAAGACCGCGACGAGGACCTGCTCGCCGGTCGCGTGATCATGCTCGACGAGAAGGGACTGCAGCCCTTCGCGGATCCCGGGCGAAAGAACCCCGGGCTCATCGAGGACGTAGTAGCGTGGCGGCGGCGGGATCTCCCTCCCGTGACCGGGCGAGGCGCTCACCGCACCGGCCACCAGCGCGAAAAGCAAGGCGCAGCGATGGAGCGCGCGACGGGAGAAGCTCACTAGAACTCCACCTTTGGCGCGTTTTGGGCGCCGGCGTCCGCGGCGAAGTACGGCTTTTCGCGGAAGTTGCGCAGGCTCGCGATCAGCGCTTGCGGGAACCGCCGGACATAGCTGTTGTACTCGCGCGCCGCCTCGTTGAACCGTCGTCGTTCGATGGAGATGCGGTTTTCGGTGCCTTCGAGCTGAGACTGGAGTTCGAGGAAGCTTCGATCCGCCTTGAGCTCGGGATAGCGCTCGGCAACGACGAGCAGGCGCGAGAGCGCCTGTGTGAGCTGGCCTTGGGCTTCGTCGAACTTTTGAAGCTCGCCCGGCCCGGTCACGCGAAGCTGGCCGACCTGCGCGCGCGCCTTGGTCACCTGCTCGAGGACGCTGGCCTCATGCTTGGCGTAGCCTTTGACGGTACTGACCAGGTTGGGAATGAGATCGGCTCGTCGCTGGTAGACGTTTTCGACCTGGGACCACTTCTCCTTGGTGTTCTCGTCCATCTGGACGAGGGTGTTGTTGGTGGAAACCCCCCAGGAGAGGACAACCAAAAGGACGGCGAGGATGCCGAAAACAATCAGTAGGCTCTTCTTCATAACTCCCTTTCATCACTGCGATGCAGGCGGCTTAGCTACTCCTTTATTTTTACACCGCTTTTCGCGTTAGACGAAAAAATTCTTTGATGCCGCGCGTTTAGGCTCTTCGTAGAGGCGGGGAGGCGACTTTTGCCTTGTGAATCAGAAGTTTACTAGGTAAGTAACTCGGTACAACGCACACCTCGCTTGCGTTGGCGATCCACCCCAAGCTTTGGCGAAAGGTGGGTTACCTACGACATAACACGTGGTGCCGGGAGGAAACGTTCGTTTCAGTCCGGTTCGGTGAGGTGGAGGGGAACTCAGTCTTCCGGGATGGTCCCGGATCAGACTTTTCGACAGAGTTCCATAACCGCGGCTTTGCGCATTCTTGCAGGTTTCGCATTCCGCCTTGTTTATTAGGAGTCCTTTCAATGCCTCAGATCACTATGCGTGAACTTCTGGAGTCGGGAGTTCATTTCGGTCACCAGACCCGCCGTTGGAATCCCAAGATGAAGCCGTACGTTTTCGGCGCTCGCAACGGCATTTACATCGTTGACTTGCAGAAGACGGTCGAGCAGACCCGCGCTGCCTGCGATTTCGTCACCAAGGTTGCCGCTGAGGGCAAGAAGGTGCTGTTCGTCGGCACCAAGAAGCAGGCTAAAGAGGTGATCGAGGAAGAAGCGAAGCGTTCAGGCATGTACTATGTCAATAACCGCTGGCTCGGCGGCATGCTGACCAACTACCAGACCGTGAAAGCCTCGATCGACCGCCTCAAGAAGATCGAAGCCCTCAAGGGATCGGCCGATTGGAACGACGTTCCGAAGAAAGAGCAGTCCCGTTATGAGCGCGAGCTTGATAAGCTCCAGAAGTCCCTCGGCGGCATTCAGGACATGAAGAAGCTCCCGGGCGCGATCTTCGTGATCGACACCGAGAAGGAGCATATCGCGATCAAGGAAGCCAAGAAGCTTGGCATTCCGACCGTCGCCGTCGTGGACACCAACTGCGATCCCTCGAACATCACTCACGTCATTCCGGGCAACGATGATGCGATCCGCTCGATCCGTCTTTTCGCCCGCCTGATCGCCGACAGCTGCCTCGAAGGCGGCAAGGTGTTCCAGGAGAAGCTGCGCGCGCAGGAAGTGGCTGACGCCGCCGCCAAGGAAGACACCGTGACCGAGAAGAAGGTCTCGCGCTTCGAAGGCGACATCGACCTGCAGGGAATCGACGAAGCCGACATCGAAGCCCAGGAGCAGGACGCCGAGTCCTCGACGACCGAGGAAGCGCCGAAGACCGAAGAAGCCCCGAAGGCCTGAGCGCCTCTTCAAAGAAAACGGAGAGCAGAAACATGGAAATCTCAGCAACTCAGGTCAAAGAACTCCGGGAAAAAACCGGCGCAGGCATGATGGACTGCAAGAAGGCCCTCGCCGAAACCGCGGGCGACTTCGAGAAGGCCGTCGAGTACCTTCGCAAGAAGGGGATCGCCTCGGCCGCGAAGAAGGCCGGCCGCGCCACCAAGGAAGGGGCGGTCAGCTCCTACATCCATGGCGAAGGCAAGGTGGGTGTCATGGTGGAAGTGAACTGCGAGACCGACTTCGTGGCCCGCACGGACCAGTTCCGCCAGTTCGTCAAGGACGTCTCGATGCACATCGCCGCGGCGAATCCGAACTGGGTTCGGTCCGAGGAAGTTCCCGCTTCCGTCATCGCCAAGGAAAAAGAGATCGCGGTGGCGCAGATGGCCGCGTCCGGAAAGCCCGCCGCGGTCCTCGAGAAGATCGCGGAAGGCAAGATCAAGAAGTTCTACGAAGACACCTGCCTTCTCAATCAGGCCTTCGTGAAGGATCCCAACAAGACGATCGAGCAGCTCCTCAAGGAGACGATCGCCGCGCTGGGTGAGAACATCATGATCCGCCGGTTCGCTCGCTTCGCTCTTGGCGAAGGCATGAAGGAAACCTCGGAAGAAACCACGCAGTAAACGACCCGGAGGCGGGGCCCTTCGAAAGAGGGCCCCGCCCGGGGCTGATTTGCTCGAGGGAGCGAGCCCCGAACTAGGAGCAAAGCATGGCGGATCTCTCGGTGAAGAAACGAAGTGAGCCGTACAAACGCATTCTCCTCAAGTTGTCGGGAGAGGCCCTCGCCGGCCAGGCGGGTTACGGCATCGACACGGATGTGCTGAAGATCCTGGCTTCGGAGATCAAGGAGATCCAGGCCTCGGGTGTCCAGATCGCGGTAGTTCTCGGCGGCGGGAACATCTTCCGCGGCATCAAGGGCGCGACGAAAGGCATGGACCGGGCTTCCGCCGACTACATGGGGATGCTCGCGACGATGCTGAACTGCCTCGCGCTTCAGGATGCTCTTGAGCATCTCAACGTGCATACGCGGGTCCAGTCCGCGATCGAGATGCAGGAGCTGGCCGAGCCCTACATCCGCCGGCGCGCCATTCGCCACCTCGAAAAGGGCCGAGTGGTCATCTTTGGCGCGGGCACCGGCAACCCCTATTTCACCACCGATACGACCGCCGCCCTCCGCGCGATGGAGGTCGGTTCCGAAGTCGTGCTCAAGGCGACGAAGGTCGACGGCGTCTACGACGCCGACCCGGTGAAGAACCCCCAGGCCAAGCGGTTCGAGGAGATCACCTACCTGGAAGTGCTCCAGCGGGGCCTGCAGGTGATGGACTCCACCGCGATTTCGCTTTGTATGGATAACCAGCTTCCGATCATCGTCTTTGACCTGAACCAGAAGGGCGCGCTCCGGCGCGTGGTCGGCGGCGAAGGGGTCGGGACCCTGGTGCATTGAACGGATAATACGGAGGAACGATGTCTAAAGCGGTTCAAGAATCAATGGCGCAGAACATGGACAAGAGCATTCAGTCGCTGAAGGGCGAGCTCGCGAAGCTGCGGACGGGCCGGGCTTCGACGGCCCTCGTGGATACGGTTCATGTCGATTACTACGGGTCAAACGTCCCCGTGAACCAGGTGGCGAACGTGACGACTCCCGACGCCCGGACGATCCAGATCGTACCGTGGGAAGCCGGCATGGCCGGCGCGATCGAGAAGGCGATCCTCGCCGCGAACATCGGCCTGACGCCCCAGAGCGATGGCAAGGTGATCCGTATTCCGTTGCCGCCGATGACCGAAGAGCGGCGCAAGGAGCTCGTCAAGCTCGTCAAGAAGATGGGTGAGGAGACGAAGGTGGCTTGCCGCAATCACCGCCGTGACGGCAACGAGGAGATCAAGAAGCAGGAGAAGGCCAAGACGGTCTCCGAGGACGAGGCGAAGAAGGCGATGGATCTGATCCAGAAGAAGACCGACGAGAAGGTCGCTGAGATCGACAAGATCATTGCCGGCAAAGAAAAAGAAATCATGACGATCTAGAGCAGGAACGTGGCCGCAAGACTACCCAAGCATATCGCGATCATCATGGACGGGAATGGCCGCTGGGCGCAGCGCCGGGGCCATTCCCGCATTTTCGGCCACGTCCGCGGCACCTCGCGGGTGAAGGCTGTGGTTCGCGAAGCGAATCGCCTCGGCATCCGGGCGTTGACGATGTACGCCTTCTCCACGGAGAACTGGAGTCGTCCCGCGCCCGAGCTGAAGGTGCTCTGGCGGCTTCTCAAGAAGTACCTGATCCGTGAGACGGAGGAGCTTCATCGGGAAAACGTCCGTTTCCGCGTGATCGGCGAGATCGATCGCCTGGATCCCGAGGTGCGGGCGGTCATCGAGAGCTCGGTGCGGCGCCTGAGCGGCAACACCGGACTGCAGCTGAATTTCGCCCTCTCTTACGGTTCCCGGCGGGAGCTTTCGCGCGCCGCGCGACTCTTCGCGGATGACTGCGTGGCAGGACGACGCCGGCCCGAGGACATGAATGAGGAGCTCCTGCGCGAATACCTGTGGACCTCGGAGCTGGGCGACCTGGCGGAGGTCGATCTCGTGATCCGCACGAGCGGCGAGCGTCGCGTCAGCAATTTCCTGCTCTGGCAGGCCGCCTACGCCGAGTTCTTCTTTACGGAGCTCTGCTGGCCGGACTTCGAGCCCAAGCATCTTCGGGAAGCCCTCGAAGACTACTCCCGCCGCGAACGGCGTTTTGGCGGTGTCGGCCCGAAGTCCCTCGCGCCGCCGGAAAAATTCGCAAAACTATGACGATAATCGAGAAACTCAAGGCCAAACCTGAACTCCGCCAACGAGTCGTGACCGGCGGTGTCGGCGCGGCGGCGCTGATCCTGCTGATTCTCTTCGGGGGCTGGATCGGCATGAGTCTGCTGACGGCGGTGCTTTCCCTCGGCATGGTCCATGAGTTCGCCCGGATGTCCCTGAAATCCCAGGATCAGGTCGAGAAACGTTACCTTCTTCTCATCATGACCTGGCTTGTGTCCGTGGTGAACGCGTTTGCCGCCCGGTTCGAGTTCGAGCTGCTCATCCTTTGCTTCCTGGTCCTTTTCGCCTATTTCCTTTTCACGGCCCGGGGCAAGGCGGGTGAGGAGTTCCAGCAGCACTTCCGGGAGCTCGAGTTTTCGGTTTTCGGCTTGGTTTACCTGATCTTTCTTCCGCTCTTTCTTCCGCGGATCCATGAGTCGGTGAATGGGACGCACTGGACGCTGCTTTTCTTCCTGATCGTGTGGGCGGGCGACACGCTGGCCTACTTCGTCGGCGTGAAATACGGGCGGCGCCCCTTGTATCCGGTGATCAGCCCCAAGAAGTCGGTCGAGGGTGCATTCGGGGGGCTTGGCGGCGGGATCGCGGTAGCGCTCCTTTACAAGCTGCTCTTCTTCCGGGGGCTGCCGTGGTCGGGGGTGCTTTTTGTGCCGCTCCTGGTCGGCGCGGTTGCCCAGGTGGGCGACCTTTGCGAGAGTTTTTTGAAGCGGACGTCGGGCACGAAGGATTCCGGAAGCATTCTTCCGGGTCATGGTGGTTTCTTGGATCGGTTTGATGGCGTGGTTTTCAGCCTACCGGTCATGTATGCTTGCACGAGGATTTTTGGTTGAGCCGCGGCCACGGAGGTAACGGATGCTCTCAGTGCTCGGATTCCTGATTATTTTGGGCCCGCTCGTGGTGGTACACGAGCTGGGGCATTTCATTTTCGCCCGCCTCTTCGGCGTGAAAGCCGAGGCTTTTTCGGTCGGCTTCGGGCCTAAGCTCTGGTCGCGGCAGATCGGGGAGACGGAGTGGCGCTTCTCGGCCATCCCGCTGGGGGGCTACGTGAAGCTCCTGGGAGAGGACCGTGAGGCTCAGCTCAGCGAGGAGGACCAGCGGCGCGCGCTTCACAAACAGGCGGCGTGGAAACGGTTCTTCATCTTTTTTGGCGGACCTCTGTTCAACTTCCTTTTCGCCATCCTCGTCTTCATGGTGGTGCTCGTCGTGGGCGAGCCGCAGGTGGCGAGTGTTGTCGGGCGTGTCGTACAGGATTCCGCCGCGGAAAGAGTGGGCTTCCTCAGTGGCGACCGGATCGTTTCGGTCAACGGCGCGCCGGTAAAGCGCTATGAAGAGGTTGCCGTCGCCATCAACGAGAACCCCGGCAAGCCGCTGGCGTTTCAGGTCGTGCGGCGTACGTCGAGCTCGGGGTACCCCACGGAGATCACCGCGACGCCGATCGCCCAGAGCGGTTTCAGCATGTACGGCGAAAGCACGCACGTGGGTGAGATCGACGGCCTGATGCCCGCCGCCCGTTCGACGCTGGTCGGAGTCTCCAATCCGAAGTCGATAGCCGGTCTGGCAGGAATCAAGACGGGCGATCAGATTCTCGAGGTCAACGGGACCCCGATCGAGAGCTGGGAGGAGTTAGAGGAGCTTACGGGTCCGCTGCCGCCTTCCACCGCTTTCGGGCTCAAGATCAAGCGCGTCTCGGGAGAAGAGACGTCGGTGATTCTAACCAAGACCGAGGAGAGCCGGTCGCTTGCCGCGCTGGGCCTGCATTCCTCGGAGCTTTTTGTCGATAAGGTGGTTCCGGGCTCGCCGGCAGAGGCGGCGGGAATCCGATCGGGTGACCGACTGATCGGCGTCGGAAGCCAGGAAGTCTACAGTTTCTTCCGTCTCAAGGACGCGATTCAGAAATCCGGCGAGACGACCGGGAAGGTCCGGCTTCGCTGGGAGCATGAAGGCAAGGTCGAGGAAAAGGATCTCGACCCTACCGCTACGGATGCGCGCGACATCGTCCTGAAGAAGACGAGACAGTTCACGGTTGGCGTCGTGCCGATGCTCGTCATGGCCGAGCCGGAAGTTCTCATCGAGCGTATCTTCAATCCCTTCGTGCTTCTCTACAAGGGCACCGAGCGGATGGTCACGTTCTCGTGGCGCAACCTGGTCGCCGTCGGAAAGATGATCACGGGCGACGTCTCGGTGAACACGATCGGCGGACCGATTCTGATCGGCAAGATCGCGGGTGAGTCGCTGGCTCGGGGGCTTCACGCCTTCCTCAGCACCATGGCGATCCTCTCGATCGGTCTCGGGGTCCTGAACGTGCTCCCCGTGCCGGTGCTGGATGGCGGCCATCTCCTGCTTCTGGGGATCGAGTCTATCCGCGGGCGCCCCCTGACGCTGCGGCAGATGGAGATCATCCAGGGCGTGGGCCTGATCCTGATCCTGGCCCTGATGGGGCTCGTGATTCACAACGACATCTCTCGACTGTCCCTGTTCTGAGGAGCGGGGAGCTATGAAGCTACTTGCCTGGGATACGTCTTCGAAAGTGGGAGCGCTCGCGGCCATCGAATGGGATCCGTCGGCGCGATCGGGCCCGGAGGGCTGGTCCGGCGTCCGGCTCGTCAGCGAGTGGACGCTCAACGTGGATGCGACGCACTCGGAGCGCCTGATGTGGGCGATTCATTCGCTGCTGGAGTCGGCCCGGTGGAAGCTCGGAGACGTCGATGTCTTCGCCGTCGGAGTCGGTCCCGGCAGCTTTACCGGCCTGCGTATCGGTGTCACTACCGCGAGGACGATCGCACACACGCTCGAGAAGCCGTTGATCGGGGTATCGAGTCTGGCGGCGTTGGCGCGCCCGGCCGCGCTTTGGCTCGCGGCGGGCGAGGGTCCGGCGCGCTCGGTGCTGATCGCATGCACCGACGCCTGCAAGGGTGAGCTTTTCACGCTGATCGGGAGCGCGCGGGCGATCAATGACTGCGTCGTTTTGGCCGAAGGCGATTCACCCGGACTGTGGAAACGGGGCGTGGATGAAGAGGTCCTGACGCCGGACGAGATGGTTCAGCGGGTGAGGAAGAAGCTCGAGCAGGGCAAGCGCACCGCCACCTGGACCGTGGTCGGCGAAGGAAGGCAGCGCTATCCCGAGGCCTGGAAGGAGCTTCCCGCGTCGCGGGAGCTCAAGCTGCCGTTCCCGTTCCCGGCTCACGTGCAAGGCCGTTACGTCGCCTTGCTGGCGTGGGAAGCGTACCAGGCCGGAATCGCGCGCGAGGCGCTGAAAACCTTTCCCCGCTATCTTCGAGCGTCCGATGCCGAGCTGAAGCTGAAAGCAGGCCTGCTACCCGCCGGCCCGAGCCGCGTCGGGACCTCATGAATTCCGCCGGTCCGATATTCGCCTTTCTGGCCTCCGTCACCTGGGCGATCGGAAGCGTGGGCTACTCCAAACTCTCGCGCGTGCATTCGGCGTTTTCCGTGAATTTCACCCGAGCCCTGGTGGCCCTTCCGCTTTTCGTGGCCGCCGTGTTCGTGACCGCCGGCGGCTGGGATGAAGGGCTTCGCGAGTTCGCCGCGCTCCGTGCCTCGCACATCGGCTGGTTCACGCTCTCGATGTTCGCGAGCTATGGGTTCGGAGACTCGCTGTTCTTCTGGAGTTCGCATTATCTCGGCGTCCCCGGCGCTCTTGCGATCGCCTCGTCGTATCCGTTGTGGACGGCGCTGGCCGGCTTTCTTTTCCGCGGAGAGCAGCTCAGCGTGGTCCAGGCACTCGGGCTCGTCGTCACGATTTCGGGTGTTCTCGTGGTCATCCTCAGCGGGGCACGGGAGCGGGGCGTCGAAAAAGGACTGCTCCGGGGGGTTGCCCTCGCGTTCCTCACTTCGCTGTTTTGGGCGACAAACAATTTCGCCGCCTCGCAGGGCGGGCAGGATGTCTCGGCCGCCGTCGGCAATAGCGTCCGGATGGTTGTGGCGCTGGGCATCAGTTTCGCGATCGGGAAGCTCTTTCTCTTCCAGAGAGCCATTCGTTTGCCTTCGCGTGAGATCGGAAGGTGGCTGTGGCTGTTTGCTCTTGAGGCGTTCCTGGGGTCCTATTTCTTCATGTACGGGGTCTCGCATTCGCCGCTGGCCATAGCGGCGACGCTCACCTCGCTTGCGCCGGTCATCTCGGTTCCGGTCGCCTGGCTCATCGGGGCCGAAAGGTTCTCGCTGCTGCGGACTACCGGAGTCTGTCTCGTGGTTCTTGGGATCTGGGCGCTACTGGGCGGCTTTTAGCCCTCATGCTCCGGGAATTTGTGTAGTATAGTGCCAGCATGCGGAAAATGTATATCGTCCCAAATATCGTCACGACCGCGAACATGTTCTGCGGTTTTTATTCGATGGTCGCATCCATTCAGCAGGAATACCTGCTTGCGGCGTGGGCGATCCTCGCGGCCGCGGTGTTCGATATGCTGGACGGACGCATCGCGAGGCTCGCGAAGGCGACCAGCCAGTTCGGCGTGGAATACGACAGCCTCTCGGACCTCACGAGCTTTGGCGTCGCTCCCGCGGTGCTGCTCTATCTGTTCGCGCTGCAACCCTTCGGGAGGCTGGGTTGGGCGGCGGCCTTCCTTTTCCTTGCCTGCGGGGCGCTGCGGCTGGCCCGCTTCAACGTCAACTCGGCCGCGCTGCCCAAGGGATTCTTTCAGGGCCTGCCCATCCCCATGGGTGCCGGGATCGTCGCGACCTTCGTGATCTTTTGCGAGGCGATCGGCTGGACCGATACGCAGTTCGTGATGCTTGTATTGAGCTTCGTCATGGCGGGGCTGATGGTGAGCGGAGTCCGTTTTCCATCTTTCAAAGAGATGAACTGGCGCTCCCGCGCGAGCTTTGGCTACCTGATGGCTGGCGTCGTGGCGATGATCCTGATCGCCATCAAGCCGGAGATCACCCTTTTCCTCCTTTTGAGCGGCTATGTCGTGATCAGCCTGTTGTGGAACGCCTGGAGTCTTTTTCGCAAACCGCAGGCGCCGGTGTCGGGTGAGCTGTGAGCCGGAGCCCGCTTCACGTCGCCGTGGTCGGGGCCACCGGCGCGGTGGGAAGAGAGCTGCTTTCGATCCTGGATCAGCGCGATTTTCCGGTCGGTGAGCTGACTCCGTTCGCCTCCGCGCGCTCCCAGGGCAAGATGATCCCCTGGCGAGGCCGAAGTCACGCCTGCCATGTTCTCGAGGAAGGCTGTTTTGAGGGAGTCGATCTCGCATTTTTCGACGCCTCTGACGAGGTGTCGCGGGTCTGGGTGCCGAAAGCCGTGGCGGCGGGCGCCTGGGTCATCGACAACTCCGCCACCTTTCGAATGGACCCGGACGTCATTCTGGGGGTTCCGGAGGTGAATGGTCCGCTCCTCGCGCGGTATTTTGAAAACCCGGCCCAGGCGGAACCGCGAAGCCGCATCATCGCGGGCCCGAACTGCTCGACAGTCCAGCTCGTGGTAGCCCTCAAGCCCCTGCATGATCGCTGGCGCCTGAAGCGCGTGGTGGTCTCCAGCTACCAGAGTACCTCCGGGGCGGGGACCGCGGCCATGGATGAGCTGTCGGCTCAGACGCGCGGAGCCCTGAGCGGGCAGCGGGTCGCGCCCCGGGCCTTTCCGCATCAGATCGCTTTTAACTGCATCCCGCAGATCGGAGGCGTCAAGGACGACGGCTATACCAGTGAAGAGTCCAAGATCATGGCGGAGACCCGCAAGATCCTCGGGCTTCCCTCGCTTCGGATCAGCGCCACCGCGGTTCGGGTTCCGACCCATGCTTCCCACGGTGAGTCGGTGAATATCGAGTTCGAGGAGCCGGTCAGCGCCGGGGAGGCGCGCGCCGCTCTGGCGGCCCATCCCGGCATCGTGGTTCAGGATGATCCCCAAAAAGGGATTTATCCGATGGGGAACCCGGGCGAGGGCGGGGCAGTTCAGGGTGCTTCGGGGCGAGACGGCGTTTATGTGGGCCGGATCCGCAAGGATCCGTCCGTCGAGAATGGTTTGAACCTTTGGGTGGTCTCCGATAATCTGAGGAAGGGAGCCGCCTTGAATGCCATTCAGATCGGGGAAATTCTCGTTAAGCGCCTGCGCTAGCGCACTGCTCGCCGCGGGCCTCATCTCGCTCGGGGCGACCCCCGCGGGCGCGGTGACCACGACACTGACGGCGGTCTCGGCCACGGGCTCGGAGCTGGATGTCTTGAACGGTTCCGGCCGCGCTTACTATCCCGTCACGGGCGGCGCGGGCGTCGGCTATTTCCTCGACACCGGCGACTCTTCAGTGCCCGCGGCGGCGCTGGACTTATCCAGAAACCAGGATAACGACGCCGCTCCGTCTTCGAGTCTGATGCGCTTTCAGATCCGTTCGGACAAGGTGGTGAGCCCGGCAGCGGGCGAAATCGCGGTTCTCTTCGTTACCACCACGGGTACGGTCTCGACCTCTCCCACTCAACGGCTGGTGCCCATCGCGACCTTTGGCGGCTCGGATCAGGAGTGCATCACGACCGATCAGTGCCGGGGCATCACCGACCTGAGCGTGGGAAACGACTTCTTCTTCGCGGTCCGGTACGAGCCCAACGTAAATATTCAAATAGGAATGTATCCCCAGGATCTTTGCCGCTCTTATTATGCCGATCCTGCCGGACTGGTTCCTTCCGGTCAGCCGTTCCCGATCGGTACGGGCGGCGGCTCGGCTCTCGGTTGCAGTAATACGACGGTATTGCCGAACCTGACGACCTCGGGCAGTCCGATGCAGCTCTCGTTCTGGATCGGGACCATGAGCGGCTCGAACGTCGCGAGCCTGCCTGCTCTCCCGAGCGGCACCGCTGATGCCGTGCTTTCGGTGCACTTTTCCAACGCGCCGACCCCAATGGCTTGTCCGGCGGACCTGACCGGCTCTTACTTCCCGGGAGACTCGAGCATTCTGTTCAACGCCTCGCTCTTCCGGAATAGCAGCGCTTTTCCCCCTCAGACCAAGCTCGTCGTGACGGGCCGGCTCGGGGCTGACCCCGTGGCCGACGCGACTTACGTTTCGAGTGATATCGTGCGCCGGGTGAACTTCGGCGCCGCGGAGACGATTGACGGCTTTACGAACAAGACGGACGCGGCGGACACGTCCCATGATTACAATCTCGGCTTCATGGTGCGCGACCAGGCCGGTTGGGTCGCGACCAGCAGCTGCTACCTGCGCGGAGTGCAGACTTCGCCCGTCCAGGGACTCCTGACCCAGAGCAGCTGCTTCATCGCCACGGGCGCGTTCGGGTCCGCCGACGCCGAACCGGTCATGCTGCTTCGTCGGTTCAGGGATCAGGTGCTGCTCCGAAACGCGTCGGGCCGAGCCTTCGTGCGCTGGTACTATGGGTGGTCGCCGCCTGCGGGCGAATGGCTGCTGAGCAGGCCGCTTTTCCGCTTGCCGGTACTCCTGGCACTGGCACCGCTCGAGGTATTGGCGTGGCTCTTACTTCATCCCCTGTGGCTGGCAGTGCTGGCGCTCGGGAACGGTGCCCTTGTCGTGACGGTCGTACTCCGGAAGGGGGCGATTCATGCTCGTCCGTAGAACCGGTTTACTGGCGCTGTCGGGGCTTCTCGCGGGGACCTGCGCGTTCGCGGAACCCGCGACGTCGGTTCAGCCATACATCGACAGCATTCGCGGGACCCTCAAGGAGAAGACTGAGAGTCGGCCCTCGCTGGAAGAGGAGCGTGAACGCCTCAGGAGAGAACGTCCCCTGGAGGAAGGGAGTTTCATCGAAAAGGTGAAGCAGAAAAATCCCGAGAAATTCGCCACCCCGGCGGAGCCCGCCGGTTTCATCGAGGAACGCAAAGGCAAGATGGAGTCCAAGCCGCAGGGGGGCGCGATCCAGGCGCTTCACGAGGGGCGCTCCGAGCTCAAGGCGCGTTTTGCCGGTGATATCCACAATGCGGCAGGCTTCCGAGTCGGCGCGACGCTGAATCGGGAGGTTTCCGGCGCCACTTCGAAAAATTTCGAAGACATGTACGGCTCAGGGTTTGCCCCTGATGTCGCCTTGTTCTACGAATACCAGCCGTTCCGGAGCGAATGGTTGGGCAATATCGGTCTCTATGGAAGTGTCGGTGCGTCGTATTTCAAGGGAAGTGGGGCCTTCCAGTTTCCCGTGAAGAAGGCCTGGGCGCCGGCGGATAACTTCGGTAGCGAGTCCAAGACCCGGTTTCAGTTCTTTGTCGTGCCGGTCTCGGTGGGGCTCGATTATCGCTTCAATCTGTTCCATTTTATCCGACCCTTCGTGATCGCCGCTCCGACCGCCGTGGGCTACTTTGAGACCCGCAACGACACCGTAGAAGGTCATCAGGGTTATTCCAAAGGGCTGTATCTGGCCGGAGGAGCGTCGCTGCTGCTGGACTGGTTCAGTCGCTCGGCGACCTGGGATCAGTATGCGACTAACGGAGTGCGGCATTCCTATCTGACTATCGAATACAGTCGCCTGGAAACGCTCTCCGGTGACCTGGACTTTTCGGTTTCCGGCCTGAGCGCGGGCTTTACCTTCGAGTACTGATGCAGAAATTCGCGGCACTCATCTCCTATGTCGGTACCCGGTACTGCGGGTGGCAGAAGCAAAAAGGTTCGGCCGCCTGTGGTGGCCCGAGCGTGCAGGAGACCTTTGAGGGCGCGCTCGGACGGATCACCTCCGAGGAGGTTTCGACCGTCGGGAGCGGGCGCACCGACTCCGGCGTTCATGCCGCCGGTCAGGTGGTGCATTTCATCTTGAAGAGAAAGGCGTGGGACCCGCGGATACTGAAGAAGGGGCTGAACTCCTTGCTGCCTACCGATATTCGCGCTTTGGACGTAAGACCCGTGGCGCTGGAGTTTCATTCGCAGCGGAGCGCGGTGACCAAACAGTACAGCTATTACTTTCAGCAGGGACCTTGCGCTCTGCCGCCGCTGGAGCCCTACAGTTGGTGGATTCAGAAGCGGCTGGACCTACAGGCCATGCGGCAGGGATTGAATCATCTGGTCGGGGAGCATGATTTCAAGCCGTTCCAGTCTTCGGGAAGCAAACCGGGTCCGACGGAACGGCGCATCCTGGAGGCCGAAATCACTTTCGAAACCATTGGGTTTCCCGCTTTTCAGGTTGGCCCACTCGGGTCGGATCGGTCCGGTCTCGGCCTCGTACGGGTTCGGATCGTGGGAACCGGTTTTTTGAAACAGATGGTCAGGGGTATCGCCGGTACCCTGCTGCAGGTGGGCGAAGGCCGGCGCGATCCCTCGTGTTTTCAGGAGATTCTGCAAACCCGCGATCGCACGGCAGTGGGGCCCACGGCTCCCGGCCGCGCCCTCTGGCTCGAGCGCGTGTGGTACCCGGAGCATTTCGATTTAAGCTGGTAAATTCATTGACTTTGATTCCTTGGTTCACTAGAACCGGTCCTCTATGGAATTGACAGTCAAAGTCGAAGAAACCTCAAGTATCGTCCGCAAACTGATCATCAAGGTACCGGCCAAGATCGTGGCCAACCGGTTCGAGAAGGGACTGCAGGAAGTTCAGCGCACCGCGAAGCTCAAGGGCTTCCGCCCGGGAAACGCGCCGCTCGCCGTGATCAAGCAGTACTATGGCGATGACGTTCGCCATCGTCTCTACCATTCGCTCATCGACGAGTCGTTCCAGGAAGCGGTCCGCGAGAACAAGCTCATGACGGTGGGGCGTCCCACGGTCGAGAGCCCGGAGCACCAGCACGGCCAGGGTGAGCACGATCATGCGGTCCACGAGGAGAAGGACTTTGTTTATACCGCGACCGTGGAGATCATGCCTGAGGTCGAGGTGAAGGGTTATACCGGTATTCCGCTGAAGAAAGACAAGGTGGAAGTCACTGAAGAGGACGTCAAGAAAGTCGTCGACGGCCTTCGCGACTCGCAGGCGCAGCTCAATCCCGTGAGCGGCGGCCTCGTCGGCGCCGATGGCAAGGCGAGCTCCCGCCCCGTGCAGAAGGGTGACTTCGTCGACCTGAACTTCTCGGGCGGTCTCGTGACGGCCACCGGCATCGATGAGAAGCCGGGCATGAAGGGTTCGCGTATCGTGGAGATCGGCTCTGAGAGCCTGATCCCGGGTTTCGAGGACAACCTGGTCGGAATGCGCTCGGGCGAAACCAAGACGTTCCGGGTGAAGTTCCCCGCCGACTTCCCGGACGCGGAATATTGCGAGAAGGACGCCGAGTTCACCGCCACGGTCAATGAGGTGAAGGAGAAGATCCTTCCGGAGCTGAACGACGAGTTCGCGAAGAGCATGGGCTATGAAGGCGTTGCCGACATGCAGACGAAGGCCCGTGAATATCTCACCCGCGAGCGGACCGACGAGGCGGACCGCAAGATCCGCAATGAGCTGGTTCAGGCGCTGATCGAGAAGACTCCGTTCGACGTCCCCAACTCACTCGTGGAGGCGCAGACGCGCGCCTTGGCGCAGGACTGGGCCGAGGAGCTGAAGCGGCAGGGCGTCGGCGAGCAGGCGGTTCAGCAGGCGATCCTCGCGGAGCTGGAAAACATGAAGAAGCGCGCTGAAAACCAGGTGCGCGCGAGCCTCATCCTCGAGGCGGTCGCCAAGAAGGAAAACGTCGAGGTCAAGCCCGAGGAGTTCGAGGCCGAGGTCGTCAAGGCGGCTGAAGCGATGCGGGTGGAAGTCGATAAGCTGAAGGACTTTTACGCCAAGAATCCGGGCCGGAAGGAAGACTTCCTGTTCCGCTTGAGGCAGGAAAGCACGCTCAAGTTCCTCCTGGACAAGGCCAAGATCAAGTCGGCCTGATCCTGCGTCAAGATCGTAGGATGAGTGAACTGGATTCCGTGGCGATAGAGAGTGAACTCTCCATCGTTTACGGACTCGAGTGCGTTCTCCAAGTGGACGACCCGTCCGACCAGGGCGACGCTCAGGTTGGAGTACTCGTCCTCGAGAAGAATCCGAACCCAACGACGGTGGTCGATGGGATCGTTGCTTTGGAGTAGGCAGCCCCCGAGCGAGAAGTTGGTGACGAAGCCGGACTTGTTGCCGGTTCCGTGCGTGTAGAAGTCCCAGTTGGCTCTGCTGAAAAACGGCTGTCGCTCGTGTCTGCGTGTTTCCACTACCCCTCCCGTCAAACTGCACCGCGCGTGGAGCACGCTTCGTGCCATGGCGTTGCGCGCCTGTGGTGCGCGGAGAGCGTTTTGGCGCGCGTGAGCGGGGATTACCGGACAAGGAGCTTGTTGCAGCCTATTGCAGCTCGCAATCCACTCAGCGGCTCTAGTTGCCGCGGTACTAGTGGCGGCTGGCGGGAATCAGTACCCGTTTGCCGGCGCGCAAACCGCCGTAGGTGACGACGATATGGGCTTCGAAGTCCGCGGGAGTCTCTCTGCCGGGAGCGACTCGGAGCTGTCCGCAGTTGCCCACCTTGAGATAGGGGCTCGAGCTCTCCCAGTTCGCCTGGCACGAAACGTCCGAGGCCGTCCCGTCTTCACAGTGAGCGATCACGGCGAGGCGGTAATATTCCGAACGCTCGATCTTCGAGGTGGGGTCCTGGTAAAGCACCTCGAGCCGGCGCAGCGGTTTGCGAAACTCGATGATTTTCCGGCCTTCGCGTTCGCTAAAAAAGTCTGCCGCCACAAGGACATCGGAGGCGAGGCAGCCATAGCGAAGGGTGCCGTGCTCCAGGGTTACCGGAGCGCCCTCGGTGCGCCAGTCGACATAATGCGTGGCGTCCGCCGATTTTCCGCCCGCGTAACGCACGGTTGCGCGTACCGGAAGTTCCTGGCCCGAGGAGACCGGAAGTGGCGCGGAGGTTGAGAGCTCTAGCGCGACGATCGTATAGGCTTGCTCCGGCGGGAGCTCGTTGGGTCGCGGCTGCCGCGCCAGGAACTCCCGTCGTTGGGCATCGTTCATGTCGGGAAAGCGGGCGAGGAAGGTCATGCGCCCTTCCAGTGTCAGGTCCTCGTAGCTCTTGCGCAAGGGGACGGAAGAGCACGCCTGGAGTCCCAGCGCGAGCGCCAGCACGCTCGCCGCGGTTGCGTTCCGAAGTGGCGCCCTAGGCGCCATGGATTTCCATCCTCTGGCTCGCCAGGGGGATGCCGTTTTGGTCGAGCCCGGCGATGACCGCGGTCACCACACGGTCGGCGATGGTGAGTTGAGCGCCGAAGTCGGTCAGCGAGTAGATGACCTTGAAGGTGATCCACGATTCCGTCGTCTCGCTGACCAGGATGAGGGTGGCCTTGGGGACGATTCCGGGAACCCCTTGCATCGCCTGCTGCATGGCCGTCTTCGTTTTCTCGATCGAGGTGCCGAAAGGAACACGGAAGACCTGGCTGCGAAATACGGGGCGAACCCGAGCGGCGTAGTTGATCACCTGTGACTGGGCCATGATCCGATTCGGTACGGTGATCGCTTCGTCGCCGATGCCGTAAAGCACGGTGGCGCGCCAGGAGACCTCCTGGATCTGACCCAGGATGCGCTGACCCGAGCCGTTCACCTCAACCCAATCGCCGATCTCGTAGGGCTTGTCGAACTGGAGGGCGACACCGGCGAAGAGGTTCCCCAGCGTATCCTGCAGCGCAAGGCCGAGCACGACAGAGAGGATCGCGGAAGTGGCGATCAGCGGCGCGAGGCGGATGTTGAAAATATCGGTGACGAGCCAGCCGGCGATGAAAACAGTGAGCATCAGGGTCGAGAGGTTCACCAGCAGCAGGGGTACGGCAACTTTCATGTGACTGAGGAATAGGTATTCGAATACGAGAATCCTCGACACTTTGACGAAGAAGACCGCTCCCTGAATCAGCGTGATGAGGCCCAGGTACGAGGTGATGCGGGCGAGGGCGGGATTGCCGTCGGCGAGCCTCAGCAGCCCGAAGTAGGCGAGGAAGTAAACCGTGCCGAAGAACATGTGGTAGGAGAGGTTCTTGAACTGCCCCGAGAGGTTTCGGTGCCGCTCCGGCGAGGTGTCGCGCAGCAGGAGCTTGTAGACGAACCACGAGCCGATGAAAAGTCCGAGCAGCACCAGTGCGGCTTCGAGCTGCAGGAGCTGCTGGATCCGTTCGAGTGGAATCAGGGGCTGTGTCATTTTTGAGGTCACGGGAGCTTATCCCGGCTCAGGCCGGAGGGCTGGTCAGGCGATCCTCGATCTGCTCGAGAAGCTTCTTGAGCGCCTCAGCGTAGGCCTGGAGCTTTTCTGTTCCTTCGCCGGCCTTCCATTTGAAAATGGGTACGCTCAGGCCTTTTTTATCGAATGAGTATGTAAACGGTTTGAGCTCCTTGGCGCGCTTCGCCGGCGGGGTGGTCTCGGGCTTCTTGCCGGTCTCGGGCGTGCCGAGGGTCTCCTCTTTTCCGGCTGCCTCGATGATCCTCGCGAGATGCTGCTCGATGGGAGTGGTGAGCAGGTCGCGAAGCAGCGCGCGGTTCTTGATCCCGCGGAGCATGAGCTCCTGCTTCGTGGTTTCCGGAAGCTTCGTGTAGCCGATGCACTCCGTGATCCGGGACTTGGGCTTGCCGAAAGCCTTGGCGATCGTGTCGTGGCTCGTATAGGCCTGGGCCTCGAGCAGCGAAACATAGCCTTCCCCCTCTTCAATCGGATGGAGGTCGACGCGGTCGAGGTTCTCGCGGAGGGCGATCTCGTGCGTGGCCTTGTCGTCCGTCGAGAGGACGCGGGCCGGGATCCGGTCCAGGCCCGCCTGCTTGGCGGCGCGCAGGCGCCGCTCGCCCGCGATGACCTTGTAGCGGTCCCCGTCCTGCACGACGAGGATGGGTTGCAGTACGCCGTGCTCCTTGATGGAGTGAGCGAGCGCCTGGATCTCGCTGTCGTCGAAGTGAACGCGGACCTGCAGCTCCGACGCATCCACCTTTTCCGTCGGAACGAAGTTCACCAGGATGGTGGTCTGGTTCTTCAGGTGGGTGTGCGTGGTGCCGGCTGTGGTCCGCGCCGTGGAATAAAGCTGTTTCAGGTAGCCGCTTCCCTGGCGCGTCTTGATCCG
>JAMPXZ010000017.1 GCA_023700925.1 Oligoflexia bacterium | reverse complement strand
GCAACGATGATGCCGCGCGCGGGGAGCTTGGGAGCGTCCGGCGCTCCGGCCTCGAGCGTTTCGCGCTCGGGTTCGGGCGTGGGCGCGCGGCGCTCGCGCGGCGCGGCGGTTTCGGAGGGGCCGCCGAGCGCGCTCGCGAGTGCGAGGGCGGCAAGCAGGCAGGCGAGGGCGCTCCAGGAGACTTTGCCTGCCCAGTTCCACAGTGCGCGAACGATGGGGGCGCGGGTCGTATGGGTGACCACCCAGAGTCCGGAAAGGCCCACGGGTTCAAAGCCGCTGAAGTGCTCGGGCCCCTGGAGCCGTTGGCGCGGATCCTCGGCGAGCCTCTCGCCGGGCGAGAGGCCCCACGCGCGTGTTTGCGCGAGCACGCGCCGGTCTTCGTCCAGGAGCAGGCTCGAGACGGCCGAAGCCTCCGCCAGAACGCTGTTCAGGCGCTCCTGGCTCAGCTCGAGCGTGAGGGCGTGAGTGATGACGGAATCGGATTTTTTCGGCAGAGGGATCGCGATCCTGAGGATCGGGAGCTCCCCCGCGAGCAGACCCGCGGAGACCGCGAGACCGCCTTTTTCGAGCACGGAGAGATCGAGGGGATGGCGAAGATCGAGATTGCGGAAGTCCTGCTGCGAGAGCTGCACGGGCGCGCCCGGCCGCGAAACCCGGAAAACCGGTGTCCAGCCCCAGGAGGCATCGAGACGATGGTGGAGTGAAAACGCGATGAGGTCTTTTTGTCCCGAGAATCGCTCCTTCAGAAAAGCGAGCTGCACGGACGGATCGCCCGACCGCTCGAGCGCGGCCTGCGCGAGGAGGCGTGCGGGATGGGAGACGCCGTGAAGCTCGTTGCGGACGCGCGAGGCGAGGCCCCGGGCCGTGTCGGAGGTCTCACGGCGAAGCCGGGTCGCGAGTTCCTGCTCCAGCGAGTTGCCGGAGACGAAGCCGACCGCGACCGCCGTGACCATGACCGATGTTCCGGCGATCAGGGCGAGCTTTTTTGCAAGGGGGAGCGCCATGCTTTCTTATCGGAAGGCGGTCACGGCTTGTTGAGGACGAGGTCCTGGCTGACGACCTTGCCGCCACGATAGGCGAATTCCAGGCGTATGGGATTCTTGCCGGAGTTGAGCGGAATGTAATCGGTGGAGAACTTGCCGGCGTTGACGTCCATGAAGACGGTGGCGGTGAACTTGTTGGCCGTATTGGTGACCGTGGTCTTGACGAGCTTGTCGGCGCCGGTCTCGGCGTCCAGGCCGCAGAGGCCCCCCGTCAGGCGCACCTTGCCCGCGGTCGCGTCCTGTTCGTTCAGGGCTTCACAGCGTAGCTCGATATTGGCGAAAGAGGGTTGGGAGACCGAGGCCGGCGAGCGGCCTTCGGAGATGGGGCTGGATTCCATCGCGACGAGAGCGGAAGTCTGGAAACCCGGGCTATCGTAGAAGAGCCGGTAGATCGAGTTGGCAAAAACCATCGTAACTACGAGGAAAATTCCGATTTCCACCGGATTGGTGCGGAATCGTTTGGTGTCTGTGCCGGCCTGAGGTGCGTTCGCGTGGTTTCCCATACAGGAGGCCTATCGGAAGTCCCCGCCCCGACCTTGAGGAACGGTTAAGTCCCTAATCCGACGGGCAGCTTCTGCCGATAGAGAAGCCATGAAGACGCGTCCCTGGCCCCTGATTCTCTTGGCACTCTTTTATCTCGCGGCTCCCGTGCTCAACCTTCTGATGAGCGCCTCGATTCTTCATGTGCCCCCGGGGCGCTACCTGGTGCACCTGTTGAGGGCGGATTCAGCCTGGGGCCTCTTTACCTTCTTCGCGCTGCCGCCCATCGCGGGGGCGGCGATCTGGGTGATGAAGAAATGGAGCTACCCGGTTTTCTTCCTGGCCACGCTGCTCCTGGCCTTCTCGAATTTTCAGACCTGGCAGAGCCATCCGAAGCAGATGGGGCTGCCGGTCCTGCTCCTGACCTATGCGGTGAATCTCGCGCTCGTCGCGTACTTCATGCTGCCTTCGGTGCGAAAGGTCTACACGGACAAGCGGCTCCGCTGGTGGGAAGCCAAGCCCCGGTTCATGCTGGAAATCCCGGCCCTTCTGAAGGGGACCTTCGGTGAAAAAAGATGCACGCTCGTGGACTTCTCCGAGGGCGGCGCCTTCGTGAAGTCCTCCCGCAAGCTCGTCTCCGAGGGATCGTTGCAGCTTTCTTTCTCGTTCCTCGGGCGTTCTTTCGAGTTTGAAGCCAAGGCGGTGCACTACCGCTCGAAGGGCTCGCGCGGCTATGGTCTGCAGTTCGTGCACACCGACCGCTCGCGGGGGGAAGCCGTGAAGCTCGCCACCGCGCTTCGTGCGCTGGAGCGGGAGACGCCGGGCCGCCAGCCGGGACCCGAGAGCGCTTTTTCGCACTGGGCGGTCAATCTCCTGCGCACCGGTCATGGTCTCGTTCCCGAGGTGCCGATTCAGCCCGTGGTCGAAGCCAAGGCCAGACCGGCGCGCCCACGAGTGGCCAAGGTCGTGAAGCTTGAGACGGGTCGCAAAACTCGCGTCCGCAAGGCGGCCTGAGAACGCGTTTTCGCGAATTTTTAATCGCGGGTCCCTGTGTTACAGTCGGGCGCAATGGATCTGCTCAGCCAGTCATCGCTGCTTGTTGGCGTGACGAGCTTCGCGCTCGGCGCCTCGCTGCTCGCCCGCAACGTGAGGAACAAGCTGTTCCTCACCTTCGCCGGCCTCGCCATGGTGATTTCCGCCTGGGCGCTGGCTTTTTTCCTCGAGAAGATCTGGGGGGGCGGCAGCTTCTACCGCTGGCACCTGTTCTTCAATGTCTGGATCGCGCCCTCGGGCCTGTGGTTCATCCTGACGATGGTCAAGCTGCAGGACCGGCTGAGTCGCTGGCTCCTGGATGCCGCCCTCCTCGTCGCGCTCATGCTCTCGGTGGCGATCCTTTTTGGCTACGACACCGTCGGTTGGGTGCGGCAGCTCATCTATTTCATCCCGGGCGTGATCGTCTTTCAGCTTCTTCGCCTCATGGGGATCGACCGGCGGCAACGCACCGTCGGTGAACGCCCGTCCCGGGCCGCGGTCCCCGTGCTCGGGCGCCGAACGCTCATCTATCTCGGCGGACTCCTGGTGCTTGCCACGTCGATCATGGACCACGTCGACTTCGTGGGCCAGAAGATCCCCTTCGTCGGCAACCTCGGCCTGACCGTTTACCTGTTCTTCCTCGGGCAGGCGGTCTCCCAGCAGCGCCTGCTGAACTTCGAGGCGCTCCTCTCGCGGTTTCTCGTGCTGCTTGCGATCGCTTTGATGCTGACCGCGGTGTATTCCATGCTTTTCGCGTGGATTCAGGCGAGTCCCGCGCTCTTTTTTCTCAACTCCTTCATCGTGTCGTTTCTCCTGGTGACGCTGCTCGAGCCCATCCGCTCGCTGGTGAGCTACCTGACCCAGCGCCTGGTCACCCAGAAGCACCGGCGCCTGCAGGAGGTGCTGCGCGAGGGCCAGCGCAAGCTCACCGGCATCATCGATCGCGCGACGCTGTTTCAGGCGATCCTTTCCGTCGCCGAGCAGACGCTGCAGCCCAAGTGGGCGTCGATCTTCGTGCTGACGGGGGATGGAACGAAATACCGGCGTCTCAGGTTCTACGAGTGGGAGCCGGACCATGCCGGTCAGCCGGTGCCCCGCGAGATCATCGCCAACCATCCGCTGCTGCAGTACTGCCAGCGGCTCAAACGCCGGGGCGACGTGCCGGTGATCCTCGACCAGGTGCTCGAGAACGAGGTCGATCGCTCGGCCAGCCGGGCGCAGCGCGATACCCTGCGCGCGCTGATCGAGGGCCTGCGGGCGCTCAACGCCAACCTGCTTTTTCCGATGTTCGACGGCGGCAAGATCCTCGCGTTCGCGGCGCTGCGGGTGCCCGATCCTCCCGAGCCGTGGGGCAACAACTGGGGCCTGCTGCCCATGCTCTCCCCGTACTTCGAGCAGGCCGGCGAGGCGCTCAAGAACATGGAAATCTTCGTCCGCCAGCGCGAGAAGGAGCGTCTCGCGGCCGTGGGCGAGATGGCCGCGGGCCTCGCTCATGAGATCCGCAACCCTCTGGGCGCGATCAAGGGCGCCGCGCAGTTCCTGGATCCCTCGGCGGACCGGCCGGACAGCCGGTTTCTCCGGGTCATTGTCGAGGAGGTGGATCGGCTCAACCATGTCGTCACGCAGTTCCTCGATTACTCCAAGCCTCCGACGACGGACTTCAGCGCGGTGGCGCTCGAGGAGCTCGTTCCCAAGTCGGCCAACACGCTCCGCGCGGGCCTGCCCGCGTCGGTGCGCCTGGAGGTTCTCGTCCCGGCGCAGCCGCTTCGGGTGATGGGCTCGGCGGCCCAGATTCACCAGGTCCTGATCAATCTCATCCAGAACAGCGTCAAGGCGCTCGAAGGAGTGGCCGAGGGCTCGATCCGGGTCAGCGTCGAGCCGGCGGGCGGCGAGGTCACCATCGCGGTGGAGGATAACGGCAAGGGGATCCGCAAGGAGAACCTCGAAAAGCTGTTCATCCCGTTCTTCACCACCTCTCCGAGCGGCACCGGGCTGGGACTTTCCATCTCCCAGAAGATCATCGAGGCCCATCGCGGCCGGATCGAAGTGGCCTCAGAAGAAGGGCGCTTTACTCGTTTTTCCGTGGTACTACCTCTGCTGATGGAAACCCAGGGAGCCTGAGCCGTGACCGGTCGCGTATTGGTCGTCGACGACGAGAAGAACATCACTTTCGTGATCCAGGCCATGCTGGCCAAGGCCGGCTATGAGGCCGTCGTGCTCAATGACAGCGCTCGGGCGGTCGAGGCCATCGACTCGGGCGACTTCGAGGCGGTGGTGACCGATCTTTACATGCCCGGCCCGGGAGGCATGGAGATCCTGGAGTATTGCCAGCGCCATTGCCCCGAGCTTCCGATCGTGATCATCACCGCGTACGGAACGGTCGAGTCAGCGGTGGCGGCGCTCAAGCGGGGTGCCTTCGATTTCATCACCAAGCCTTTCGAGCAGACCGAGATCCTGAACGTGGTGCAGAAGGCGGTCTCGACCTTCCGCCAGCGGCTGAAGGAGCCGATCTCCATCCAGGCGCCCCTGGCCTCGGAGAGTCCGGTCGGCGCCGCGGCGGGCGCGGTCTCATCGATCATCGGTTCTAGCGCCCAGATGCAGGAGATCTTCAAGGTCATCACGAAGATCGCCGGCTCCCCCTCGACCGTGCTGGTCTGGGGCGAAAGCGGCACTGGCAAGGAGCTCGTTGCCTTCGAGATCCATCGCAACTCCGGACGGGCCACGAAGCCTTTCATCAAGATCAACTGCGCGGCGATCCCGGCGACGCTGATCGAGAGCGAGCTGTTCGGGTACGAGCGCGGGGCCTTCACCGGCGCGGTCGGGTCCAAGCCCGGAAGGTTCGAGCTTGCGCACGAGGGCACGCTCTTTCTCGATGAGGTCGCCGAGATGCCCATGGAGATGCAGGTCAAGCTCCTGCGGGTCCTGCAGGAGCAGGAGTTCGAGCGCGTGGGCGGCGTCAACACCATCAAGGTCGATGTGCGTATCATCACCGCCACCAACAAGGACCTGGAGGCGGAGGTCAAGGCCGGGCGGTTCCGCGAGGATCTGTTTTACCGGCTGAACGTCGTGCCCATTCATCTGCCGGCTCTTCGCGAGCGCAAGGACGACGTCGATCTTTTGGTGCGCTTCTTCCTCCAGCAGTTCAATACCAAACTTCAGAAAGCCATTACGGGGCTGACCGCGGAAACGCTCCAGGCGCTCCGGCACTATCCCTGGCCCGGCAACATCCGCCAGCTCGAGAACGTCCTCGAGCGCATGGTCCTCATGGCCGAAGGGCCGGTGCTCCAGTTCGGGGATCTGCCCGAGGAGGTCAGTGGGGGGGCGCCTGCGCCTTCGAGCCTTCCGGTCGAAGGCGGCGCGGGCGAGGAGGCGACCACCCTCAAGGAGATCGTCAAGCGGCAGACCCAGTCCATCGAGCGCGATCTCATCGAGAAGGCGCTCGAAGAGACCGGGGGCAACGTCACGCGGGCGGCCGAACGCCTCGGGCTCTCCCGCAAGGGTCTCCAGCTCAAGATCAAAGAGCTCGGCATCAAGCGCGCCTCGTCCGAGGACTGAGTCGGGCCGGTCGATTCTGGCGGCTGTTTTTCGTTTGGCAACGCCTCGCTTTCCTTGCATCCTAAAAGATGAGGGAGCGGAAAGATCCATGGAGAAAACAACTGGAAGGAAGCTCAAGGTCGCGGTGCTCTATGGAGGCCGCTCCGGAGAGCACGAGGTGTCCTTGCGTTCCGCGGCGTCGGTCATCCGGAATCTCGATCCGTCACGTTACGAGGTGATTCCGGTCGGCATCGACAAGGACGGGCGCTGGCTGCTGAACGACGTCTCGCTGATCGAAAAGGGGGCTCAGGCGCTCCCGATCTTCAAGAACCACCCGGTCGTTCTGCCGCCGAATCCGAGCACCACGGGCGCGGCGCTGATTCCACTCGGAAGCGCCGGGCACCCCAGCAAGGTCGACGTGGTTTTCCCCGTCATGCATGGTCCTCTTTGCGAGGACGGCACGGTTCAAGGGCTCCTTGAGCTCGCCGACGTGCCCTATGTCGGTTGCGGCGTCCTGGCCTCCGCGGTCGGGATGGACAAGGAAGTATCCAAGAGACTCGTCCGCGATGCGGGCCTTCCCATCGTTCCCTACGTCTCGGCCAGGAGCGAGGCCTGGAGGCGCGATCGCGCCGCGGTCGCCGCCCGGGTGGCGCAGGAGCTGGGGTATCCGGTCTTCGTCAAGCCAGCGAACCTCGGCTCGAGCGTCGGCGTTCACAAGGTCAAGACCGCGGCCGGGCTCGAAGCGGCGCTCGAGGATGCCTTCCGCTACGACACCAAAGTCCTGATCGAAAGATCGGTCGAGGCCCGCGAGATCGAGCTCGCCGTCCTGGAGAGCCCGGAGCCGGGCGCGCCGCCGCTGGTGAGCGTGCCGGGCGAAGTGGTTCCCGCTCACGAGTTCTACTCCTACGAGGCCAAGTACCTCGACGAGAATGGCGCGGCGCTGAACATTCCCGCCCGCTTGACGCCGGAGCAGGTTCGCGAGGCCCAGCGGATCGCGGGACTCGCGTTCTCGTCGCTGGAGTGCGAGGGCATGACCCGGGTGGACCTGTTCATCGACAAGAAGGACGGGCGCTTCTACTTCAACGAGGTCAACACCATCCCTGGCTTCACCTCGATCAGCATGTATCCGAAGATGTGGGAGGCCTCCGGAATCGGCTATCAGGAGCTGCTGTCGCGGCTCATCGACCTCGCACTCGCCCGGCACGGTCGCCGGCGGGAGCTGGTCCGTGAGTTCCATAAGAGCTGATTTGGAGTTGCATCCGGACGGCTGGTTTATCTAAGATAACGGCAAATTATGCAAAAATACCCTTGGTTTCGAAGTTTTTCCTTGCTGCTCCTGCTTGCGGCCGCGACCGCCGCTCGGGCCGAAAGCCTGATCCCCTCCAATCCGCCCGCGGCCAGTTTCCGCTGGGTCGGTTCGAACGGGGAAGTGCTCAAGGCAACCTGGCCTTTCAAATCCGATTGGCAATGGCTGAAGCTCAATCCGACCGATGCCTTCGAGCGGCCCGTCTTCCGCACGGCGGTGAGGGTTCCCGAGGGCGTTCTGATCGAGAAGTTCGAGGTTTCCGGCGGCCTGATCACCTTCATCCAGGGTGACGAAGGTCAGCCAGGCGTCAAGCAGCAGATCATGGCGGTGGATACGCTCTCGCCGCAGACCGTGGTCCGCCTGAAAATCAAGGAAAAGAGCTTTCGTCGCGACATCACCCTGATGATCGACCTGGCCGAGGCCGCGCCGCAGATCTGGATGCACGAAAGCTGTCAGAAAGAGAATGTGCGTCTCCGCCTGAAAGAGAAGACCGAGCTCGGTCATCTGTTCATGGGCGGCTATTGCAAAGTGGAGCAGAACCAGCTCCGCCTGACCCTCTTCTGGTCGGGTGGAATCGATCACAAGGGCGGATCCCTCCCGGGCAAGCTCAAGATGACCGGCGAGCCGCTCCGGCAGACCTTCGAGATTCCGACGCCTGGCAAGGACGCGGGGAGTCCGCCCTTCCAGCTCGGTGACGCGCGCTTCAGCGGCACGCAGGGCTTCACGGCGGCCAAGAGCGCGACTTATCAGGTCGAGTGGGTGCCGCGCCGGCCGATGCCTCGCTTCATGCACAGTGCCTCGCTGGGGTTCAGCTACCTGTCCTACCAGGAAGATCCGATCGGGGTGAAGGTCAACGAAAGCGGCCTGACCGGCAAGTACCTCTTCAGCTACTGGCTGCTTCCCGAGAAGATCGACGTCTCGGCCAACGGCTACATCACCCTCCTGCCGTTCATGGCGAAGACCCAAGGACCGGAGGGTATGTCCGTCGCGCCTTCGCGCTTCTTCGGGATCAACGGACGCACCGGTTATCAGATAGCGAAGGACTCCCACGGCCTCGGCAACTTCAACCTGAAGTTCTCCCTGGGCTGGTACGTCTGGGGCATGCTGGTCCCGGGCAGCAATTACGGAACTAACTTCGTGATGGGTCCGCAGCTCCTGGCCTCGGTCGGTGGCGCCACCCTGGGGTCCGGACGCTCCTGGAGCGGTTACGTCAAGCTCTCTCCCATTTCGGATACGAACTTCACGGTTTCGCTCTCCAGCCGCGAGATCGCCGCCGGCGGCAGCTATGAGGTATCCCGGGTCGGCATTCCGCACCCGATCTTCATGACGCTCGACATGGCGCACGCCGGGATCAAGTTCGCGACCGCCGCGAACGAGATCTCGTTGCTGTCACTCAGCTTGGGCGTCAGCTACGGGCTTTAAGCCCCGATCGGGAGTTCAGGCGACCTCGGTCCCTGATTCCTTTTCGGCGGCGGGCATCTTGCCGGCGTCCGCGTCGATGACCTCGACGAAGCCGCATTCCTTCTTCACGCACTTGTGCATGAGGCCGGCGCGCTTGGTGATCTTCTCGGAGAGGATCGGGTAGGCGCATTTCGGGCACGGCTTGTTCAGTGGCTTGTCCCAGATGGCGAAATTGCACTTCGGCCAGGTATTGCAGCTGTAGAACAGGCGGCGATACCGGGACTGGCGCTGGGCGATCTCGCCGACCTTGCAGTCGGGGCAGGGGATCCCGAGCGTGAAAGCCTGCGTGGACTTGCAGTTCGGGTAATCGGAGCAGGCGAGGAACTTGCCGAACTTGCCGCTCTTGATGACCATCGGGTTGCCGCACTTCTCGCACTTCTTGTCGGTGAATTCCTTCGGGATGATGACGATCTTGCCCTGGTCGTCCTTCTTGAAGTCCTGGGTGTTCTTGCATTCCGGATAGTTCGAGCAGGCGAGGAAGGAGCCGAGCTTGCCCCACTTGATGACCATCGTGTGCTGGCATTTCTCGCACTTGACGTCCGTGGGCACCTCCTGGCGCTTCACGTTCTTCATCGTCTTCTTGGCCTGCTCGAGGGTCTTCTCGAACGGCTTCCAGAAGGCGCTGAGCGTCTTTTTCCAGTCGCTCTTGCCTTCCTCGATCCCGTCGAGCTGGTCTTCCATCTCCGAGGTGAACTCGCTGTTCAGAATGTCGGGGAAAGAGGCGACGAGCAGCTCGGTCACCACGGTCCCGAGCTCGCTCGGGTAGTAGCGGTTTTCCCGTTTTTCGACGTATTCGCGATCCTGGATGTTCGAAAGGATCGACGCGTAGGTCGAGGGGCGTCCGATGCCCTTTTCTTCGAGGTCGCGGATGAGCGAGGCGTCAGTGTAACGAGGAGGGGGTTGGGTGAAGTGCTGCGTCGGCTCCTGTCCCTTGCACTCGACCCGGTCGCCTTCGGCGATGGCCGGAAGCTTGAGGGCGCCTTCGCGGCTTTCGCCGTCTTTTTCGTCCTCGTCGCTTTCTCCGTACACGGCGGTGAAACCGGCGGTCTTCAGGACGGAGCCCGTCGTGCGGAAGTTCTGCTCCCGCCCCTCGTGGTCCCGGGTCTTGATGTCGATCGCGGTCTGGTCGTAGATCGCGGGCTTCATCTGCGAGGAGACGAAGCGGTTCCAGATCAGCTGGTAGAGCCGGAACTCGTCCTTCTCCAGATGCGCCTGCACCTTCTCGGGGTTGAACTCGAGGGAGGTCGGGCGGATCGCTTCGTGCGCGTCCTGGGCGCTCTTGCGCGACTTGTAGACGTTCGGCTCGGTCGGGACCGACTCGGCGCCATACTGTTCCTTGATATAGGTCCGCACCGCTTCGAGCGCTCCGGGCTCGACGCGCACGGAGTCGGTACGCATGTAGGTGATCAAGCCATGGGTGCCCAGATCGCCGAGGTCCACGCCTTCATAGAGCCTTTGGGCCAGCGCCATGGTTTTCTTCGCGCTGAAGCCCAGCTTGCGCGCGGCTTCCTGCTGCATCCGGCTGGTGATGAAAGGCGCCGCGGGTTTTCGCGCCCGCTCCTTCTGCTCGATGCTCGTAATCGACCACGTGCAGCCGTGCAGCGTTCCGAGGAGGTTATCCACCGTCTTGCGGTCAGGAAGCTCGGGATCCTTGCCGTTGACCTTGAACAGGCGCGACTTGAACTCGACGCCGTCCTTCGCGAAGGTTCCTTCGATCGTCCAGTACTCCTCAGGCTTGAACTTCTTGATTTCGGCCTCTCGGTCCACGATCAGACGCAGGGCAACGGATTGCACGCGGCCCGCCGAGATTCCGCGCCGCACCTTGTCCCAAAGTAGAGGACTGATCTTATAGCCCACCAGACGATCCAGGACGCGCCGCGCCTGCTGGGCGTGGTACTTGTCGGAGTTCAGCTTCTGGGGGTTACTCATCGCCTCGATGATGGCGGGCTTCGTGATGGAGTTGAAAAGGACCCGATGGACCTTCTTGCCGCGCGCCTTGAGCTCTTCGTTGATGTGCCAGGCGATCGCTTCGCCCTCGCGGTCAGGGTCGGTGGCCAGATAGAGAACCGGTACGAGCGCCGAAGCCTTTTTCAGCTCCTCGATCACCTTGCTCTTGGAGGGGATGAGCTGGTAGTCGGGCTCGAAGCCCTTCTTGACGTCCACCCCCAGCTTGCTCTTGGGCAGGTCCTTGATGTGGCCGACACTGGCCTTCACGATGTATTCCCGGCCGAGGTATTTCTGAATCGTTTTCGCTTTAGAGGGGGACTCGACTATGACGAGCGCTTTCTTGGCCATGCCCTACTTTAGGCGGAGACCCTGACGTTTTTCAAGTGACTATAAAAATCAGCCCGCCTGCTTGCGTCTCAAACCGACGGAATCCGGGTCGATTTGGCGGCCAAGACGCCTTGCTCATCGGCGATCAGGCCCAGCTGAAGGGCCTTCTGAAGCGCGACAAAGAAACGTTGAGGCGCCCACCCGTCGACGACGGCCCAGTCGAGCAGGTCCTGGACTGCCGCGCCTCCCCGTTCAGCGCTCCGGGCCGTGATCTCCACGGCAAGTCGTTCCTCGTCGCTTCCTTCCAACGGAAGCTGGAGCCCGCCTCCGTCCGCGCGGGCGTGACTTCGCGACCGTTCGTTTTCCGCAAGGGTCGACGGCAGCCCCGGCCAGGCATGGCCCAGGGTTGCCGAGCTCCAGAGGGGCAAGGCATCCTCGCGGTCCAGGAGCGTGAAGTTTCCCGCCAGGTTCGGGTCGCCGGGAAAGCACGGCGTCGCGAAGCAATGGCGATGATGGTCGCGAGCCCACTTTGCCGTGTTCAAGGCGCCTGAGCGCATACCCGCTTCGACGATCCAGGTGGCGTTGGACCATGCCGCGATGAGGCGATTGCGTTTCAGAAAAAAGCTGGGAACCGTCTCCGTGCCTTCCGGAAACTCCGTGATGACGAGGCCACCGCTCTGAACGATGCGTTTGCGAAGAGCCGTATTCTCCCGAGGGTAAGTGGTGTCGAGCCCGGTCCCCAGGATGGCGATCGTCGAAAGGCCGACGTCCAGTGCCGCCGAATGGGCTTCCGCATCGATGCCGCGGGCGAGCCCGGAGAGGATGATCAGCCCCGTTTTTGCCAGCTCCTCAACGCGTTCGCGGACCAACGAGCGGGACCGGGGTTGCGGTGAACGGGTGCCCACGATGGCAAAGCCCGCGTCAGGAAGGAGCGGGAGAAGCTCGAGGGCCTCCTCATGGCCCTCGATGTAAAGGTTCTGCGGCGGCCGGAGGATCTGCCAGAGACGCGAGAAACGTGGGTCGGTCGATGGATCAAGGCAAAACACGGAAGGTGAGCTCATGGGGCGGCATGACTGCAGCGGACGTGCTCAAAAATGCCGAACGCAGACCGAGAAGCGGGGAGGAAGGGCGGACCGCGCGACCTGTTTGCGGAGCGATCAGCTGTTCAGCAGCGTATCGATCGTCTGCGAGTTCTTGAGCTCCTCGTCCGTCGGAGGCGGCTGGAGTGCTCCGGGTTCGCCCAGTACCTCGGCCGGCGCCTGCGGGATCACCTCGGGCGCGGTCGAGGTGTTAGGGTATTCCTGCGGAAGCGGCTCCTCGGGCAGGAGGCCGTCCGCTGCGTCAGGAAGCGGCGCTTCGGGCGCCGGAGCCGCCGTGGGCGTCGGAGTCGGTGTTGGCGTCGGAGTCGGTGTTGGCGTCGGAGTCGGTGTTGGCGTCGGAGTCGGATCCACTAGCGGCACAGCCGGAGCGGTGGGCGGAACGTCGACCTTAGGGGCGTCAAACTCGGGCGCGGTCGGCGTCGAAGGCTCTTTCCAGCGTTCGAGCTGCTTGAGCTCACGATCTTCGTTCTCACGGAGACCTTGGCCGTCGTCGAGCTTGTCGAGGTCATCATCCTCGGGCCGGATCTGGCGGAGGTCTGGGGTTCCCGAGAGCGCCGCGAAGTCGGTCACGAGGGAGGCCACCATGCCTTCGAAAACGGGGTTCAGGCTGAAGGTCACGATCGCGGTCGAGCACTTTTCGCTGACCTGTACGACCATAAGCTCGGCTTCCTTGACCAGTTTGCCGTTGCCGAGGGGGGCGAGGTTGGAAGGATCTTTTGGACGGTAGACCCGGAAGACCATCCCCGGTGCGATGCCGTCATCAGTGCCGCGATCGAGGAAAATCTGCTTGTGTTGGGCGACGGAGCTCGTGGAGAAGTTGCGGTCCACCAGGATCTGCGCCTCCATGGGCTGCGTTCCCGGAACCGGAGAGAGGACGGGAATCCGGGCGGGAAGGCGCACGAGCTGGCTTCCGCGTTCCATCCAGTGGTACAGGCGCGTGACGGTTCCGATATAGATCCCGTCCTTGCGATCGGTGACTTTCACCGTTCCGAGAATCAGGTAGGAGGCCGCGGGCCGGGGGCCATCGGTCGGCAGGAGCATGAAGGGCGTGCCCGTCACGGCGTAGGTTTCACCGACGACGAGCTTGCTTTCGGGCGAGTCGAGGTACACCTCGTCGCCGATGCTCGGGGTGGTCGCTTCGCGCTGAGCGCCGAAGAAGATACCGAGCACCTCGGGCGGCTGCGATGCGGCGAACGCCTTGAGCTCGAAGGTGAGCTGCTGGAGCTTGCGGATCCGGTCCTCGGTGTTGAAGCCGAAGCCGATCTCCTCGACCCGCTTTCCGATGGAGCGGTTGTACAGGTCCCAGCGCTGTGGTGGCAGATGCTTCCATTCGGTGGCGCGTTTTTCGCCCCAGCCGGAGTCCGGTGCCCGTCCGTCATCCGAATAGGTCCCGCCGTCGGCGTCCGAGGCGATGGCCACGGCCGGCAGCGAGGTGCCGGTCCCGGGCATGAACGCGATCTGGCGTCCCGGCCGGATCCAGTGCGGATTGGTGATGCTCTGGTTGTTCAGCGCCCAGATCTTCGGCCAGTATTTCGGATCGCCGAAAAGACGGTTGGAAATATCGTAGAGCGTGTCGCCCTTGACGATGGAATAGGTTTCCGAGAGGCGTTCACCCGCGATTTCCTGCCAGCGCTCGTCCGCGATGGGCCGCAGGAACTTGGAAATGCGCGCGACCTCCTCCTCCGGCGTCTTCGAGGCGTACCCCGGTCGCGGCAGCGCCGTGATCAACGCGAGCGCGAGAAAAGCGGCATGAGGCAGCCTCTCCGGATTTCTCATCGGTCCCCCAAAGGTTCCTTGTTCGCGGAAGGCTCATAGGCGGGATGGGTATCTTTCTCGCGGGGCGCTACGCCCGGGACCGGGTCAAGCGGCATCGTGGGCGGTGTCGCGCCGGCAGCCGGAGCGGAGCTCGTACCGGCGGACTTCGCGCCCGGCGCCGCGTTCGCGGGACGTCCCGCCGGAGTTTTCGCGGCGTTCGCCTTGAACGCGTAGGGCGAGTGCGGGAAGAGCGACATGAGGAGCTGCCGGTGGCGAGCCGCGTCCTCCATCAGGCGAAGCTTTTCTTCCGCTTCGGCCATGTCCCGAAGGGTCGCCGCGAGATGCGAACTGCGATCATAGCTCGTCAGCACGCGCTGGAACTCCTGAAGCGCGAGCTTGTATTCCTTCTGCAGGAAGTAAGACTGGCCGATGAAATATTGCGCGCTCCCGGCCAGCGGATGGTCCGGGAATTTCTCGAGGAAAGAGGAGAACGCGAGCACGGACTCGGGATACTTGCCGGCTTTGAACTGAATCATCGACCTGCGGTAATCCTGCACCGTCTCGTCGTTGGTGAAACCGGCCTCAGGGTCGTCGACCGCGGGCAGGGGGTCGAGCGGCAGGCCGGCGTTACTGCTCGGATGTTTGGGCACCGGAGCAAGCTTCGGCTTCTGAAGCGCCGGGGGCGGATCGAGCCTGGCGTTGGCTCCGGCCTGGGGTTTGGCCGACGGCGAGAGGTTATCAGTGAGGGCCGCGATCCGCGCTTCGGCGGCCTCGAGGCGGGAGGTCAGGACGTTGACCATCTTCTGAAGTTCGGCGTTCTCGGCCGCAAGAGGCTTCGTGGCGCTCCCCTCGGAGCCCCTGACGGGCGCGGCGGAGGAAACGCTGGCGGATGGATTGGCAGGGGCGGTCGCGGGCTTGCTGGCGGCCGCGTCGGCAGGCGCGGGGGTGGCTTCGCCGGCGGGCGCGGCGGCGTCCTGCTTCTTCTCTTCAGCGGCGGGATTTTTTGGGATCGCAGTCGAGCAACTTGCCAGGAAGACTAGGGGAACCAGCGCGGAGACCCAGCGAATTCTTTTTGCTTTGCCCATACTCAATATAGGATAAGTTGACTCCTAAGATTCAGCAAGCTTAGCTTATGACCGACCAGTTCGCCCGGAAATCCATTTTCAAGCGCATTCGAGTGAAGAAAGAGGACTCGGCTTTCGTCTATTTCCTCCTCGAATCCTACGAAGGCATTGCCAGCTATTCGACGCTCGACTTCAAGCCGGGCGAGCCATACCGGGACCTGGAGCTTCGGATACCGCCCGACTTCGAGGCAGAAGTCGAAAGCCTTCTGGCCTCCCTCGGAGACCTCGTCTACCGCCTTTCTGACCCGACTTAGTCCGGATTCCCTATCCGCGGGCGGAAAGCGGCTCTTGCCGCTCTTTCTGACCGTCTTTTTCTTGAAAAGGGCGGTGAGGCTTTTGCATCGGCCGCTCCCGCATGACGGCTACCGTACTCTTCTCGCTGGCTTCGCTCTTCTTTCTGCTCGGAACCCGAGCCCTGTGCCGCGGCCTGGACTGGGAGGCAGTGTTTTTCCCCGGACGTGAGCGGGCGCAGCTTGCGCGAGTGGCATCGGTGTTCCAGGAGCTCGAGGAAACGTTCGAGGCGGGGCTGATCCCCGCCTCCGAGCGCTGGGAGGAGCTGCGCGGGTTGCCCGCGCCCTGGGCAGGACTTGCCTCGGAGAGCCTCAAGCAGCTTCGCCTCGCCGGAGGAGCACTGCTTCCCACGCTCAAGCGACTCCGGGGGCTCGCCGTTGCGCATCAGGCGGCCTGGTCCGAGGGCAAGGCCCGCTCCGCCCAGGCGGTGGCCCAGTCGTTCGCCTGTGCGGTGCTGGCTCCGGTTTTCGGCCTGGTCCTGTACCAGCTCCTGCCGGGCGTTGCCGAGCACCGGTGGCTTTGGATCGCCGCCGTGCTCGTCGCGCTCGGGCTCGCCGGCGCTGGCTCGCTCTGGCTGCATGCCATGGCCGAGGCTGCCCGTTGGGGCGGGCTCATGGCGCGGCAACGGCCCTGGATGCTCGCGGCGCAGTGCGGGGGGGAGCGGTTCCTGGCGCTGCTTCGCGCGGGAAGTCCGCCGGATCTGGCGTGGACCTCGATGCTGGGTGCGCTCGGGACGGACTTTCCGGATCTTGCCGCCGCCTGGGGGCATTCGGTCTATACCCTGCCCCAGTCCTCCGCGACGCGAGAATGGGAACGCCGGGGTGGCGCCTTGAACGCGAAAAGTGCGCTGATTCAGGCCGGGCAATCGATACGCAAGGCCATCCAGGTTAGCCTCATGGAGGGCCGGCCGTGCGCTGAACGGGTCGAAGCGGTGCTCGAGGCCCTGCGCCAGGAGCTGCGCGCGTGCACCGAGCGCGAGCTAGCGCTGCTGGGGACTCGCGCGCTGAAACCGCTTTTCCTTTGTGTCGCTCCGGCGCTTCTCGGGCTCCTGGCGTTCGGAATGGCGCTCGCCTGGAGCACGGTCTGATGGATGCCGCGCTCGTACGCTGGGCTCTTTGGACCGTCATCCTGGCGCTCGCGCTGGGCGGAAGGCCCTGGCACTTTCCGGCCGGGGGTGCCTACTGGGCCGACGCGGTCAGATCAGCAGCGGTACGTAAGGGCTCTTCTCCCGGCTCGCGATCTCCAGCGCCGCCGAGCCGTTGGAGCGGAGCGTGGCCTCGAGCTTCCCACGCCGATAGACGTGAACGATCATCTCCGCCAGATTCGAGTTCGAGCAGTAGACGAGCGAGCCGTTGGTATCCTCGAAGGTGAGGCCCGCGAAGTCCTTGTGCTCCGCCCGGCAAACGCCGCGGAAGAGCAGGTCTCCGCGCTCCGCCTGGAATCGCCACTCATTCAGATTGTGCCAGGAGCGGATCCGCAGGGTGTCCTTGATGGAATGGAATGCGTAGGTCTTGTTCTGGTAGATGAAATTGAATGAGGAGATCCGCGGCCCGGGAAGCGGCCCGAGCATACGGGCGCGCGTCGTGATGCCTTCGAAAAGGAACGGCGTCGGCATGCCCTGCTCATTCACGAAGGCGTTGCAGTGGCCCCATACCCAGGAGTGGCCGGCGGCGGGGCCGCAGACGTGTCGCTGCATGCCCGGAGCCTCGCGCAGCGTGAAGGTCTCGCCGTTGACCGTGAAGCTTCCGCTGAAGACCGCGTCTCCCTGGATCGTCGCGAGCGAACCGCGGACGAGCCGGAACCGGCGCAACGGCAGCGGGATCAGCTCGTACCGGGCTTCCTGCCGGGGTGAGATCGTGAAGTCCCAGGAGATCGTCTGGCCTTTGGATTGGACGGAGCCGCGCGCGAGGGATTCGCGAAGCTCGCAGTCGCCCAGTCGGATGCTGGATTGCCGCGGCGAGGCAGGCATCACGGGCGAGACAAACGACGTGAGGCCGTAGCCCTGCTTCAGCGCGGTCTTGGAAACTTCCTTGGACGAGGCGTTGCGATGGAAGTGCACGGCCCACGCTTCGGCCACGCGGCGAAAGCCGTTCTCACTCATCAGGACCGAGAGCCCGAGCCACAGCGAGCGTTGCCCAGTCGGGTCGTTCACCTTGACGTTCCACAGCTCATGGAGCGGTCCTTCGCTTTTGTCTCTGAATTTCTCTGGCGAACCCCGGCTCACGCCGATCTCCTTTTTCAGTTGCGCGGGCGAGCCGGGCTCGCCTCCCGTTTTCCGATCAGGCTGCGCAAGACCAGAAACACGATGATCGCGTCGACCACCGCGCCCACGAGGTAGGCGAAGTAGCGCTTGTCATGGATGAACATGGCGGCAAAGCCCGTCATCGTGACCGTCTTGGCCAGCAGATGAACGAGCGAATACCCCCGGATCTTCGGCGATTCTGCGGCGAAGAAGGACAGCGCGGAAAGCATCGCCATCGAGGACGCCGCTATCACGATCCAGAAGCGATCCGTCGGTTCGGCGAGCGCTTCGGTGACATTGAACACCTTTGGGCCGACATTGAGCAAGTAAAGAAGCTCAGTCGGATAGAGGACGAAAACGAGCGCGGCGGCGGCATAGAAGACGCCGAGAAACCGCATGCTCCAAGGGAAGTGATGGCGCGTGCGAGGCAAAGCGGGCGTCAGCGGGTCCATGAGTGCCGCGGCGGCCGATACCGGCTCCGGTGCTGGGGTCGGGGTCGGCGTGGCTGTACTCGGCGCCGGGGGCGCTATCGGCGTGGTGGCTACCGGAGCGCTGTCGGTGCTCGGTTTGGGCTCTGTCTCCGTGGTCGCCTCTGTCGGCGCACCTACGGAAAAGTCGTCCTGGGGCGTCATAAGTCTCAGTACTGTACCATCGGCCTCATGAGAATAGTATCTCCTTCCCGGCCTTCGATTCGCCAGAGTTCGGAGATGCGGCGGACCGGCCCGTTTCGCTGAACCTGGGCGATCCACTGGACGCCGACGCCGAGCAGCTCGCGAATCGCCATGCTCGGAAGGGCACCGTTACCGGCCAGAAGACAGAGCAGCTCGATCCGCCGGAGAGCATCGCGCGGTGAGTTCGCATGCAAGGTGGCCAGCGCCCCGTGGTGGCCGGTGTTGAGCGCCTGCAGCAGGTCGAGCACCTCGGGCCCCCGGCATTCGCCGAGGACGATCCGGTCGGGCCGCATCCGCAGCACCTGCTTCAGCAGGGCCCGCAGAGTCACCTCGCCATAGCCGTCCGCATTCGGGGGACGGCTCACCAGGCTGATGAAATGCGGATGGCAGGGACGGAGCTCCGAGGTGTCCTCGAGCGCCAGGATGCGCTCCCGGCGGGGAACGTACGAAAGCAGATCCGAAGCAAGAGTGGTTTTGCCGCTCCCCGTGGCGCCCGAGATCAGCACGGAGTCGCCTCGCTGCACGGCCTCACGAAGAAGGGGAAACAGCGGGGAATCCTTCCAGCGCGGATGAGGTCCTTCGGCCGGTTCGGAACCCGAGGCGACGAGCGCGGGGCGACGGAGCGAAACCAGGATGCCCTGGCGCGCGAGCGGCGGAAAAGCCACATGCAGGCGATGACCGGCGCAGAGCGTGGCGTCGATGAACGGGTGCCGGGCATCCCAGCTCTTACCCACGGCCGTGAGCTGATCGAGAACCCATTTTCTCATCTCTTCTTCGCTCCAGAGCGGCTTTCCCTCGAAGAGCGGCTCCAGACCCTCGCCTCGGTCGACGAAGGCTTCGTGCGGCCCGTTCAGGCAGATATCCGTCACTTCAGTGGAGGAGAGCAGGGCCTCCAGCCAGGCGGGTGTCATGCAGCTCATGAGGCCTCCTGAGGTGCGGCGGGCGTCGCGGAATCGAAAACGTTCCAGGGAAATTCGGGAGAGCTTCGGAGTCGGCGCTCCTCGGCCGGGCTCACCCAGTTGCGCGGAGGGGGCACCGGACCGGCGGGACCGCGAAGGCTCACGGCATTCCCCAGACGGTGAATCGGGGCGGGCGGGGGGACGGTGCTCGGGAGGAGAATCGCCACGAGCTCGGACTTTTCGTTGAGATAGTCCTCGGAACCGAAGAGGGCCCCGAGCACCGGGATCTGGCGAAGCAGCGGCAGTCCGCGTGCCTTGCGCTGCAGGCCCTGCTGCAGCAGGCCCGAGAGCAGCAGCGGCGTGCCGTAGCGGGCGTCGACCTGGGTTTTCATCCGATTGGCCTGAATCCCCGGCAGCGCATCCAGCGAGAGCGAGGGGTCGAGGTGACTGACCTCCGTGGAGATGTCGAGCCGCACCCGCTCCGCCGTCGTATGCGTCACTTTCAGCTTCAACATGAGGCCGAAGTTCTTCCAGGTCACGTTCGAAAAGGAACGGCCCCGGGTGTGGATCGGAAGCTCGCCGCCCGAGAACAGCTCCGCTTCGCCCGGCGCGCGGACGACGAGCTCCGGATTGGAGAGAATCCGCGCGGAACCCTCGCCTTCGAGGGCCTGCAAGGCGACATCCAGCTGCAACAGATTTTGAATTCCGGTGGAGGTGATGCGAAAGGCGCCCTCCTGCAGCGCGGGCCAGGTGAGTCCCAGGCTCTGCAGGCGATCGCGTTTGAGTTCGAGAAGGAAGACCTTGAAATGCACCGTGGGCGAGTCGTCCGGCAGCGCATCGAGCTGAAAAACGACGGCGGGAAACAGGGCCCGCGCCTTCTTGCGGATAGCCTGCTGGTCGGCGGCCCGATCGATCGTTCCCAGGAGAGCGAGCGAGCCCTCTTGTTTTTCGAGGCGAAGAGCGCCCCCTCTTCGGGCTTTGCGGAGCCAGTCGGAGAGCCGTCGCTCCCCCTGCTCGAGCAGGGCTGGCGCAAGCTCGGTCTCGTTGTGCACCTCGGTGGCGTAGGCTTCGCTGAGGGCCACGAGGCGAGCACTCTCCGAAAGGGTGTGAATCTCGCCCCGGAGCACGACGCCTGAGCCGGTTACCTGTACCTCGGCCTCCTCGAGGGCGCCCAGCGCCTTCTCCAAGCCGGGCTTCAGCTCGCCCCGGGGCAGCTTTTCGACCCGGACGGCCCGATGCTCGGAACTGCCGTCCTGTTTCCAGACCCAAAGGTCACTCGACCCCTGCTCCACTCCCTTCAGGAGCAGATGCTCGGCTTCCGCGCTCTCGAATTGCCGGGGCAGCGGAATCACCCGGATAGCATCGCTGCCCACGGAGTAGCGGAGAAGCCCTGGAAATTTCAGGAGCCTTTGCTCTCCTTGGCCGAGGATGAGGGGGGCTTTCTCGGCGGCCGTCGCCAGCCGTGGCTTGAGGCCAAGCGGCGCAAAGAGCACAGAGATCCCAACCAGCAGAATGAGCCGTTCGTGTTTAGTCATGAGCGGCCTTCTCGCAAGTCAGAAGCCATCGCAAACTCCGGAATTGACAAGCCTTCCGGTCGAGGCTACAAGCGTTGCTTAAACTTAAGGCAAATCGACAGGTTGCCCCAATTATTCCCGTTAATTCCCCTGTGAGATTTTCGGAGACTTTGAGCTGGACGCCCGATCTTCGATCTGGCGTTTGAAATAGAGTTGCTGGAAACTAGGTGGGTTCGAAAAGAGGAGAGTTTATGCCGTCACGCAGGATGAAGACCAAGATCGCCCGCAAGATTCGCAAGGCCCGCAAAGGCAAGGCCCGCAAGCGCAAGGAACAGAACAAGGGCACGACTCCCAAATTCTCCGTCCATATCGACTGAGATCGGAGACCTTTCACATGCAACGCAACTATCTGTTTACCTCCGAATCCGTGACCGAAGGTCATCCGGACAAGATGGCCGACCAGATCTCGGACGCCGTTCTCGACGCGCTTCTGGCACAGGATCCGAAATCCCGCGTTGCATGTGAAACGCTCATTACCACGGGCCTGATCGTGGTCGCCGGCGAGGTGACGACGAACGCGCGCGTGGATTACGCGGATATCGCGCGGCAGACGGTCAAGAAGATCGGCTATGACGCCTGCGAAAAAGGCTTCGACTACCGTACCTGCGGCGTCGTCGTGACGCTGGACCGGCAGTCTCCCGACATTTCCCAAGGTGTGACGATCGGCCAGGGCGTGCACAACCAGAAGGAACAGGGCGCCGGCGACCAGGGCATCATGTTCGGCTACGCCGTGCGCGAGTCCGAGCAGTTCATGCCTCTGACGATCGATCTGTCGCACAAGCTGGCGCTCCGCCTCTCGCAGGTGCGCAAGGACGGAACGCTCCCGTGGCTGCGGCCCGACGGCAAGACCCAGGTCACCGTCGAGTATGAGGACGGACTTCCCAAGCGCGTGGACGCGGTCGTCGTGAGCTCCCAGCATGACGAAAACGTCACCCACAAGCAGATTCAGGAAGCGCTCGTGGAGGAAGTTGTCCGCAAGGTCATTCCGGCGCATTACCTGGACAGCAAAACCAAGTTCCTCATCAATCCGACCGGACGTTTCGTCATCGGTGGACCGATGGGCGACTGCGGCCTGACCGGACGCAAGATCATCGTCGACACCTACGGCGGTCACGGCGCCCACGGCGGCGGCGCGTTCTCGGGCAAGGATCCATCGAAGGTCGATCGCTCGGCCTGCTACATGGGTCGTTACGTCGCCAAGAATCTCGTGGCCGCGGGTCTCGTGGACAAGTGCCTCGTGCAGCTCGCCTACGCCATCGGCGTGGCCGAGCCGGTGAGCGTGATGATCAACAGCTTTGGCACCGAGAAGATCGATCCGCGCAAGCTCGAGGCGGCGGCGCGCGAGGTCTTCCACCTTCGCCCGGCGGGCATCATCGAGTCGCTCAATCTGCTGCGGCCGATCTACTCCAAGACGGCGGCGTACGGTCACTTCGGCCGCGCCGAGCCGGAGTTCAGCTGGGAGCGAACGGATCAGGTTTCGGCGCTTCGGAGCTTGAAGTAAGCGATGCACGCCCTGTTTCTGCTTGCCAGGACTTTTCCGTGGTGGGCGGTTCCGATGGCGCTCGTGGTGGGCCAGCTGACGGTGTTTTTCTGGCGCCGGCGAAGCCCGATGCGGTTCTTTTTCGGCGGCGCGACCCTGACGCTACTCTTCTCGGCGGCGCTCTGGATCATCTACCGTGGCGATCTGCACTCGGATCGCTGGGTGCGGAATCTGTTTCTTGAGTAACGCCGTCCGAGGCAAGCCGGTGAAGTTCGTCGAGGCAGGCGGCATCCAGCTCGGGGGCCGCGGTTCCCGCCCGCGGCAGCAGCACCTTGGTCGAGGAATGCATCAGGCACGTCGGGTTCGCGCAGTGGCTGTTGCCCTCGCGGTCTTCATGGTCGCGGCCTGACTCGCGATTGAGATTCACCAGCCCGAGCACGTGGCCGAGCTCGTGGGTCATGACCGTCACCTCGGAGAGTATCCGGTCGGTGCCCGGCGTCTTGGCGACTTTTTCGCGGAGGGTGTTTTCGTAGATCACGATCGACGTGTTGCCGTGGGCCTGGCCGAGCAGCTGGAAGTCGCCATGGTCGTCGGCGGAGCGGCCGTCGAGGAAGAGGAAGTAGATCGCGATGACGCCTTTGCGGGTGTGGAAGCGGCGATGAGAGCGCTCGAGCCGCCGGACCTCGTCGATGGTGTAGGTCACCGGCTCGTCTGCCTTTGAGGCGCGGATCGGACCGGACGCATGGATCTCGATCTGGCCCGGGTTGCGCCCGAGGTGCTTTTCGAGAAAACGTTGAAGCTGGTTGATCGCTTCCTGCGTGGGTTCGAAGCCTTCAACCGACTGCAGCTCGACCACGACCTTGCGGAAGAGATCCTGGCGCAGGAGCGCCTGGGCGGACGTTCCCACCGTCATCCTCGGGTCGTAGACCTCCTTGGGGCCCGGCAGGCGCTCGGAGGAGTAGTCGTTGGTGATCGCCCCGCAGCCCACGGCGAGCGTAAAGCAAATCGACAGGAGGCTGACGGTTCGACGGTAAAGGGTGGCTTCGTTCATCTCTTTCATCCTAAGGACTGGCCCAAACGAGGGAACTTCCAGGGGAAACGGAGGGGCTTTCCCATGCCGTCTTTCACCGGAATAGCTAGAGCAAGAGCCCGGCCAACGGGTTCTGGTCTATCGGGCCGGGCTTGTTTTCGCAATAAACAGAAAATTTTTTGACAGCCCGGCAAAACTTGCTTAGCCTTTTTATGTGGGGGACGGGAAAGAAATCCTGTCCTTAGAAAACGGGTTTTCGACTCAGGACGAGTTCAAGGGGGGAGCATTGATGCTCAATTTCAGATCTCCGTTGGTGGGTGACAGCGCGGCCATGGAGGCCGTCTTCAGAACGATCGAAAAGGTCGCGCAAGCCGACAGTACGATCCTGATCACGGGTGAAAGTGGAACCGGCAAGGAGCTGGTGGCCCGGGCGATCCACGAGAACTCGCCGCGCGCGGCAAGACCCCTCGTGATCGTCAACTGCGGAGCGATCCCCTCGGAACTTCTGGAAGCGGAGCTCTTCGGCTATTTGAAAGGCGCCTTCACCGGCGCGACCCAGAACCGCCAGGGCCGGTTCGAGCTGGCCAACGGCGGCACCCTCTTCCTCGACGAAGTCGGCGATCTTCCTCTTCACCTTCAGGTGAAGTTGTTGCGCGCGCTTCAGACGCGCCAGTTTGAGCCCGTGGGCTCGTCCAAGACGATCGAGGTCGATGTGCGGATCATCGCCGCGACCAACCGCGATCTTGAGGACCTGGTGAACCAGAAGGCGTTCCGCGAGGATCTCTATTATCGCCTGAACGTGATCCCCATTCGGATTCCCTCGTTGCGCGAGCGCAAGAGCGATATCCCCCAGCTCGTCAGTCATTTCGTCAAGCAGTTCAACGAAGCCACGGGACACACGGTCGAGGCGCCTGCCGGCGAGATCCTCGAAGCCTTGATGGCCTATGATTGGCCCGGCAATATCCGCGAGCTCGAAAATCTCATGGAGCGCCTGGTGATCCTCAAGGGCCAGGGCACGGTGGATCTCGGCGATCTTCCGCACCGGATTTTCCGCAAGTACGCCGAAGGCCGTCCGCAGGGCGATGGCGCTCTTTCAGCCTGGGAATTCCCGCGCATGGTGCTGCCGAAGGAAGGCTGCGATCTCAAGGAGATCGTGGCGGCCTTCGAAAATCATCTCGTCGATCAGGCGCTGGCCCGCACCGGGGGCAACAAGAACCGGGCGAGCGAGCTGCTCAAGATGAATCGCACGACGCTCGTCGAGAAGCTCCGCAAACGCGGGATGATCATCACGCTCGGCAAGAAGGAAGAAGCGCTCATTGATGCGGCGATGGCGCCGCAGATCTGACTCTTTGCTGATCACAAGTTCCTGAAGTAGGGGGGCGCCAAATGGATTTGGCGCCCTTTTTTTTTTGCGTTCAGCAGGGGCGATGAGCAGAACATGAAGTGAATCTGAATGCCTGGCAGCCCGAGGCGATTCTGGGGGGTGACCTCACTTATCAGGAAATGCTTCCTGCTCCCCCGGACCGGTGAGCATTCCCCGCAAGGCGAAGGCCGTACTCAGACCCGCTGTTTCCTGACAAATTGTCAGGTTCAGGGCCGCTGAGTCCCCCTTGCGACGTTGGCGATGGCGTTCCGCGGACGAACTTCGTTCCACTGCGCGGTCAGGAACGGACAAATGATCCCCTTGCCGCTGACGGCCTCATGAAGAGCGAACCAGGAGGCCTCGCCCCAGTGCCAGGCACCGGAATCGGTTGGGTTGTAGCTTCGAGCATCGACTTGGTTGAATCGCTCAAGCTGAATGCCGGAGTCCGCCATCTGCGCGGCGACCAGCGCTTCGACCTCATCGACGAGCGAATCCGGCAGGGATTTGCCTCGCATTTTGGCCCATTTCGCGAGGAAGGCGAATCCGCGAAGAAAGTCGTAGTCGTAATAGCGAGGGAACCTCGCTTCAAGCCATCCGGTATGGATCACCTTGCCGTTCTCAAGCGGCGGCAAGGATGAAACGATGGAACTCTTCGGACCCTCTTTCGATAGGCGGCATCGTCGCAATTTAAGCCACCATCGGGTAGCTGATATTTCAAGAACCACGGACGAATCCAGGGCAGTTCCTGGTCGACATCAACTTCGGCGGCAAAAAGCACCTGGTAAATAGAACCCAGCGCACAGTGGCAGGCGACCTGCCGGTAGGGATCAGTCCCAGCGGGAAACTCTTCTTCACAGATCGGGAAGACCGGAAGGTAATGTGTCTTGAGAGCATCGACCATCGCTCGGATAGCCGGTGGAGGAATCCGCGACGCCAGGCCCATTTCGTGAAGAAGGAGCATATGCCACCAAGGGGAGTGCCACTTGGGCCAGTAGGGGTCGCGGCGGATGCTCTTGAGTGCCTCATCAGACCTGAGATAATCTAGCGACTCTTCCACGATTTTACTGACTTCTCAGGTGGGGTGGCGCGAACCCGTTATGGACTCGCGCGAAATTCCTGGCGAAGCACCTCGCGAAGCGAGGCGAGTTCAAGCCGCACCAGGGGAAGCCCGTAGAAGCCGCTTGGCTCGGGATCGCTGAAGCGCGGATCCAGGAATTCGAAGGTGAACCGCTCAAAGCTCATCGACGCCGGACGGGTTTGCAGGAGCGCGTCCACCCAGTCGATCCTGGCCCAGAGGCCCTCCTGGATCCCGGTTTCATAAAGGGAGAAGCTCAGCGTCCAGGCGCGGCACTCGGCGAGAAGCCCGCGGTCGAGCCCGGCTCGCAGCTGCGCCCGGAGCCGCTCCCGATCCTTCTTTGAAAGGGGCGTCGCGCCCTTTTTGGCGACATGACGGAAGACATCCTCGAAAACCGCGGGATCGCCGTAGGCGACGGTCGCCGCCTGAAGCCGGGCGTCGAACTTGTGGGCGAGCTCGTGGACGAAGATGAAGAGCCATTCGTCGGGCGCGATCGCCTCGAAATCCATGAAAAGCGAGTGCCGTCCGCGGTGAAAGCCCGCCTTGCGCGGGCCCAGCTCGATGGGCTGCTCGGCGTCGTGGCTCAGCGCTTTGAAAGAAAGAAAACCGCGGGCGCTGATCTCCTGCTCGGCGAGGCGAACCAGCTCCTGGAGCGCCGGGGCGCGGGAGGTTTTGAGTCTGCTGAGCGAGCCCTCGAGGAAGGCCCTTGAGATCGAGCGCTGCAGGATTTCCCGGTCTTCTTGCCTTGCGACGCAGGTCTTGAGGGTGTCCGGCGCGAGCGCGCCGCGGAGGTATTCCGCGAAGATCCTTTCGCCCGCCCGGCCGCGGGCTTCGAACTCGCGGCGCTGAAGTTCCGCGCGCTCTTTGATCGTCGGGGCGGAGTCGAGATTGGCGTCGCGGGCCAGGGTCCATTCCTGGAGGGCTTGGCAGGGGATGGCGGAGGCGGGATCAGCGAGCGCGGAAGAAGGCCAAGCCGCGAGCACGGAAGAGGACCAAGCACCTAGCGTCGCGATCGCGAACGCGAGAAACGCGCCGGCCCCTCGGATCACTTTCCGAGAGGCCGGAGAGGGGCTCGCTTTCGGGGGGGCGAAGGCGGAGGTCATTGATTAGCGTACTTTCCGCTTTGGATTCCGTCGACCAGGCACTGGACATAGGGGCGCAGGTCGATGCTGATAGCGACTTCCTTGTTGGTCTTGGCGTTACGGAAGCCCGTCAGTGGGGGAAGATTCGCGTTTTCGATTCTGAGATTGCGCACGTAGGTCTGATGGCTGATTTCCTCGCCGAGGTCTCCGTAGACGTAGTCCGCGTTGAAAACTTCGTAGTTTAACTCGGGAAGGCCCAGGGGTGCTTCGGGGTAGCGTTTGAGTTGAATGGAGTTCACGTAGCAGTCGCCGTACATATTGCACGTACCTCTGCGCGGAAGTACGTATAGGCCGCTGTCGCTCAGGTCGACAAAAGTAGATTTATTTCCATAGAGGGGGGATGGTCCCTCGTAAGTGGCAAAAAACCTGTTCGATTTCAGGTAAGTCGAAAGCTTCGCCTGGCTTTCCTGGTGTTGGATTTCCTTTTCTCCATAAATCTGCACGAGAAGAGCCCGAGCCGCTTCCTGGGTGCATGCCTCCTGGGTGCGTCTCATTTCCCACTCCGGAACTTGCCGATCCACCTCGATCGGCAGCGCCTGGCCGGAGAGATCCGGCCCGTTGATCCCGCGCCCATCGCCGCGCGCCCAGCTCGAGTGGGGGAGGCTCAAAGCGGTGAGCAGGATCGTGGAAGTTCCAAGCCAAAGTCCAAGAGTCGATTTCATTGTTTTCATAGGTCCGCCCTCCTGAGGCGGTCACCCGGCGACTTCACGCAGGGTAGGGTTATCAAAGTGGACCAAAACTGTCAACAAAAGCTATTTCCTCGAATCCTAAGGCTTTTACTGCCTTTGCCTTAGTTTTACCGTCTGACAGGGTCTAAATTATGCCTTGGCGCGTCAAAGATAAACTGATATATTTTTGTGAGATAGGTTGGAAGGATGAATCGCGAAATTCTAAATCAAATCGACGAGTCCATCCGCCAAGGTCAAACCAGGAAAGCCGCGGCCCGCATTCAGGCCCTTTGTGAGGAAAGCTCCCGCCTCCCGCGAAAGGACAGGCTCGAACTCGCCCGGCTCGCCCGCCGGGCCTTTATCCCCGCGCTCGGGATCTTGCTCCTGCGCCCGTTCGTGAGGCCGAGCGCGAGCGCGGTCGTCGAGGCGACGCCCGAGGAGCGGCTGGAGTTCGCCGCGTGCCTGATCTGGGTGGGCGCGCGCTCGGAGGGGCGCGAGCTTTTGGCGGAGCTCGACCCGCGGGCTCATCCGGAGCGCGATCTTTTTACCTCGTTCGCGCTTTTTTCGGTTTGGGATTACCGTGCCGCGGTCCCGCTTCTTCGGCGTTACGTGCGGCACCCGGCGCTTGCGCCATACGCCCGTCTCGTCGGCAAGGCGAACCTCGCCGCGGCGCTCGTTCACGAGAGATCGCTCGCCGAAGCGCAGGAACTTCTCGCTGAGCTCGAGGCCGCAACGCGTGAGGGCGGGCATTCGCTGCTTCTGCGCAATATCCTGAAGCTCGAGGCGGAGCGGGCGGTGTACGCGCGGGATCGCGCGCGGGCGGATCGCGCGCTCGACGAGGCTCTCGCGCTCGCGGGGAACTCTCCGGAGGACGCGCTTTTTGTCGAGAAGTGGCGGGCGATCGCGCTTCTGGAAAAAGACGGGGCGGAGCCGCTGCGCCAGGTCCGGCGGAAGGCGCTCGAAATGGGAGAGTGGGAAGGCGTGCGGGACTGCGACTATCATCTCTCGGCGTTGGCCAAAGACTTCTCGCTGGGTGCGCGGCTTTACTTCGGCTCGCCGTATCCCCGGTATCGCGAGCGGTTTCTCGGGGATTTCCCGGAGCTTCGCGAGCGGCTGCCCGGGCTCTTTGGCTGGGAGGTGGGCGAGCGGTCCCTGGGCGGGGCAGGCGCCCCGGCTGACACGCTCGAGTTCTCGATTCCCCGCGGGTGTGGCTCCTCGCGGGACGAGCTGCTCAAGCCTGGCCAGGTTCCGCAACGGCTTCTCTCGGCCCTGGCCTCGGATTTCTACCGCCCTTTCAATCTGGTCGAGCTTCACTCGGCGGTCTTCCCCGCGAGGCATTACCATCCGAAATTCTCCGCGGACTCCATGCACCAGGCGCTCGGGCGGCTGCGGGGGTATTTCCGCCGCGTTCGGCTTCCGCTCGAGGTGTTGGAGAAAAACGGGAGCTATCGCCTCGAGACCAGGCAGCGCCTGACTCTGTGGGTGAACGCCGGGGGCGTGCGCGAGGAAAACGAGCTTCCGGTCAGGCTGGAGCGCGAGGTCGCGGTTCTCAGGGCGCGGTTTCCCGCGGAGTTCACGGCGGAGGACGCCGCACGGGCCCTGGGGCTTTCGCGCAACTCGGCGCTTGGGCGGCTGCGGGCGCTTTTGGGTTTCCGGCGGATCCGGAAAGAGGGCCGGGGGCCTGCGACTCGGTATAGGGCAATAGCGCAAAAATAAATTAGCGCCGTGACTTTCATGCGACCGGGCTGCTGGTGGCAGGCCGCAGGCGTAACGCCTCTTGACTAGACCAAGAAAAAAGCGTTAAAATTCTGATTATGATTCAGAGGTCATGTAACCCATCGAATAAGAACAGTTTTTTTCTGTTTGGGCCGCGCGGCTGCGGTAAGTCGACGCTATTAAAGGGATTCTTTTCGCACGAAGACACGTTATTTTTGGATCTTCTGGATCTCAAACT
>JAMPXZ010000190.1 GCA_023700925.1 Oligoflexia bacterium | reverse complement strand
GCGACATTCACCCTCGAGCAGCTCCGAAAGGTTCATATCATCGGCGTTTGCGGCACGCTGATGGGCGCGTTCGCGGCTTACCTCAAGCGGCGCGGCATCGAGGTGACCGGCAGCGACCAGAACGTCTACCCGCCGATGAGCGATATCCTGCGGCAGGCGGGCGTGGAGCTTTTCAATGGCTATCGCCCGGAGAATATCACGACGATGGCCCGCAAGCCGGACCTCGTGGTGATCGGCAACGTCATTCCCGGGAGCAACCCCGAGGCCCGCGCCGCGATCGACGGTGGTTTTGCGTACACGTCCCTGCCCGAGGCGATGGAGAAGCTGATCCTGCCGGAAACCCGTAACCTCGTGGTCGCGGGAACCCATGGCAAGACGACGACTTCGAGCATGCTCGCGCACACCCTGGTGGAGGCAGGCAAGGACCCCGGTTATTTCATCGGCGGCGTTTCCCTGGATCTCCCTTACAGCTTCAACGTGACCGGGCTCGAGAAGGGCCGCTGCTTCGTCCTCGAGGGGGATGAGTACGACACGGCCTTCTGGGACAAGGTTCCGAAGTTCAATCACTACCTGCCCGATGACGTGATCCTCACTTCCGTGGAATACGATCATGCGGACATCTACCCCGACTTCGCGGCGGTCATGCGGGCTTTTGCCGGCTTGCTGACAAGGATCCGCCCCGGCGGCGCGCTGATCGCGTGCCATGATTACGCGTCGATCCGCGAGCTGGTGGGAAAGGCCCGCTGGGGGCACCCGGTGGAGCTGATCACCTACGGCACGACGGCCGCGCCGGGCGTGCGCTACACGCCGGGCAAGATCACCGTGGACGGTGGAAAGACCCGTTTCGAGGTGGTCGACCACCAGGAGCCGGGGGGCCGGCCCGTCGATGAGATCACGCTGAACGTCCCGGGAAACCACAATATCGCCAACGCGCTCGCGGTCTGGATCCAGTGCAAGCGGCTCGGGATCCCGGCGGCGGCCGTCCGCAACGGGCTGGCGCGTTTCCGAGGAGTCAAGCGCCGCCAGGAAGAGCGTGGCGAGGTCCGCGGGGTCCTGGTGATCGACGATTTCGCCCATCACCCGACGGCGGTCCGCGAAACCCTGCGGGCGCTGCGGATGAAATATCCCGGGCGCCGCCTGATCTCGGTCTTCGAGCCGCGAAGCGCAACCTCGAGGCGCAAGGTCTTTCAGAAGGATTATGTCGCGGCATTCGGGGAGGCCGACCTCGTCTTCATCGCCAAGCCCTACGACCAAAGCAGGATCAAGGCGGATGACCAGTTCTCCAGTGATCAGCTGATCGGCGATCTCGTGGCTTTGGGCAAGAATGCCGAGCTCATGGTCTCGGTTGCCGAAGGGGTTCCTTCGGTCGCGCGCAAGGCGAAGTCCGGCGATCTCATCGCCGTGCTGTCCAACGGCGGCTTTGAAGGCTTCATCCCCAAGCTCCTCGAGGAGCTGAAGCGGGACGCTTAGGTTTTAGCGGCCTGGGGCATAGAGTTCGCGCAGCCACTCCGCCCAGCCGGGGGCGAGGCGGTAAAAGCCCGCGGAGGCGAAGTCCCCGATGCGGCTCGCGTAGTCTTCGGAGGACACCGGGAGCCATACGGTGAGCGCGCGGAAACCGAGAAGATAAAGCTGCGTTTCGGCACGCGTATAGTCGGTGCCCGTCGCGTAGGCGAGAACGGTGCGGTCGAGTGCCTTTCGGCTCTCCGTGATCGCGTCGAGCAGGCGGGAAGCCTCAGGCGAGAGGCCTCCGTTGCGCGAGCTTTCCTCCTGAACCAGCGCCTGCAAAAGCGTGAGAAAGGCGCCGATCTCCTGCGCGCCGCCCTGGACCGTCGGCGCCTCCTGCAGGACGAACTGGAGATCGATGGCGCGCAGGGGATCCTCGCGCAGGTAAGAGCTCAGTCGTCTTCCCAGCGCATCGATCGTGGGAAGCAGCTGATGACGAAGTTCTGAAGCCGAAATGGCGCTCATGGTGACGGTCTTGATGCCGTCGGGTGCCAGGCGGCCTTGAAGGCCGTTAGGCGCCAACGACGCCTTGAACGCCTTGGGGATCAGACGGGCGATCCGCTCCGGCGTGGTCGATTCGGCCGTGCCTTGGTTCAGCGCATGGAGGAGGCGGCGGTAGGGAAGTCCCAGGTAGTTCTGCACCTGGGCCGAGCCGACGATATACTCGACCGAATCAGAGAGTTCGGTCGCGACCTCGGCCATCTGCATCAGGCAGGCGTCGGAGGCGTAGATATCGATCGGTCTGCCGCCCAGGAGCTTGCGCGATACCGAGCGCAGGCCCTTACGAAGCTCGGGAATGCTCAGATAGTCCTGGCTTCTGCCGTTCAGAGCGATGCCGCCGAAGCGCTTTTCGGCGACGGGGATGCCGAGGGCGCCGACAGCGGAGCGGCTGAGGTAGCGGCTTCTCGCGGGCTGGCGCGGTCGCGCGGCGGTCCAACCCTGGCCATGGCCCCAGACGACGACGAGGTAATGCCGCGACGGGTAGTTGCGGATTCCCCATTCGAGGAACTCCCCGAAGCGGCGGCTCTCGCTTTGGCGCGGGTCCTCGGCAAGGCGCTCGACCACCGGCGAATGGATGCCCCGTTCGCCCGAGGGGTCATAGGGCTCCGGCGACTGGAAGACGTGAATCCGCTGGAGTCCGCGGTCGCCCTCGGTGTCGAGCTGAACCACGAGGTCCGTCGAGAGCGTGGAGCCCGCGGCCTGGATTCCGCTCGCGTAGCCCGCTTCCATCTCGTAGAGGTCAAGCAGCGCGTAGGGCGTCAGGTCGTTGTCCGCGGCCATGTAGACGAGGACCGTCCAGTCCTTCACGCATCGTTCGCGCCCGAGGCGTTCGTCGAAGCGTGCGTAACTCCCATCGCGCTGGCTGTCGTAGCGATGGAGCCCTTGACGGATTTCCTTGGACCACGCCTGCCTGCATGAGCTGGGATCTGCCGCTGCCGCGCTGACGGCGGGACCGCTGAGTCCCGCCGCCAGGGCTAGCAAAAGAGCGGTAACGGCAGACGTTCTCACCGGACGTTGCTGCCGAGGTTGGCCGCCGAGAGGCCGAACAGGACGTCGACCACCTTGGCGAGCGGTTGCGCCGCCTGGGAGGCCCGGCGCGCTGCCTCCTTGAAGGAGGCCGGGACCGGTCTTTGGCCGTTCCAGGTTTCGCGGATCATCCGATCGCCGTAGCTCTCGGCCCGAGCCCCCGGCGCGGGGGTCCACAGGAAGTCAGGGTGGGCGCTGGAGTACCACTCCCCGCCGATGATGTTGCCCTTGGCATCGAGCTCAACATCGTACATGTAGCGCACCGTCGTTATCGCGTCGTTCTCCCGGCTGTCGCGGACCGCGTGAGTGGGCGCGGTCTCGACGACGTAGCTCAGGTTCATGACGATCCCGACCACGTGGGTGGCTTTGGGGTTCTTCCGGAAAGCCTTGAAGACGTCGTTCTTGAAGTCGCCCATGGCGACGCGGGCTTCCTGCAGGGACTGCGTCATCTGCTGGCTCTGGGGATTGAAGTAGGCGTAACTGTAGCTGTAGATCGGCTGGTTCCAAACCTCGTAGTCAAAGGTGGCGTCGATCACCATGCTGCGCTTGGAGACGCCGAGCTGGTTGACGACGGCCATGTGCCAGGTACCCGGATTGGTGTCGACGCATTTTTCGCTTATGATCCGTCCGGTTTTCTGGTCACGAGGCGGATTCTTGTCGTTGCAGCGTCCGCCGATGAACTTCGTGTAGGGCTGCGAGTTCGCCCAGATCAGCGAACCCAGAGCCTTGATGTCCGAGGGGAAGAAGCGGATCTTCGTGCGACCATCCGCGGCCGTCACCGTGATCGCGTTGCTCGGGCGGGGGAGCATGTAGGCCGCGGGCGCCCAGCCGTGGCAGATTCCCATCCAGGTCTCCACCTTGCCGAAGCGGCTGTAATAGCCTTCGCCCTCTTTCCACATCGCTTTGGTCAGGGTCCCGTCGGAGTCGCCGACGAGAAGATCATACTTCTCTGAGGGAGAGAGCATATCGATCGATGACTGGTTCGGCGCGTTCGCCAGGATCTCGTGAAGGGCGTTCTCCTTGGAGAAGGTGTAGGCATCTTTCCAGTCATCGGTCTCCGATCGCGGATCCGCGTAGCGCGCGGCCAGGATTCCGCGATAGATCGGCCAGTAGTTGTCCGACCAGGGGGAGTTGGCCAGGGTGGCGTTGTTCAGCTTGCGGTTGTGCATCTCGTCGATCGAGCGAAGTGCCGTTTGGCCGTTGTCGACGAGGTTTTCGACGAGGTCATCTTCCGCGAAAGGCGCGCGACCCGGGAGGACATCCTTGAGGCAGATGCGGGCGCCGCCGTCCTGCGTGCAGTGCTCCTGGCGGAGCTGGTCTTTGAAAGCCACGTAGTCGCGTGTTCGGATCGCCGAAGCAGGGAAGAGAGTCTCGCTGGTGCGGATGACTTTTCCGCGCTCGTCCCGCTTTTCGGGAATCTGGTTCATCATCTGCGCCGGGTTGGCGCGGAAACGTTGAAGGAAATTTTCGACCTCTTGCTTTTCCGCGGCGGCGAACGCGGTTTGGCTGACGGCAGCCATGACGATGACGCATGTCGTTACAAAACTGGGCCCAAGGTTTCTCATTTTTAATCTCCCATTTGCGTTGCGCGGAGGGTGTATATCAATCTCCAACGATAGAAGTCAACTATTAGGTTGCACTGCGTCAATTTATCGTTAAGCCGCTGAAATTAATGGATTTTGTCTAAGTAACGCTTTGAAGAAAGACCTTCAGTTTCTAGGCTCCCTAGCCGAAAAGTCATGGAGAAGGGGAGTCGGATGGCGGAAGTCCTTAAAAAATTCGGTCGCTACTTCCTCCTGGATCAGATCGCCCAGGGTGGAATGGCCGAAATCTATCGTGCCCGTCTCGCTGCGCGCGACGGTGCCGGGCGCCTTCTCGTCATCAAGCGGATCCAGGCGGGATACGGCTCCAACAACGAGTTTCTTCAGATGTTCCGTTCCGAAATCAAAGTGACGATGGGGTTCAACCACCCGAACATCGTCCAGCTTTACGATTACGGAGACGAGAATAACCAGCCTTACATCGCCATGGAGATGGTCGACGGAAAGAACCTCCGCCAGTTCATCTCGCGTTTCACGGAGCTTCGGCAGCCTTTCCCGGTCGAGCTGGCCGCGCATATCGTGGAGCAGGCCGCGTGCGGACTCCATTACGCGCACAGCTTCCGCGACAAGATCAGCGGGGAGCCGCTTGCGATCGTTCATCGCGACATCAGCCCGCAGAACATCCTCATCTCCTTCGAAGGGACGGTGAAGGTCATCGACTTTGGTATCGCCAAGGCGGCGACCAATGCCGAGGCGACCCGGGCCGGGGTGATCAAGGGCAAGCCGAGTTACCTCTCGCCCGAGCAGATCAGCGGCGAGTCGCTGGACGGACGCTCCGACATCTTCTCGCTGGGCACGGTCCTGTGGGAAACCCTTACGGGCAAGAAGCTCTTCTCCGGTGAAAGCGATCTGGCGGTTCTCAAGCTCATCGAGAGCTGCCAGTCGCACGTGAAGCCGCCTTCCGCCCTCAATCCGCGCGTACCGAAGGAGCTCGATTACATCACCCTGCGCTCACTGGCCAAGCAGCGCGAGAAACGCTACCAGACGGCCGAAGAGTTCCAGCGGGCGCTGCACAAGTTCCTCTACAGCTACATGCCCGAGTTCAACCCGTCGGACCTGGGTTATTACGCCAAGGATCTGTTCAAGGAAGACATCGTCGATGACCGCAAACGGGTCCAGCGCCTGAATGACGAGGTCGAGAAGCTCTTGGCCAGTTCCATGGAGATCGAGCTGGCCCCGCAGCGCGGCGGAGCCTCGGAGGAAATCAGGATCGAGAGTCCCGCCGACCGGCATGAGGAAAAGACCGTGGTCGGCCCTTCCGGCAAGCGGGGCGAGGACCTGGTGCTTGCGCCGAACGGGCCCAAAGCCACGCGCGTCGAGATCGAGCCGGGACGGCAGCCCTCACCCCGGGCGTCGGCGCACTCCGTGCCGGCACGGGTGTCGGCGCCGTTGGTCTTCCAGCATTCGAGGCCTCCGCAGCAGCGTTCGGCTCCGGCGCGAAAGCGTTCGGGCGGCCTGCTCCGTGTGGCGCTCATCGGCGCCGCGACGCTGTTGGGAGCGAGCTTCTTCGCTCCCGAGCTTGGCCTCCAGCTCCCGCCGGAGCTAGCGGCGCTGCTCGGCGAGGCCGAGACGTCGCTGACAGTCGAGGGCAGCGAGGAAAATGTCACCGTTTCGATCAACGGACGGATGGTC
>JAMPXZ010000189.1 GCA_023700925.1 Oligoflexia bacterium | reverse complement strand
TGACCGCGGCCACGGCGAGAAGAACCGCGCCGAGCGCAAGGGCCTGTGGGCTGAGCTTGGGGAGGCCCGGGCGCTTTTCTCGCGGGGGGCGATAACGGACGCGGACAGGATGGACGACGGTCGCGTCGGGATCAGCCGGAGGCGCGGGAGGGGGCTCGTACTGGTCTTGCGCGGCGGCCTGGGCAACGAGAGTCAGGTCCTTGATTTTGCCCGCGGCGACGGGTCGGTACTGGTTCTGATTGGTGAGGATGAACTCCTGTCGTCCCACGCCCACGCGGTCATGCAGCGCGACCCTTCTTTTTTCGCCCTTGGTGAGCGCCACGTCGTTGAGTCGCGTTCCGTTCGTCGCTCCGAGGTCTTCGAGCTGGATCGCACCGGTCTCGTCGAACGAGAGTCGGGCGTGGCAGTGGCTCATGGTATCGTCGTCGGGAAAGGTTTCGTTTCCCTCCTCGCGCCCCAGGACGAAGCCCGCGGCGAGGTAGGGGGTGAGCTCCACGAAGCGGTTCCGGTCGGTATCGTAAAGGAAGAAGCGTTTGGGCTTGGGAATCTGGGTCGTATCCACGTTCTCTTAGCTTAGGGAGGATTGGGAATGGCGTCGAGAAAGGTTTTGAAGTGAGTTAAGTGGTTGAAAACGTGCTTGAATTTACTACTTATCTTGACCGGTAGGTAAAGCTAAAGCCCCGGAATTATTCGGGCGATAAGGTCATAGAGGCCAAAACGGCCTCGAGCTTTTTTTGATAGGACTCAGGGAGAACGAAGCTTATGAGGATGATCTCCGCAGTGCTGGCAGTCGCTTTGGCGATCGTTTCGGGAAATGCCTGGGCTGGCCGCGCCACGGGCGTGCAGCATGACAAGGTCGATCTGAAAGACGACGTGATGCCATCCCCGTTCAAGGCCTGCAAAGGCGTCGTGGTCGTTTCCAAGAGCGGTTACGAAAAGCACAAGGACGAGTGGAAGAAATGGGAAAAGAACTGCAACAAGCAGGTGCAGGTCGGCGTCGAGGCCGGGGTGACGAAGCTCGATCCGCTGAGCGACAGCATGGACTACTCCCAGTACTTCGACTTCGCCCAGAAGGTCGCTGAAAACGCCCTGGTCAATCTCGACAAGAGCAAGAAGTACGCGACCTGCTCGAAGCAGTGCTTCAGCGGCGCGGACGCCTGCGACGCTTCGCTGAGCGACGACGGCAAGCCGGTGAGCTGCGCCGAAAGGCGGGAGCAGACGCTCTACGGGCTCAAGGTCCAGGCGCGCAAGATCCGCATGGAGCTCGCGCTCAGTACCGATGACCTGAAGGGGACGAACGTCACGGTCCGCAACGTGATGGACTTCAAGCCGGAGCAGCTGATCAACAAGGGGCTCAAGGATTTCGCGCTGGGGATGGAAAACCCGGTCGGTCGCGCGCCGATGATTGAGCGCGAGGTCAGTCGCGCGAAGACGATTCTCGAGAAGGAGCGCGAGGCGCTCGAAGCCGAGTACCGTGAATCGCTCGCCCGCAGCAAGACGAAGCACTCGGCGGAGCTGTATCGCAACTGGATGTCCACGAAGCTGATGGAGAAGCGCGAAAGCCATCAGGCCGAGTACCTCCGGCTGATTTACGAAAAAGCCCCGATCTTCGGGGTGATCGACCGCCCGAAGAGCTTCGATAAAGGCGACGAGCCGGTGTGGGACGATGCCACGATCGCGAAGGCTTTTGGTCAGCTCCTCGAAAACGGCGAGAAGACCGGCAAGAAGATCCGCGAGGACATCAAGCGCGGCAAACTCGAATTCAGCCGCGGCACGGGCGAGGCGCTGCGCAAGTGGCTGTGGAACGCGGTGCCGCTGACCGAGGAAGAGCACGACCTCATTTACTACATCAGCATGGCAGGCCAGGTGGAAGAGGTACTCGCCAAGGACAAGTCCAGGTGCGCGATCGCGACGACGCTCGCTGAGCGCCTGGGCGGCAAGCAGTGGCAGAATATGGGCGCGGTGATGATCGCGTCGGGCTTCGGGATGAGCGCGGTGAGCAAGAAAGCCGCGGCTGGGGCCGTCGAAGGGATGGCCGCGGTGGCGGGCGCGAAGGCGGTGGGTCTGACGGGCCTCGCAATGACGATGCCGTACCTCTCTGAGAGCTTCAAGCAGTACGGCGACGTGAAAGAGCAGCTGGCGAGTCGCAGCGGCGTCGGCGGATCGCTTGAAGGAAACGCGATCCGGACGAAAGAGGACCTGGATGCGGCTGACATGAACCGCAAGCTGAACGCGGTGTTCGCGCTGGCGACGCCCGGAATCGGCGCCGTGACTCATTCGGGAGTGGATTCGGCGAAGCGGTTCTTCGCGAACGCGGCCTTGCGGCATTCGCTCAAGGGCAAGAAGGAAGCGCTGATCGCCAAGGGTCTGGCCAAGGCGGATGCGGAGAAGCTGGTCCGGCTGGCGACGTCGACGGAGGAGCCGGTGAAAAAGCAGGCGCTTCAGATGATTGATGATATCGGCGCGCAGGCCGAGAAGCGGCTCCTGGGGCGCGTGGCGACTCAGGAGGAGGATGAGCTTCTCGAAATGATGGCGCGCAAGGGCGGGATGGGGACGTTTGAAGAGCCGACGATGGACGCGGTGGAAAGCTATGTCCGCCAGATCGGGCAGCTCGCCGATCGCGACGAGCGTCGGAAGGCGGTGAAGGGGGCCTATGAGCTGCTGCAGAAGTTCCAGCCCGAGCGCGTGGCGACGCCGCAGCAGAAGGTGGAGGCGACCAAGGCGCTGGTGGCTTACTCGCGGCTGAACGTGCGCGATCCTGATCAGCTTCTGAAGGCCGCGACGACGTATCCCGAGCAGAGCCTGCAGGGGATGCAGAAGGCCGCGCAGCAAGGCGCGAAGATCCTGAAGGATCCGAAGAAGGCTGCCGCGATCCGCAGTGAAGTTCAGGCGGAAGCCAAGGCCGCCGGCGTCACGGATACGAAGGAGATCGACGCGCTCGTCGCGAGCCGTGCCTATAAGGAAGGTCTCTCGGAGCTCCGCTCAGGCAAGCCGTATTCGAAGCTCGGCGTTGCCGACAAGAAGATCATCGACGAGATGTGCGTCTGCCCGGGCATGTGCCGGATTGCCGGGTCGGCGGCGTCCATCGAGAGTCTTTCTGCTACAGAGCTTGCGGCGCTGCCAGCGTGCGTGAGGCCGGTTACGCGATTGTAATAGTAGCGCTGTCTCTCTCTCCAAGTGTAGGAAGCTGTAGCTTTGCTTTCCAATTGTCGGAAGCTGTATGCTGCCTTTTTCAGGGGTGGGCTGCGCCCTCTTTCCAATTGTCGGAAGCTGTGACCTGCCTTTTTGGCTATCTAGGTCATAAGACATCAATGCTGAAGTCTTGGTCCTACACGATCCGACAACTGGAAAGGGGGGCGGGGCTGGGCAGTGAGCTGCAGGCGACACAATCCGACAACTGGAAAGGGGAGGCGGGGATTGGGCAAAGAACTGCAGGCGACACAATCCTACAGTTGGAGAAAGGCGCCAGACGCAACCACAGTCTCCACCTGCGTCTGAACATCGAAGCGGATTGTGACCTCGTCCTTCGGCAGAGCCTGAATCTTCAGCCTAGTCTGGCTGATTTTGAACTCCCCGCGGAAGCGGAAGGTTCCGTTTTCGGCGGGCTCCACGGTCCCGGGGATGGTGATCGGCACGATTTCCTTAGCATTGAGCGACGGACCATGAACGGTCAGGGTTCCGGTGAGGACGAACTCCTCCGGGCCGGCGAGTTCAATCGTTTCTTCCGTCTTTCGCCGTGGAAAAGTAATCTTTTCGCTGCTGAAACGAAGTTCGCGGACCACGGCGAGTCCCTGGAGCCCCGTCGGTGTTGAATGCCGCGGCAGGCTGGGCGAAACCCCGGCGATCCGGCGTGCCTCTGTTGTGTCGATCTCCACTGAGGCGATCGGCACGGCGACCTCAATGTGCGAGGCTGAGAGATTCTTGCGATCGATCCGAAGGGCAACGTGCCAGCGGGTGGCGAGGAGGGCGTGCTGATGCTTTCCCAGTCCGAGAAAACCGCCGTGATCGCCGATGGCGACGAGCGCTGATTTCACCGGGTCCACCGCCATCAGCGCCGACTCAGCGACGAGCGCTCTCGCAGCAGGCGGTTCAGCGACGAGCGCTTTCGCAGCGGATGCACTGGCGACGGACGCTCCAGCGACGAGCGCACTGGCGAGCGCACTGATGACGACTGCGCCTGCGCGGCGCTGATGACCGAACTTTCTCGTGTTCACCTCTGCCTCCTTGCTCTTCCTTTATGACAGGTAGGGCAAGGAGTCGAGCTTCGGTGCCTGACTCGCCGCATACAGCGAACCGCTGGTCTCCGGGGCGCTTTGAGTCTATGATGCTTTTCCGGCACAGAATGTTTTGGAAAAAATACGGACCTAAAATCATCGCGGGCTTGATTCTTCTCGCCTGCATGGCGGCCTTGGCGGCGCGCTACCTTTCTCCGGATCGGCTGCAAATTCCTGGGGATTTCGCGGTTTATCTGCGGGCGTGGGAACGTGTCGCGAGCGGTCAAGATCCGTATGTTGCGGCGGATCCTTCACCTTACAAATACTCTCCGGGCATCCTGGGGCTCGTGAGCCTGCTTCCGAGCGACCCTCGGGCGGCCTGGCTGTGGTTCGGGGCCATCAGCATCCTTTCGCTCGGGGCTTCCCTCGTGATCGGCGTTCGGATGGCCTCGTGGCGGGCGGTGGGACTGCTCGTCCTCGGGCTCGCGCTTTCGTGGAAAGGGACACTTGAAACCCTGGATTACGGTCAGCTCGAGTTTCTGATCCTGCTCATCGCGACCGTCGCGGCCAGGCTCTATGCCTTCTGGCCGGCGACGGCGGGTTTTCTGCTTGGGCTCTTGCCGGGGTTCAAGCTCCCGTGGATCCTCTTTTTTCTCCCGTTCGTCCTTCGCGCGCTGTCGCATCGGGAAATTCCTTATCCGAGAAATCGGTTTTTTCGCCGACTGGCCTCCGGTTACTTTCTCGCCTGGTTTTTCTGGGCCGCGGCGCTGCCGTCGCTCATGTTCGGCCCTGAGCGGGCCAAGGCGCTTTCGCAGTCCTGGGTGCGGCTCCTTCAGGTTCAGCCGGCGGACCTCTATCTGACCGACATCAACCAGAGCCTTTTCAGCTTCGCGTTGCGGCTTTCGGGCGGAAGCGCTGAGCTCGTGCTCGCTCTTGTGCTGCTCTCCTCGGGGGCGCTTCTCGCCGTACTTATTCGTCGCAATCGGAAGTTCGTGCCCGAAAATGGCACGCTCGCCTGGATCAGTCCCTGGCTCCTGTTCACCCAGCTTGCCAATCCGCTGGCCTGGCGCTGGGGAAGCGTCTTCGCCGTCGGCGCGCCGTTCGGCGCTCGTTTCAGCTGGGGCTGGGCGGTGGTGCTCTTGCTTTGGCTCGCTCAGCAGACTCCCGTGGTCAAGCTCTTGGGCTTTGAGCACTGGACTGACCTGCATGGATACGGTGTCATCACGCTTTATTGGTTGGCGCTGGTTTTCGTCTGAGATAGACCTTACCCATGCGTCCCTACCTGGATCTTCTGCAGCACATCCTCGACCATGGCGAGGAAAAGGCCGACCGTACCGGGACCGGCACCCTCAGCGTCTTCGGTCATCAATCGCGCTATGACCTGGCGGCGGGCTTTCCCCTGGTGACCACCAAGAAAGTTCATCTCAAATCCATCATCCACGAGCTTTTGTGGTTTCTCCAAGGCGACACCAATACCCGCTACCTCAAGGAAAACGGCGTTACCATCTGGGACGAATGGGCTGATCAGGAAGGGAACCTGGGGCCCGTTTACGGCGCGCAGTGGCGCGCATGGCGGACGGCCGACGGCCGGCACATCGATCAGATCCAGAACGTCGTCGAGCAGATCCGCAGGAATCCCGACTCGCGTCGCCTCATCGTGAATGCCTGGAATGTCGGCGAGCTGGACAAGATGGCTCTGCCGCCGTGCCATGCGTTCTTCCAGTTCTATGTCAGCCGCAAGGGGACGCTTTCGTGCCAGCTCTATCAGCGGAGCGCTGACGTTTTTCTTGGCGTCCCGTTCAACATCGCGAGCTATGCGCTTCTTACCCTGATGGTCGCGCAGGTCACGGGCCTCAAGCCCGGCGAATTCGTGCACACCCTGGGCGATGCCCATCTCTACCTGAATCACCTCGAGCAGGCGCGTCTGCAGCTTTCGCGGGAGCCGCGCGCGCTTCCGACGATGACCTTGCGTCCGGACGTGTGCTCGCTCCTCGATTTCAAGTATGAGGACTTCGTCCTGACGGGCTATGACCCGCACCCGGGGATCAAGGCGCCCATCGC
>JAMPXZ010000016.1 GCA_023700925.1 Oligoflexia bacterium | reverse complement strand
TGTGGGGCTTGGGATTGGAGAGACAGAAAAAATATTTTCCGGGCTCGAGCCCGAACCGCTCGAGAACCGGGCGCACGGCCTCGTCCGGGAGCGGACGCCCATAAGCCTCATCCAAGGAGTTATGAACCACCTCGATCGCCGTCTCGGCGACACCGGACCAGGCCGAGAGCTCCCGCCGGGAAAAATCCGAAACCGTCAGCAGCGCCGCCGCCTTTCGCGCGAAAGGCTTGAGGAGCCAGCGATAATACAGCCGCTTCGAGGCACTACCAAAGCGCAGATGATTGAGATCATGGACCGTCGCTACCCAGGGACAGGGCAAAGTGAAACCCGGAAAGCTCGAAAAAGTCGGGCTATGGTACAAAGCCGCGTTGAGCCGGCGAAGGACGACCGGGATCTCAAGCAGCTCCAGCGGACTGAGAAACGGCGCCCCCGTTTCGACCGTGCCGAACCCGCCGAAGGCCGACGCTGGCGTCTCCTTGCTGACGAGAAAGACCAGCTCGTACGGAAGGGTGACGGATTCCTGCAGCTCAAGCAGGCCGCGGGCCATGTTGGTGAGGTAGCGGGAAAAGCCGTGCGGGATCGGGCCGACCATCCGCCCATCCACGACGATCCGCGGCCTCATTGCGAATTCCTCGCGCCCGGGGCTCGTGGCGCCGCGACCAGCGTCAACGCCACCGCGATCATGAGCTGGTGGGTGACCTTGCCTTCCCAGAAATTCACCTGCGTCAGACCATTGAGGTGAAAGACGACCCAGGCGCAGACGATACCCGCCTGCCGCGACCGCCACGCCATCGCGAGGACCGCGACGGACCAGGCCAGCCACGCGAGCGCGCCGAGAAGGCCGGTGCCCCCCAGGAAGTCGAGGAAGTTGTTATGCGCGTGTCCCGAGAAAACGGACTGCCCCGCCTTTCCCTGCTCTTCGAGCTTGGCGAGCTGGTAGTAGCCGGAGAGCTCCGCATTATGGTGCCAGCCGGCGCCGACGAGCGGACGTTCCTCGAAAAAACGCAGATTCGCGCGCCACAGCTCGAGCCGCGACTCGAAGCTGAACGAGAAGCTCGCCGAGTTGAATCGCCCGCGGATCTGAGGAAGCTGACTGGCGGCGAGACCCAAGACGAGGAGAGCCGCCACCAGGGCCCCCGCCCACCTTCGCGGCAGGCGCCAGAGCGCCCAGAGCACCAGTCCGACCGGAAGCGCGGCCCACAGCGTCCTGGCATGAGTCAGGAACAAGCCGCTCAGCCCGAGCGCGACTATGGCCAGAAGGACCGGAGCGGAGAGTCCAACGGCGCGCGCGCGAAGCCGCTCTCCACGCCCGCCGAGGAAATCCAGCGCGGCAAAAAAAGGAAAGATGAAGATACTGGAAACCGACAGATGATGCCCGAGAAACATCGTGGCGTGGTAGCGCACGGGGTCGCTGGAAGGGATGACCTGCGGCCGTGGCCAGCCGGTGAAATGCTGGATGATCCCGACGATCGATAGCGTGGCGAAAACCAGGAGCCAGGCACGAAGCGCGCGGGCGCGGTCGGACTCCGGAAGCGCGCGCAGTCCCGCGGCGAGCACGAGCGGCCAGAAAAGATACCAGAGCTTCTGGAGATCCTTGAGGAACGAAACGCGGACGAACCGCGATCCATAGCCCATGGGCACGATCCACGCTACGACGAGGCTCACGATACACGCCACGGCCAGGAGCGCGGTGAGCCGGAGGTAGCGCTTCGAGCGCGGATTCGCCGCCTCTGCCTTGACCGCCGTCCAGGCCCCGCGCGGACCGCCCATGGCCACGACCCACAAGGTGAAGAGAAAAACGGCGCCAAGGCTCATCACGGCCATCGAGACGAGGCTGGCGACGAGGTAGACCGAAAACCCTAGGACGAGAAGCTGCCTTGAACGTTGCGTGCTGATCTGTTCCATTCCTGGCCCATCCTAATCCGTTTCTTGGCAAAACGACAGGCTGGCAAGAGCTCGCAGCGATCACAGACGTCGCGCTGGAACATCCGCTGGCACCGATCCAGGATCCCGAGACGGGCCAACGCGAAGTCATAACGAACCGGATCCAGCGGATCACAGGCCCTTAACGCCTCGGTGACCTCGCAGGCCGCGCGCCAGTCCAGGGTGCGGCGTTTGCGGAGGCCAAGGTAGTGACTGAGCCGGCCCACATGGGTGTCCAGCGGAATCACGAGCTGCGAAGACTTGAGCCAGCGCCCCGGCGGAAACGTCGCACGCAAGGCTCCGTCCTTGCTCCAAAGACCGAGATCCAGGCCTCCTGCGGGGTCCTGCCTGCCCATCCAGCGCAGGAGCATGCACCAGCGCTTGCAACAACTGCCGTCCTCGGGAGAGGTCAGAAGGTGCGAGAACGAAGGGGTGGAACGCGCTCCCGCCCACTCCCGCCAGTCGCGGATCAGCGCCGAGAGCGCGGTGGAGAAGTCCGAGGCCTCAGGCTCCAGGGAGCGGACCAGATGCGCGCCGAGGGAGCCGTATTCCACCCAGCTCCGGCCGAGGAGCTCATAAAGCAAGAGCAGATCGTCGCCGCGATTGAACCGATGAACGAAACCCGAAAGCGCCTGACGGGCCCGCGCGTGCCCGTCGGGGCCGGAAAGAGACCGTACAAACTGCGCCGGGCCGAGACCGCCCTTCTGGATTCTCTGGAGCAGGTCGTCGACCGAACGGCGGATCTGTTTCACATTGCCGTAGGCCAGAAGGGCCGCGACGAGCGCCACTGCTTCCTGATCCCAGGGGTCCCGAAACCGTCGAGGAAACTCCAGCGGATCCGAAGAAAGAAACTCCTCGCGGTGGTACGTTTCGAAGAGCCGATCCAGAAACGGCCTGATTGACATCCCCCACCTATACAGGTCCGCGAGAGACAAAAGCAATCCCACGTGCCGCCAAATCCATCGTTGTCAAAGGCCGGCCCTTCCCGTTATGCATAGGCGATGTGGAATCCGAGGGCCATTTCCGCCACGCTTTGCCTGAGCTTAGCTTTCGGACACGTCACGCCCGCTTGGGCCGCGCCCGAGGACCTGAGCATTCCGCAGAAGCCGTCCGCGCCCCCACCGCTTACCGTCAAGGGCCCCGCGGATGGCTTTCGCTGTCAGAGATATTTTTCGCATCAAGGCAAGGTCCTGACCTGTGACTCCTACACGCGCATTGATGCCGAGAACCTCCGTCCCGTCATCCAGAACGTGCCGGCCGCGGTCTCCGAGCTCAACCTGTATCAACGCAACCGCTTCCGGGTTCGCAACGCCGCCTATACCGGCAGCCTCGGGCTGCTCGTGATCCTCGGTGGCTGGATTCTTTCGAACGGCCATCGCGGCGCAAGCGGCAATCTCAACGCGACGGGCCGGTCCATTCTCAATTTCTCGCTCATCGGGGGCGCGGCAATCACCGGTGGGAGCTTTCTTTACGCCATCAGCTTCATCAAGACTAACGAGACTCATCTGGGCAACGCCGTGACGCTCTACAACCAGGCGCACCCGGAGAGCCCGATCGAGCTGCATTTCACCACCGGAATCAGCTTCTAGTGCCGCGGCAAAGCGCCAGCGTTTCGAGTACCCGCTCAGGTGCGTAGCCAGGCCAAAACTTTTTGAAATAAGTTTTTCTTCCCGTGCGTGGCGCAGATGGGGAAGGGACACGGCTGTTTCTCCCCCGGAAAATCGCGGCACATCCGCGGGCGGCGTTCATAGATGCCGCAGTCGCCGCTCTTGTGAAGATGCTTGCAGGTATACAGCCACTCCTCGCGGATCTTCCTCAGAGGGATCAGCATCGGCGCGATGAGATAAACGTCCGGAACCGTGGAGGTCGACGGATCCCGCTTCCAGCGGTCAAAGTCGGCCCAGACTTCCTCGAGACTCTTTTCGAGTGCGAAACCCCGGCAGCAATGGCCGGTACATCGATCGCCCATGGGGCGAATGTACGCGAAACCCGGATAAACCAGAAGACCGAACGCTACCGTACAGGCGAAAGGACCGAGCGGCCGACGCCATTTCGGGTATTCCCCTCTCTCGTCTCCCGAAGTAGGGTGAGAGAGAAACGGAGAGGCGCCCCATGGCTTTGGAAAAAAGCGGAAACTGCTGGTACTGCGGAACGGAGCTGACGACGCTCGACTATGGCCGGGCGGATACCTGCCGCCAATGCGGTCGGGACACAAAGACCTGCAAAGGCTGCGAACACTACGATTCAGGCAGTAATAACGAATGCCGCGAAAACCAGGCCGAACGGGTCCTGGACAAGGAGCGCTCCAACTTTTGCGACTATTTTCGCCCGCGCGCGGGGACCGGGAGCCCGGGCACCGGGAGCCGGAATTCGGCCAAGGCAGCGGCAGAGGCCCTCTTCAAGAAAAAATAGTGCACGGCGTAAAGCCTTTGTTTTGCGAAGTGCCTATGTTACCTCTCGATTTCTATGCCAGACGAAAAAGTGCCGATGACGGCGAATGGAAAAAGACTTCTCGATGAAGAGCTCAAGCAGCTGATGACGGTAGAGCGTCCCGCGGTCATCAAGGCGATCGAGGTCGCGCGCGGGCACGGGGACCTCTCCGAAAACGCGGACTACTCCGCCGCCAAGGAGCGCCAGGGCTTCATCGAAGGACGGATCCAGGACATCAACGGCAAGCTCGCCCGCGCGCAGGTCATCGATCCGTCGAACATCAAGTCGGATCGGGTCGTCTTCGGAGCGACGGTCGAGCTGGAGGACCAGGAAAACGGCAAGCACGTGATGTACTCGATCGTCGGCGTCGACGAGGCCGACATCAAGCAAGGCAAAGTGGGGATCACCTCTCCTATCGCCCGCGCGATGATCGGGAAATCCAAGGGAGACGAGGTGGTAGTCGATGCCCCCCGAGGTCAAATCCGCTACGACATCCTCTCAATCACGTACAAGTAAGTCGGTATCGGCCGCTTTCGATACCGATATCCAGTACGTCAAAGGCGTTGGGCCGGGACTCGGCGCGCTTTTGAAAAGCCGGGGTCTCACGACCGTCCGTGACCTTCTCTACTTCTTCCCGCGCGCGTACGAGGACCGCACTCGCATCCTCAGAGTCGCGGAGGTGAAGGAAGGCGAGCCCGCGAGCGTGGCCGTCACCGTGCGCTCGTGCCGCCAGATCCCCCTTCGCCGAACCGGCAAACGGATACTCGAGGTGCGCGCTGGAGACGAGAGCGGAACGCTTTCACTGAAGTGGTTCCACGCCCCGCGAGGGATGGAAGCGCGCTTCACGGTCGGAGCGCAGATCATGGTCACGGGCACCGCCAAGCGGTATCTCGGCCAGCTCGAAATCATCCATCCTGAGATCAGCTGGGGCGTGAGCTCTTCGACCGAGCACGTCGGCCGGGTCGTACCGATCTACACGGAGCTGGAAGGGATCTCCAGCCGCGTGCTCCGCAAGATCCTCTGGGAGGCGCTCGAAAAATACGCCACTTCCCTCACCGAGGACCTTCCCGAGGTGTTCAGGAGCCGGCACTCGCTTCCGCGGCTCGCCGACGCGGTCCAAACCATCCACTTCCCGCCGGATACGGACATACAGGCTCTCATCGACTTCAAGGCGCCCTCGCATCTCCGGCTGATTTACGAGGAGTTCCTGAAGTTCGAGTTCCTCGTCCTGCGCCAGCGGCTGAAGATGCAGCGCGAGGCCGCTCCCGCCTTCGGCGCCTCGGGAGGCCGCCAAGCCGTCAACGAGCTCGAGAAGCTGCTTCCGTTCCAGCTCACGGGCGATCAACGCCGCTGCGTCGAGGAGATCCTCAAGGAGCTTTCCGAACCGCATCCGATGAACCGGCTGATCCAGGGCGACGTGGGTTCAGGCAAGACCGCGGTGGCTTTCCTCACCGCGGCCTGCGTCCTCGTCGAGGGCAGCCAGGCCGCGCTCATGGCGCCGACGGAGATCCTCGCCGAACAGCACTTCCACAATGCCGTGAGGCTCTTCGGAGGCCGGCTCAACGTCGCGCTGCTGACGGGCAAGACACCGGGCTCCGAGCGCACACGCCTTCTGGCCCGCCTCGCCTCGGGAGAGCCGCTGCTGCTGATCGGAACTCACGCGCTTCTCGAGGAGCCGGTCGAGTTCCGCTCCCTCGATTACATCCTCATCGACGAGCAGCACCGCTTCGGCGTCGAGCAACGACGGACGTTGCGGCAAAAAGGAACGCGAATCGCCTCGGACACGGGACAGACCCGCTTCCCCCATACGTTGATCCTCACGGCGACCCCGATCCCGCGCACCCTGGCGCTGACCGCATACGGGGATCTCGTCATCAGCTCGATCCGCGAGCTGCCGCCGGGCCGTACGCCGGTCGCCACCACCATCGTCCGTGAGCGCGGGCAACGCGCGCGCGCCTACGACAAGATCCGCGAGGAGCTCCGCAAGGGGCATCAGGCCTACTTCATCTACCCGCTCGTCAACGACAGCGAGGCGGAAGGCTTCACCCAGCTCAAGTCCGCGGTCGCCGAATCAGAGCGCCTTCAGCGGGAGGTCTTTCCCGAATTCAAGGTGGGCCTTCTCCACGGTCAGCAACGCCCGGACGAGAAAGCCGCGATCATGGATCGCTACAAGCGGCGTGAGCTGGACATCCTCGTCTCCACTACCGTGGTCGAAGTGGGCGTCGATGTGCCCAACGCCACGATCATGGTGGTGGAGCACGCCGAGCGCTTCGGCCTCTCCCAGCTTCATCAGCTCCGTGGACGCGTCGGTCGAGGGTCGAGTCAGTCCTACTGCTTCCTTTTCGCGGCCGAGCGTACCGGCGAAGCCACGCAGGCCCGCCTGGATGTCCTCGAGGAAACCAACGACGGCTTCAAGATCGCCGAGGCCGACCTCGAGATCCGCGGCCCGGGCGAGTTCCTGGGAACCCGTCAGTCGGGCGGGCTGCCTTTCAAGCTCGCCAATCTGGTTCGGGATCAGGAATGGCTGCTCAAAGCACGCGACGATGCTGCCTGGCTGCTCAAGAATGATCCCGATCTTCAGCTCGTCGAGCACCGCCCTTTGCACCGATTCTACGAGCGCGAAGGCAACCTTCAATTCGAGCGACTGAAAACCTCTTAAATAGTTTAATTCTGTAGTTTCAACATATTAGCTATGCAGCATTCCAGTTGACCATTTTAATGCGATGCATTAAAGTTGATCAATATGGTTGATACTCCTAAACGGCCCAAGTTGGTTGGAAACTTTATCAGGCAGCGCCGGGAGGCCATGGGCCTCTCCCAGCGGGCGCTGGGCTTACTGTTCACGCCGCCGGTAACAACCCAATTCATCTCAAATCTTGAGCGAGGGGTCACGCCCCTGCCGCCCAACCATGTTCCGACCCTGACTCAAGCGCTTCAGGTCAATGAGGGCGAGCTCATGGCGCTGCTCGAGCGCGAATATGCGATCAAGCTTTCCGGTCGCCTCGGCAAAGAGTCGGTCGCAACGCCCTCCCTGAACGGTCCCGCCGCCGGACCGGCGAGCCTGACCGTCTCGCCCGCTGACTACACCTTCATGAAAGGCGTCTACGACGCTTACCGCTTGGCCGATCGCAAGACCCGCCAGGCTTTCACGACGGTTTGCGAGAGCATCCTCAACCTTCCGAAGAGCATCCCTGCGGGCGAGTCGTCCGAGGAAGCCGAGGAGCTCGAAGCCGTCGCGGAAAAACAAAGCTAATCCGGCTGCCTTTCTGGTATAGATGGGGCGAAATGCAGATCCAGCTGCCCATCAAACCGCGCCCCCGCGGCGCACGGCGAAAGAGCATCGCCGAGATCGAGCGCGCTCGTGATGAAGATCGCTCACCCGTCAGCCATGGCTATGTGAAAAGCTTCGACGGCACGAAGATCTTCTATAGCCTCGAGGGCAAAGGGCCGCCGTTGATCTTCTGTTACGGGCTGGTCTGCTCGAGTCTCCACTGGACTTATCAGGTCGATCACTTCCAGAAGGACTATCAGGCGGTCTGGTTCGACTACCGCGGCCATCACAACTCCGAAACGCCCAAGGACCTCAAGAGCCTGACGCTCGAGAATATCGCCAAGGACATGGGCATCCTGCTCGATGAGCTGGAAATCAAGGAAGCCGTCTTCCTCGGCCACAGCATGGGCGTGAACACGGTGCTCGAGTTCTATCGCCAGCAGCCGCATCGCGTGAAGGCGATGGTGCTCGCCAACGGGACGGCCAAGCCTCCGCTGGAGACCCTCTTCCGGAACAACGCGTTCCAAGCCGGCTTCAAGATCCTCAAGAAGCTTCACGAGAAATCGCCTGAGCTCGTGCAGCTTTTCTGGAAGCTGCAAAAAGGCAATCCCGTCACCCGCAGTATCATCTCGCTGGGCGGCTTCAATCCGCATCTGACGCCGGCCGAGGACATCGAGCTTTACGTCGACCAGGTCACCGAGATGGACCCTTCGATTCTCATCCGCCTGATCGAGAACTACGACGCCTATGACGCCACGGCCTGGCTGCACCGGGTCCAGGTGCCGACCCTGATTCTCGCCGGCGAACGCGACAACGTCATTCCGCTGGAGCAGCAGGAGCTGATGAACCAGCTCATTGCCGGCAGCCAGCTCAGCGTGGTTCCTCATGGGAGTCATTGCCCGCAGATGGACCTTCCGGACCTGGTAAACCTGAGAATCGAAGGCTTCCTGCGGACGCTCGGCTATCTGCCGGCGTCGCTCAGCTCTGCTTCAGCACCCAGTCCGACCACGGAAAGCGCCAATCCGCCCACTGGGAAGCGTCCAGGCCCTGGTCGAGCAAAACGCGTTTGAACGACTCATGGCAGAGCTGCCCATGGCACTTGCCCTCGCCTACCGCGGTCACCGATAGTACCGCCTCGGGCGACTGAAGCTTGCCCTGTGAAACCCGCTCGACCACCTGCTCCGGCGTGATCCCCAGACAGGGACAGAGCGAACTCTCCCCCTGCGTGGCGGCGAGCTTCTCGGTGAGGCGCACGCTCATGCCCTTACGGACCTCGGTCTGGCAGGCGAGCTTCTTCACGCCGTCGACCTGAATCTGACAAAGCCCGCAGCTCCCGTCCTCACAGAAGAGCGCGTCCTCGGGTCGGCTCTGGCCCATCTCGTACAAGGCGACCGTCACGGGGACCTGGTCGCGGACGAGACGCTTCTCATTGTTCACCAGGATCTCCACCTGACCCTCGGCGGCCGCGGAACGCGAGACCGATCGCAGATAGGCCTCGTCTTCGGTCGTCGGCGCGCGAGGGCGCTTCAGGCCGCGGGCTTCCCAGATCAGATGCGTGGGCACCTCGACCTCGACAAGCTGAAGCGCGCCCTGCGGGCTGCGTGGCGCTTCGAGGAGCGAGACGACCCGGGCGGATCCCAGATTCTCGCCTCGCCGATTCGTCAGAGCGGCGAACTCGCCCGGCGCCCAGGGGTGCGCTCCACGCCACGGCAGAACGAGAGATGACAGTGAGCGATCTTCCCGCTCGTTCACGAGGGAGATAGCGGCGCTCGGGCAGGCCTCCACGCAGGCTCCACAACCCGTGCAGCGGGATTCGTCGAGGATGCCCGGCGGCCGCGGTACCTTACCGATGGAGATCGCCGCCTCCGGACAGATCAGCTTGCAGACATCGCACGGGATTTCCTCGAAGCACTCGACCGAGGCCAGCTTGCGCGCGCGGTGCTCGGTGCGAGGAACGCCCGCAAACTCATGAATCCGTTTCGCATCCGCGGCCGAGATCCATTTACCCTGATACGAAAGTAGGAAGGGCTCATCGCGATGGCGCTGGTAGCGCCGCAGGCGGGAGCGTGCGCGCCGATGGATCGCATCGAGCTCCTCGCGACGCGCGCCGAGCTCGGCGATCAAGGCACGCGCGATGCGACCGGCGAGCGAACGTGCCCGCTCCTCTTCGAGTACCCAGCCCTCGACATCCTCGGTCTTCAGCCCCTGCGCGGTCTGATCGAGCTCGAACAGGAAGGAGCCCGGTGGATATTCCCTGACGCCTGGAATGTCACGGAAAGGCCCCGCTGAAACGACCCGCGCCACGTCGAGCATCTTTACGCCCTGGGAGTCCTGAAGCTTGAGCTCCCAGAGCAGCGCCGCCTTGGGTTTCAGACTGACCGGCTTGGCCTCGAGGAGCCGGCCTCCCAGGGCCTCGAAACGCCGGCGTTCGACCTCCCAGCCCGCAAAACGCTTGGCGCCCCATTGCGCGTGGCTTTCGACACATTGCACGTCCGGAACCCCCGACTCCAGCAGCTCACTCGCGAAGCGCAGCGCGCGGTTTCCCGAACCCAGCACCACGGTCAGAGGGTCCCATCGGATACAGCTTTCCTTGCGTAAACGGTTAGCCGTGGAGATCGGCAGGAGACCCTGGGTTCTCCAACCCGGAAAGGGATCCGGCATCTCCGAGGAAGCGAATACCTTGACCACCGCCCGGGCATGGATGCGGTGAAGGCGACCCTGCGAATCCTGCACGAGAACCAGTCCGCCCGTGCCGGGCAACGGCAGCACTCCGCGCACGGTCAGGGAATCTCCCCCGAACAGACCGACGGTCAGGCCCATGTCGGCGCAGATCCGCGCGAGCGCCCGCGGACCGATCGAGGGCCAGCTGCGCACCCGCGGCCCCGCGAGGATCGCCACATCGAATTTGCCGTCGCGCACCTGCAGATTCATTCGTGGTTCTCCCGCGCCAGCTCACAGGCGGCCCGCGCTCCGCGGATCACCTCGGTCAGCGGCCCGTCGCTGCCGGGTACGACGAGGACGTAGCCCTCGTTGCCCGGGCCCTTCGCGGGGTCCTTCGAAAGGAACCAGGGCCGCGTCGTTTCCCACTCAAAGATCGCGCGGGGGCGCATCGCCCGGACCGTGACCCGGCTCCACTTGAGGACCGAGTCGAAAAATCCCGTAATGGCGTTAAAAGACTCGGGTGCCATCCAGCTCGTTTCCCCGCCCACCGGAGACGCGGCCTCCGCGGGTTTCACCAGCGGCCCGGCGCGAAGAACCGAAAGCCGGTTCACCACTGCCGGGGAAGGGATTCCCTCGATCTCCGCCCACACTGCCATATCGCCCGTGCAGCCGATCACCGATGCATCCACGGGATCCCGCGAAATCAACGACCACTGCTCCCAGAGCCGTACCCCTCGCGGACGCGACGGCGGCACGAGCTCCACGCGATTCGCCTGCGCCGTCACCCACTGGGTGAGCCGCGGGGTCCAGAAGACGAGCACCCCTTCGCGCAGTCGCGCCGTGTTCGAAGAGCCCCCCGAGTGAAAACGCACTCCGCCCGGCATCGGCTGGATCTGGGAGGCTCCGCAGACGAGGCGCCCCGCCCCGAGCCGCTCCCGCAGGAACTCAAGCAGACCGATCCGGTACCGGGAAACATCCACGTCGCAGGACTTCGGAATCAGGACACCGCGCAGGAACTCGGCGCCCGGCGCGCCGCCGGGGAACCGTTTCACCAGCGGCAAACCCTCCAGAAGCTGCGGTTTGAGACCCTCGTCCTCGGCCGTGACATAAAGCGCATCCAAGGGCTCATGCCCCGCGGGCCCCACCCAAAGCCGCGAGCGCGCCCGCACGCAAGGGGCCGTCGGATCGCGGTAGCCCGCGCTGTGGCCGCGCTCCGGGCCCGAAGCGCCCGAAGCGCTCCAGGACTCGATCGCGCCGGGAAATTCGGGCCGAAGCTGCTGGAGCGCGAACTCAGGAGAGCCACGCCGGAGCCGTTCGACATCAGGCACGAACGCGCCGCCGGGCTCCACCATCGGGTCGAGCGGAAGCTCGGAGTCCTCGAGGAAGAAATCCAGATCCGGATTCAGCACGAGAACGGACTTCCCCTCCGAAAGGAGGTGAGCCGCCGCCACGAGCGGGGCGACGCCCGTCCCGAGCACGGCGATATCGCTATCGAACAGCATCCCGTGCGCCTCCGGCGGAGCCGTCGACGAGGAAAGCCGACATCACCCGCCTCATCGCCGTCTGGACCTGGGCGCGCTTGTACTCGCTGTGCGCGCTCCTGCCCTTTTCGTTCTCATCGGCGCTCTTGCGATCGACGAGCTGCACCTCGTAGGGATAGAAGAACCGGATCTCGCGCTGGATATAACGGGGATCCACCCGGTCGATCGCTTTCATCATCTCGGCATCGAGCTGCTTGGCGCGACCCAGCGTTTTCAGCGCCTTCAGATCCTCATAAAGGGGATTCCGCAGCTTGATGAGCTGCCGGCAGGTGAACTGGATGGCGCGATAGAATTCGCTCGAATGCGGGTTCTCGGGGTTGACCACCGGAGACCGGGCCAGAACCTCGAGTTCCTGCACGAGCTGCTCCTCGGAGATCTCGCCCTCCTCGGCCCGGTTGAGCTGCGCCCCGACCTGGTCGCGAAAATGATCGAGCTCCACCAGCGTATTGCGCGAACGGCTCGGCTTGATGTTCGGCGCCATGATGATCATCTTTTCCTTGAGGTACTTGATGACCCGCAGGGCGTCGAGCCGCGTGTGGGTGATGAACCGGATGCCTACCCGGTCGAAGATATCCTCGGCGACGTTCTCGGGCTTGTGAAGCAGCTTGAGAATCGTCGAGTCGCGCGACTTCTTGGGCTTGGTTTCGAAAGCGACGAGATTGACCCGCAGCGGATCGTCCTCGCGCTCGCCAAGGTAGAGCACGCCCTCCGAATCGCGGTGAATGACCTTATAAAAGCGATCGAAGATCTGCTGCTGCAGGTCCCCGAAGTAGGTCGCGCGCAGGTCCTTGTCGATGTGCGCGATGGTGTGCATGACCTTGAGCAGGCAGCAGGCCCAGTTGCGGAGGTAGATGCCCTGCGTTTCCGCCGTCTGGCCGGTGAAGTGGAGGCTCGCCATGAGCAGCAGGTCACCGACATCCGACAGCTCCACGATCTTTCGCGGGATCTCCAGCCGCAGGCCGTCCTGATTTTCCGGATGGAGGAAGTTCTTTCGGACGAAATTCAAGGCCTCGTGGAAGATCCCGTGCAGCTCCGCGCGCTCGATCGGGTTTTCCAGATCGTAGCCATAACTTTCGATGAAACGGCGCGCCTCATCGCCCGACCGCAGCTGAAATCCGGTCGGCGAATCGATGGCGGACCTGCCGGCCACGATCACGTCCAGCACGTCCCAGTTCAACTCGTACTTGCCCCGAAAGGGGACACTGCTCTTGTTTGCCATTCCTTAAGGCGAAAGCTTAGCCGATAGAAGACCATGGGTTCAATCCCGATTTGGCCGTCTCCCGGTCCCGGACTGCAGAAATAAATGCACGGCATCAATTCGCCCCCCATGCTATTGTCGGTCGCCATGAGGAAGGTCTACCACTGCACCGTCGAGGTGAGGGGCTACGAGCTCGACAGCTACGGCCACGTCAATCACGCTCAATATCTCGGCTATCTCGAGCATGCCCGCTGGAAGATGCTGGCCGAAGAGGGAGTCACCCTGAAGACCCTCGCGGAGTGGAAACGTTGGCCCGTCGTGGGCAGCCTCGAGGTTCGGTACCTCCGACCGGCGTTCGCGGGTGACGAGCTGAAGATCGAAACCCGGATTCTCGAGTACCGTAAGGTCGCCTTTACGCTCGAACAGCGGATTTTTCGTGGAGAGGAGCCCATCCTGGACGCGAAGATCCACGCGGTCATCGTGAACGAGGCGGGCAAGCCCGCCGAGGTGCCGCCATCCATGGCCAACCGGCTCTGGAGCACCCCTTGAGCACGAACGCCGCACGCCGCGCCTTCGACCGGACGAAAGTCCGCAGCTGGCCTCAACGCCTCGCGGTCGCCGTCGGAACCGCGGGAGGCGCCGGCATGGTACCGTTCGCGCCGGGAACCGCCGGCACCCTGGTCGGTATGCCGATCGCGTTTCTGGTTGCCGGCTGGAACCTTCCGCTTCGAATCGCCTTCTGGATCGCCATCAGTCTCTTCGGCGCCTGGGCCTGCACGATCTTCGACGAGACGATGGATACCCGGGACAATCAACGGCTCGTGATCGATGAGGTCGTCGGCGTGGCCATTACCGCCTGGACGGCCGGAACAAGCATCGCCACCTGGATTGCCGCCTTTGTCCTGTTCCGCGCCTTTGACATTCTCAAGCCACCTCCCGTCCGACAGGTGGACCGATGGTCCCACGATCAGCCGGCCTCCACCTCCGCACTGGCCGGCCGCTGGCGAGGCGGACTGGGCGTGATGGCCGACGATATCGTGGCGGGCTTCCAGGGACTGCTCGTGATCCTCGCGCTTCAGTGGCTCGGAATCCTGATTTGAGCCGGAATTTCAGCGTTTTTTTCACCAGGCTGCTTATCCGTGACGCAAAGCATTCCACGCGGTTTCAAAAATTCTTCGCCGCCTCCTTCCGTCTTCCCATACCGACATTCTGTGGTACGGTCGGTGCTCCAAGGCTCAATCCAGTCCAGCCGATTTTTTTATAACCTGTGCTGTCCGGGTAATCCGGCAGTGATACGGAACGAAGCAGAAAGGGAATCCGAATGGAAAGAACAGAAACGACAAACGGGAGCTACAGCCAGAAGAACAAGGCGATCGAGTTGGCCGTCCAGGCCATCGAGAAGCAGTTCGGCAAGGGCTCCATCATGCGCCTGGGGGCCAACGAAAGCATGGCTTCGCAGGACGTGAGCGCGGTGCCCACGGGATCGCTGAGCCTCGACATCGCCCTCGGGATCGGCGGCTATCCGCGCGGCCGTATCATCGAGATCTACGGTCCGGAAGCCTCCGGCAAGACGACGCTGACCCTCCACGCGATCGCCGAAGTGCAGAAGCAGGGCGGGATCGCCGCGTTCGTCGACGCCGAGCACGCCCTCGACGTCAACTACGCCCGCAAGCTGGGCGTCCGCACCGATGACCTGCTCATTTCCCAGCCGGACACCGGCGAACAGGCTCTCGAGATCGCCGACATGCTCGTGCGTTCGGGTGGCGTGGACCTGCTGGTGGTCGACTCGGTCGCCGCGCTGGTACCGCGCGCCGAGATCGAAGGCGAGATGGGCGACGCGCATATGGGTCTCCAGGCCCGCCTGATGAGCCAGGCGCTGCGCAAGTTGACCGGGACGATCAGCCGCAGCAAGACCCTTGTGATCTTCATCAACCAGCTTCGCATGAAGATCGGCGTGATGTTCGGCAACCCGGAGACCACGACCGGCGGCAACGCCCTGAAGTTCTACTCTTCGGTGCGCCTCGACATCCGTCGTATCGCCGCGCTCAAGGACGGCGATAACGTCATCGGCAACCGCACGCGCGTCAAGGTCGTCAAGAACAAGATGGCGCCTCCCTTCAAGGAGGTGGAGTTCGACATCCTTTACGGCGAAGGGATCTCAAAGGAAGGCGATCTGCTCGACATGGCCGCCAACCTCAACGTCATCGAGAAGAGCGGCACCTGGTACACGTACAAGGACGAGCGTATCGGTCAGGGTCGTGAAAACGCCCGCCAATACCTCAAGGAGCATCAGGACAGCCTGGCGAAGATCCGCGAGGAAGTGCTCAAGAAAGCCGGCGTAACTCTGAAAACCACGCAAGGCACCGCCGCCGAAGCGGCCAACGGCAACGCGACCGCCGCCGCGGCTGCCGCAGCTGCCAAGGCCGCCGTCGAAACGGCCGCCAAATCGAAGCGCTAGATCCAACAACGCTGAAACGAGAAACTCAAAATCCCCTGGGGCCGGCTCGGTACCAGGGGATTTTCTTTTTTAACGCTTCCCGCGCTTTCTTTGCGGAGCTTTGGCCGTCAGACGCTCGCAGCCTTTGCACAAGTGCACCTGCATCTGGTCCCAATCAAACCAGTCGCCGTCCTTGTTCGCGAAGACCTGACGGCAATGGAAGCACTTGAACTGGTTCTTGCCTGCTTTCACCGGAGTCGCTTGCATCAATCACCTCAACCGAAGCACAATACCACAGCTCTAAGCGAATAACACTGGAGAACTCCGGCACTTGGCACGCCCGTAGTTCCGTGCCAAAAATGAAAGACCTATGATCCCCGTCAAACCGCTTTGCCGTGTCGCATCCTTGCTGATGGCCTCGCTCTTCCTGGCGGCCTGCACCACCGCGCTCAAGCGCGCACAGACGCTCATGGACAATGGCCTCTACAGCGAGGCAGCAACCCAGTACGAAAGTATTCTCAAGCGAAATCCCCGCGACGAGGCTGCGCTGATCGGCCTGCGAAGCGCACGGACCGGCATCATCGATCGCAAGCTCATCGATGTCCGCCTGTCCCGCCTCGCGGGTGGGCGAGCCCAGGCGCTCGACCTGCTGCTGGAGGTCGTCGGCCTCGAACGCAAGTGGGAACTCCCTCCGGCGGGCAAGATCGCCTTCACTCAGGAGGAAGAGACCGGACTGGCCTTCGTCACTCTGCGCGAAACGATCGATCAGGCGCTCTCCGACGGCAAACCGCTTCGGAGCGAGTTCCTGCTGACCCGGTACCAGCCGATCTTCCAGGGCGATCATCAGCCGAAGCTCCAGGCTCTCGAGACCGCCATCCGGAAGAAGGGCAACGCGGTATGCGGGGAACTTCGGAAGGAAAAATCGCAGGGCAAGCCCCATTTCGCCCGCCTGGTTTCGGCGTTTTGTACCCACTGGGGCGTTGAAACCGCCGAGCTCGCGCCTCCCACGACTGACGGGGACGTCCCGTATTTTTCCGGTCTGGTGCCGACGGGAGAAGTCGCGGGGCTTTCGACCGAACGCAGGTCCGCCGTCATCGAAGCGATGCAAAAAGGCTTCACCCGCACCGCGTGGTATCAAGCCAGCAGCACGACGCCGCTGCCGGTCTCCCTTTCCGGCAGGTACTCCGAAAGCCGAAACCGCGAAAAGCTTTCGCTCACTCATACCTATCAGGTCGAAGTCCCTCACACCGAATACGTGGAGGTGAAAAAGGAGCGACAGGTGCCCTTCACTCAGGTGCAGCACATCACGGACACCCAAGCCCCCGGCGGAATCCGGATCGTCCATTCCAACGAGATGAAGACCGAGCACTACACGACCATGGAGCCCAGGACGACGCTTCGAAAAGAAGACCGCTTCTACCCGTACTCCGGCTGGTTGCATCGGCAGGAGCTGACTCTGGAGGTCGGGAGCCGGTTCAGCGTCGCGAATCGTCCGGTGGAGGTCTCCCTGAGCGATTCCTCCAAGAGTGAAGGAATCGAGCACCACGAGCACCAGCCCAAGATCGGCTTGTCACCGCGGAAGCCGGCGCTCCAGGAGCCGGCGGCCTGGCTGCAGACTCAAAGCGCCAAGCTGACTCAGGCGCTCGAGACGCGCGCCGCGCAGGCATGGAAGGAGCTTTATTGCACACCGATGAACGGTGGCAGCACGCCGGTCATCGGCAATCACATTGAACGCTGCCTTCGCCAACCCATGGCTGAACCGCCTGCCTTCGCCGAAAACTGGTACCAGGCTACCTTCGGCCTCGGCGTCAAGGACGCGAGCAAACTCCTGGGGAGGTAGAGACCTCCAGCCGCTCTGACGCGCCGAGCATTTCGGCCGCAAACCTTGCAACCCGCTGAATCCTCAGGGTAGAACAAGCGTTACTATGAAAGCTGCCGAAATTCGTTCCCGCTTCCTGAACTACTTCCAAAAGAACGGCCACGCCGTCATCGAGAGCTCGTCGCTCGTACCGCAGAACGATCCGACGCTCCTGTTCACGAACGCCGGCATGGTGCAGTTCAAGGACGTCTTCCTCGGGAAGGAGAAGCGCCCCTACACCCGCGCCACCTCGTCGCAAAAATGCGTCCGCGCCGGCGGCAAGCACAACGACCTCGAGAACGTCGGTTTCACCGCGCGCCATCACACCTTCTTCGAGATGCTCGGGAACTTCTCGTTCGGCGACTATTTCAAGAAAGAGGCGATTCACTTCGCCTGGGAGTTCGTCACCCAGGAGCTCAAGATGCCCAAAGAGCGCCTTTACGTGACTGTCTTCGAAAAGGACGACGAGGCGGCCGAGATCTGGCAAAAGCAGGAAGGCGTGCCACGCGAGCGCATCTACCGCTTCGGCGAGAAGGACAACTTCTGGTCCATGGGCGACACCGGCCCCTGCGGCCCCTGCAGCGAGATCTTCATCGACCGCGGCGAGAAGTACGGCTGCGGCAAGGCCACCTGCGCGATGGGCTGCGACTGCGACCGCTACATGGAGTTCTGGAACCTCGTCTTCATGCAGTTCGACCGCGCCGCCGACGGCAAGCTCACCCCGCTGCCGAAGCCCTCGGTCGACACCGGCGCCGGCCTCGAGCGCATCGCCTCGATCCTCCAGGAGGTCGACACCAACTACGACACCGATGCCTTCCAGCACATCATCTCGCGCACGGCCGGGCTCGCCGGCCAGGCCTATGACCGCGCGAAAGACACGGCGGTCTCCTTCCGCGTGATCGCGGACCATTCCCGCGCGACGACCTTCCTGATCGCCGACGGCGTTCTGCCCTCCAACGAGGGCCGCGGCTACGTCCTCCGGCGCATCATCAGGCGCGCGATCCGTCACGGCAAGAAGCTCGGCCTCAACACGCCGTTCCTGCACAAGACGGCGGGCTTCGTGATCGAACAGATGCGCGAGGCGTATCCGGATCTGGTCGAGAAAAAGGCCTTCATCGAAAAGGCGGTGCTCGCCGAGGAGGAGCAGTTCTTCCGGACGCTCGAACGCGGCCTCGCGCTCATGGATGAGGAAGTCGCCAAGCTCGGCGACTCGCGTATCCTTCCCGGCGAGGTAGCCTTCAAACTTTACGACACTTATGGTTTCCCGCTGGATCTGACCCGCGTTATCTGCTCCGAACGCGGCCTCAGCGTCGACGAAGCGGGCTTCGAAAAGTCCATGGATCGGCAGCGCGAAATGGCGCGCAAGCACTGGAAGGGCTCCGGCGAAGAAGCCACCAATGCAATCTACCTCCGGCTGGCCGGCGAGCTCGCGGGCCAGGGCCGGCTCCCGCGCTTCACCGGCTATGAGCGGATGAGCGGGACGGCCGAGGCCGTGGCGATCCTGGTGCCCGACGAAAAGGGCCTTCACCTCGCGGACGCCTTCACCGCGCCCACGCTCGCGGCGACCGCAGACAGCGCCGAGAAGGCGGCGATCATCGAGGTCATCTTCTCCGAGACCCCGTTCTACGGCGAGAGCGGCGGGCAGGTGGGCGACCACGGGCGAATCACGGGCTCGGGCTTCGAAGGCGAAGTCATCGATGTCCAGCGCCCGGTGCCGGAGCTGATCGTCGCGCACGTGCGTCCCAAGAGCGGCACCGTGCGGGTCGGCGGCCAGTACCTTCAGGAAACGGACGCGGAGATCCGCGCGCTCACGGCGCGCAACCATACCGCCACGCACCTGCTCCACTGGGCGCTGCGCGAGGTGCTCGGCAAGCACGTCAAACAGGCCGGCTCGCTCGTCGCGCCGGACCTGCTGCGTTTCGACTTCACGCACTTCCAGGCCATGACCGAAGAGGAGCTGCGCCGGATCGAGGACCTGATCAACGAGAAGGTCTGGGCCGCCCAGCCGGTCTCGAAGAAGGAGATGAAGAAGGACGAGGCCATCGCCGCCGGTGCCATCGCGTTTTTCGGCGAGAAATACGGAGAGAAGGTCCGCGTCGTCCGCGTCGGCGACTTCTCGACCGAGCTCTGCGGCGGGACCCACGTCGACAATTCGGCCGAGATCCATCTCTTCAAGGTCTCCAGCGAGAGCGGCATCGCCGCGGGCGTGCGCCGGATCATCGCCACCACTTCCAAGGGGGCGTTCGCCTACCTGCGCGCGCGCGACCAGGAGGTCAAGGCCATCCGCGACATCCTCCGCGCGTCCTCGACGGACGAGATCCGGGGCAAGCTCGACAAGATGGCGCAGACCGAACGCGAACTTCGCAAGCAGATCGAGCAGTTTCAGGCCAAAAGCGCGAGCGGAGAGGTCGATGAGCTTCTCGCCAAGGCGCGAAGGGCGGGCGCCGCGAACGTCGTGACGGGTCTCTGCGCCACCGATGCCCAAGGCATCAAGCGCCTGCGCGATATCTGTGACCGCCTCAAGCAGAAGGCGCCGGACTCGGTCATAGCCCTCGGCATGGCGGGCCCGGAAGAGAACAAGGCCTCGCTCCTCATCGCCGTAGGCCCTAAGGCCCCTCAAGGCCTCAGCGCTGTCGAGCTCTTCAAGGAAGTGGCACCGGCAATCGAAGGCCGTGGCGGCGGCAAGGCCGACCTGGCCCAGGGCGCCGGAACGAAACCCGCGGGGCTCGGTGAGGCGCTGGAACGCGTACTGCCGTTGGTCGCGCGAAAACTCGGGGTCTGAGAAAGCCTATGAAAACCAAAACGCCTCCCGTCCTCTCGGGCGTGGTTGTCCTGCTTCTCGCGCTCGCCGCGGGCGGAGCCGGATGCTCGCGATCGGAAAACGACGCAGACCTCCAGGTCGCGCACGAGGCCTTCGCCGAGGATGTCCGGACGCTCGATCCCGCGAGCGCGTACGACTCCAACAGCCTGACCGTGGTCGGCTCCATTTACGAGCAGCTCTTTCAGTACGCCTATCTCGCCGACACCTATCGGCTTGTGCCGCTTCTTGCGGCGGATCTTCCCAGATACTCGCCTGACCGCCGTACGGTCACTATCCGGATCAAGACCGGCGTGAACTTCCAGGACGATCCCTCGTTCGAACAAAGCCAGGGAAAGGGCCGCGAACTCACCGCGCACGATTTCGTTTACGCCCTCAAGCGCCTGGCGCTCCCTTCCCTGCAGTCTCCCGGCTGGTGGATCCTGGACGGCAAAATCCAGGGGATCAACGTCTTCCGCGAGCGGTTGCTCAAGGCCTCAAAAGACGAGCTCCCACGGATTTTCGGAGAGGAGCTCGAAGGTCTCCGCGCCGTGGACAATCATACGCTGCAGCTCAAGCTCGTACGTCCGTACCCGCAGCTTCTGAACGTGCTGGCGATGCCCTTTACGTCGCCGGTCCCCCGTGAAGCCGTGCAGGCCTACGCCGACTCGGACGGAAATCTCACGGACCGCGCCGTGGGCACGGGTCCGTTCGTTCTGAAGGACTGGAGCCGCGATCGCCGGCTGGTGCTGGACCGCAACCCCGGATTCCATCCGGATTTCTACCCTACGGAAGGCGCCGCGGAGTTCCGCAAGCAGGGCCTGCTCGCTGATGCCGGCAAGCTCCTGCCTTTTCTCGACCGGGTGGTGATCGACATCATCAGTGAGCAGCAACCACGCTGGCAGGCCTTCCTTCGGGGGGAGCAGGACCGCATCACGTTGCCCCGCGATCAGTACGCGCACAGCATCTCCGGACGCTCGACGCTGCTGCCCCCGCTCGCCGACCGCGGCATCCGCCTGAACATCGAGACGGGAACGACATTCTACTACCTGTCGTTCAACGTGAAAGACCCGATCCTTTCGAACAAATACCTGCGGCAGGCGCTCTCTTCGGCCATCAATCGCGAGAAGTACATCGAGGTCTTCACGAGCGGTACGGGGAGAAAGATGACCCACGCCCTCCCGCCCGGACTCGCGGACCGGCAGAAGGAAGCGAAGCTGCGCTTCGACTATGATCTGAAGCGCGCCAAAGCTTTGCTCAAACGCGCGGGCTATCCCGAGGGAAAAGGCCTTCCCGCCCTGAACTTCGACTTGCGCGGCGCCGACAGCCTGAGCCGCCAGGCGGGCGATTTCTTCATCGAACAGTTCGCCGCGATCGGCGTGAAGCTGAACGTCATCCCCAACACCTTCGCGGCTTTCCTCGAAAAAGCCAAGCAAGGCGGCCTCCAGGTCTCCCTGAGCGGCTGGAGCCTGGATTATCCGGACGCCGAGAACGTATACCAGCTCTTCTACGGCCCGAACCGCTCCCCCGGCCCCAACGAGAGCAACTATGACTCACGCTCGCTGAACCGGCTCTACGAAGCCATGGCCGCGCTCCAGCCGGGCCGGCAGCGAGCCGCCCTTGTCGCGCGAATGGAGGAACTGCTCCAGGAAGACGTTGCCTGGGCCTATCTCTACTATTTCGCGCGCTACGATCTGTCGCAGCCGTGGCTGCAGAACTATCGCGCCAACGACCTGATCCTGAATCGCTTCAAGTATTACCGGGTCAGCAACGAGACGAAGAGGCGCTTCGTACCCGCAAATTAAGCGGCCTTCTTTTCGACCTGCCGGGAAAACACCGCTGCCGTGATCTTCAGTAGCTCGCGATCATGCCTGCCGCTGCCCTCCTGCAGTATCTCGAGCGCGCGCTCGACCGTGAAGGCGGGCCGGAAGGGCCGCTTGCTGATCAGGGCGCTGAACGCATCGGCAAGCGAAACAATCTTGGCCGGATAATAGATCACCGGTCCGTGCAGGGCATTGGGGTACCCCTGTCCGCTCGGCTCCTCATGATGCTGGTAAACGATGTACCGCACCTCGTCCGGAATCGAGGCGGTTTCAGCGATCATATTCAGGCCGAGCTTCGGATGCTGCTTGATCTCGGCCCACTGCTCCTTGGTCAGGTCAGTCGGACTTTGCAGGATCTCCTTGGAGATCTGGGTACAGCCGATGTCGTGCAGGAATCCGCCCATGCCAACCAGCTCGAGCATCCGCTGATTGAACTGGCCCGACGCCTTGGCGATGAACATGCTGAAGATCGAGACCGCGATCGAGTGGTAATAAAGATATTCCCCGTGCGATACCAGCTTCAGGATGATCGCGAGCGTATTGGGACTCTGGGTCATCAGATCCACGTAATTGCGAATCAGGCGCTGCGAATAGTTCGCCGTACCATCCGTCACGTTGAACTGGGTGAAAAGCTCCGCCATGTTCTGCTCGGTCATGTTGAGCAAAGTGGCGATCTTCTTTTCCTGGGAGGTATTCGGGTCGTTGAAAACGAGGTGAGCGGGACGTGCCACGAAGGCCTGATAGGCCTTGCGATCCGAAGCCTTGATCAGAAGTTCACGGACCCCCTTTTGGATGTAGTGGGCGAGTCGCTTGTAATCCAGCCCCGTGGCCCGCGAGAAGACGTGGGCGACGTTGTCCTCCGAAAGCTTCAGGAAGACGTCGAAATCGATGTCGCGCGTGGCGTTTCGAAACGTCTCGATGTCGACCGGAATCAGCTCTTCTTGAGTAAAGTTATCCGTCACATAAGCCTTTTCGGCTGAAAGGTTCCCGAAATTTAGCCTCAGGTCTCGCGGGCACCGGCCGATAAGTAGGTATGATGAAGCCTCTGTGCCGCATCATGAACTCCGCCCTCCCAGCCCTGAGCTGCCTGCTCCTGGTGGCCTTTGCCGCCTCCTTGGGCCCGGTTCGGGCCGCGAACGCCGCGAACGACTTCGTGGTCTACAGCGTTTACCGGCCTCTGGACCTTGGAAACGGCGAAATCCCCTTGAAGGACTATTACGTCAACATGGGGACCACGAACGGACTGCGCTCCGGCGCCACCCTGGACGTTTATCGCCGGATGTCGACCTACGACCTGGCCAACGAGAAGCTCTACAAAGACATCACCTTCAAGATCGCCACCCTCAAGGTGATCCATGTCGAGGAAAACGCGGCAGTGGCCCGGCTCGACAAGCTCATACCCGCCGAAAAAACCCCGGCCCTCAGCCATCGCTACGTCATGATCGGCGATCGCATTCAGATCGGAAACTCATCCCAGTAGGCTGAGCCCTCCTTGGCTCAACAAACCGGAGGACCTCGTTCAGCCGTCAGGCGGTGATCGCCTCAGCCACTTTCTCCGACTCCGGAGCCCCCTTCTTGGTAATGCCGAGGAAGCTGACGTTTTCCAGGTGGACCTCAAAGGACATCCTGGACTCACCCGTCTTGGTCTCGTACTTGTGGCTCCTCATACTGCCCTCAACGAAGACAGTTTGCCCCTTGCGAAGATACTGAGCGCAGAGCTCGCCCTGCTTTCCCCAGGCAACTACGCGATGCCACTGGGTCTCCTCGTTCGGGAAACCATTTTCGCCGCCGGCACCTTCCTGATCCCCCTCCCGCACCCGACGTGAGGTTGCCACGGGAAAGTGAACCACCGGAACCCCAGCCTTCGTTTCTCTCTGAACCGGATCCGCACCTAACCGCCCAATCAGAATGACTTTATTTACGTCTTTCATACCATTTTCTCCTATGTGGAGAACGCGGGTTTGCCAGGACCGTGCCGCTCGAATCCCGCATTTCTAGCGTTTTCTCGCTCTAAAACCGAACCAGGTTTTCCCTTTTCGGACCAGCTTTACTCATTGCGTTAAATGGCGCGCCAAAGTAGATTACGCACCGAGTAAGAGGGTTCAATGGGCTTTTCCGGACTAATTTCAGTCACGCTTCTCGCCGCATCGACCCTGTTGATGCCGAGCGCTTCGACTGAGCGATCGCAGGCTCCTGACGAAAATAGGGAGTCTTCGGTCTGCCTTGGTCCTGCCTACGCCGGTTATGTCCCCTCTCGCATTACCGCTGATCGCGTCGAAACAGACGGAGCCAAACGAAACTTCACGGTCAAGATCTCCCGCGAATACCGTGGCGAAAAAGTCGGCGTTCCTGGCGTTCCTCTGATCCTCAGCAAGCCCGGCTCGCTGGAAAAAATCACCGCTCTCACCGACGACGACGGCCTCGCCCGCATTCAGATCTCCTGTCTTCCGGGCCTTCGCATGCAGCTCGAATCCTCACTCCAAACCAACCGGTACCGGGTCACCAACGGCTTTCAGAGCTATCGGCTCGTTGCAGACTTTCCGTGCGGCGGGGCCACGGAGGTGATCTTCAACGAGGGCAGCCCCGGGGCAAATGCTCTGGGAATGTGGGATGTTGCGGTACGGGCGGAGAAAAAACTCCAGGCTACCGTAGGCCTCGACTTCTGGGTCAGCCCGGTTCACTTCGTCTGGCCTTCGGATACCAACCATTTCAGCATGGGAACCGTGCACATCGTCAATGGCGGTCATTGGGACATCGTGAGCCACGAGTTCGGACATGCGATCTACGATCAGGCCAAGCTCGGTAAGCTAGGCACCGGGTCGCATCACATTGACGGGTGCTACACCGCGGATCTTGCGCTCGCGGAGGGCTGGGCGTCGTTTTTCGCGGCCTGGCTCAATCTCGACCCAAATGATCCGGATCCCAAGTTCGAGTTCATGGCCCCCCGGCTCGCGCCCATACAGATCGAGCACATTCCTCAGCAGGTCTGCCTCGGCGAGACGAACGAATGGCGTGTTGCCGGGTTCTTCTGGGACCTGCTGGACCGTAATGATGACGGCGAGGACGCGGAGACTTCCTTCGAGATGCTCTGGAACACGATGAGCAACAGCCGCGCGCCGTCGACCTCGAAGGTGCGCGAATTGCTGCAGACCTCGGGCATGAAACCCGGGACACTTGATCGGGTTTGGGAGCTCAATTTTGAACGGTAAATCCGTTGCAATTTCTCCCTCGGATCGAATATCTTACTAGCATGAAATCAAATCAGCTTTTCCGCCGTTTAGCCGTCACTATCGCTATTCTTTCTTTCGTTTCAGCGGCCGGCTGCGCCGGGAAGAAAACCGTCGAAACGGACTCGGACAGCATTCCGAACGCCATTGCCGCCGACGAGAACACCACGGGTGATTCGGACTCCGGCAAAGCGATGGGCTTGCAGACGGTTCAATTCCCGTATGACTCGTTCACGCTGGACGCCGAAGGGAAGCAGCTCCTCGAGGCGAACGCCCAGATCCTTAAGGACAAGGGCAGCGCGAAGATCCAGATCGAGGGTCACTGCGACCAGCGAGGCGGGATCCAGTACAACATCGCTTTGGGAGAAAAGCGCGCCAACGCCACGAAGGGCTATCTCGTGGACAAGGGAATTGCCGCGGATCGGATCACCACGATCAGCTTCGGCAAAGAGCGCCCGATCGATCCGGCGACCACTGAAGAAGCGTACGCGAAGAACCGCCGAGCCAACTTCGTCATCACCTCGAAGTAATGGATGACAGCCGGCTGAAGCGCTCCTTTCTCGCCCTGGGCCTGGTCCTCGGGCTTGTCGGGAGCGGTACCTCCTGCACGATACTGACGACTCGACCGGTCCAGGATATGTCGGACACGGCCGCCGCGATTCGTGCGGCCCGGGAGGTCCAGGCCGAGGTCCTGTCGCCGGAATATTACCGCCAGGCGAATGAATGGTTCGCAAAGGCAAGGCGCGAATACAAGTTCCGGAACTTCCACGAAGCCAAGGAATACTCTTCGAAGGCTCGCCGGTACGCGGAACAGGCGGAATTCGAGGCGATTCGCGCGAACGGTACGAGGGCTGACCCCTTCATCGAGAATCCGCCCCCGACCGACGGCGCCGATGCGACCTCCTCGGACGGCAGCTTCGCGACCCCGACGCCCGTCCCCGCCGAAAGCTTTACCGATCCCTTCGCCAATCCGCCTGGCTCTCAGGCCCCGAGCGGCGCCACCGCCCCGTCGGGTCCCACGAAAATCGAGGTACCTGCTCCATGATGAAGACCCGGTCCGTCTCCAGAGCCCTGCCGCTGCTTTGCGTATTCTGCGCTGTCGCCCTTTCCGGCTGTCTCAAGAGCCGCCTTCAAGTCCGCGAAGATGGCGGCGAGCCGCGACCGGTCCCCGGTAAGATTCAGGAGGTTCAGCCCCAGGCGAGCTACGTGGTTGACGAGCTCAAAGGCGAGCTGACGAGGCTCACGGGACGAGTCGAGGACCTCGAACGCGCCCGGCAGGATGCTAGCGCCTCGGCTCCGCAGAAAGAAGACCTGCGAAAGCTCGAAACCCGGGTCCAGGAGCTGGAAACCGCGCAGGCGCAGCTGATCGACACGATCAAGAAGCTCACCGAGCAGAAGCCCGCGGCGCCCGCCGCCGCTGACGGTCACGAGAGCTTCGAGAAAGCCAAAGCCCAGTTCGACGCCGGCAACTACGATGCGGCCATCGACGCCTTCAGCTCCTATCTGAAGGTCGCGAAGGGCTCAAAGGCGGAAGAGGCGACCTTTCTGCGCGCCGAATCCTATTTCATCACCAAGCAGTACAAGAAGGCGATCGTCGATTACTCGCGCTTCCCCGAGAAATATTCGAAGTCCCGGCACCTTCCCGTGGCACTGCTGAAGATCGGCCACGCCTTCGAGGCGCTCGGCCTGAAAGATGACGCCAAGGGCTTCTACCAGGAGCTCGTGGACAAGTATCCCAAGTCCAGCGAAGCCAAGAAAGCCCGGGCGAAGCTCAAGTGAAACCCCCGCGATATCGCCTTTTCTTCGCCGCGCTTACAATGGCGCTCGTCCTTCCCGCTTCAGCGCAAGCCGCTCTGATCGTGCACACCAACGACGTGCTCGGCGAGCTCGAGCCCTGCGGCTGCCGCAGCAATCCTCAAGGCGGCCTGCCGCGCAAGGCGAACTGGCTCAAAACGCTCGGCTCGCAATCGCTGCTGCAGCTCGACGCGGGAGACCTGCTTTTTCCCACCGACACGATCCCGGACCTGCTCTTGGAGCAGTCGAAGGTGCAAGCGGAATTTCAACTCCGCGCGCTCGATCTGCTCAAGCATGACGCCGTCGTGCCGGGAGAAAAGGACTTCGCGGCCGGGTTCAAGGTTTTCCAGGAGCTTCGGAAGAAGAGCCGCGTGAAATTCCTCGCGGCCAACCTGAAGCCGAAAAAAGGCGGCAGCGCGTTCGAGTCTTCCGCCCTCTTCACGAGGAAAGATCCAAGCGGCAAAGCGGTGAGGATCGCGGTCCTGGGCCTCGTCGGCGATGAGCTGGCCTGGCCAAATGAGCTGAAGGCGAGCTCGCCGGTCGCGGCGGCAAAAAAGGCGGTCCCGGCGCTGCGCAAGCAGGCGGACCTCGTGGTGGCGCTTACGCATCAAGGTTATGAAAAGGACGTCGCGCTTGCCAAGGCGGTCCCGGGCATCGATCTCATCGTCGGCGGACATAGCCAGTCCTTCCTGCAAAAACCGGTGAAGGAAGGAAGAACCTGGATCTTCCAGTCCTCCTTCCGCAACCAGTATGTGGGGAGCATTCCGGTGCCCTTCGACGGCAAGGGCTATCAGCTCACCTCACTGGACGCGGGCTACGATTCGCCGGCCGGGGCGACCACCGAGATGGACAAGCTGATCGGCGGGTTCAAGTCCGCGATCGACGCGATCAACAGCCGTAATGAGGTTTCGCTGGCCGCCAGATCGGTCACCGCGGAGAGCCGGCAGCGACTCCGCACCTTTCCGGCCTGCGCGCAGTGCCACCTGAAGCAGTTCGACTTCTGGCGCAAGACCAACCACGCCAATGCGTTCGCTCCGCTGGTCCAAAAGCAGCAGCCCAGGAACAAGGAATGCCTGAGCTGCCACAGCGTCGGCCTCGGGCTTCCGCAGGGTTATTCGGACGTCACCCGGCTGGTCTTCGCCTCCCGGCCCGGAGAATCCGAGGGCGAACGCGTCGAGGAGCCGTTGAGCCAGGATGATACGCTTGCCTTTCTCAGCGCCGTTCACAAGAGCTCGTCCCTCGACGAGCCCGTGAAGGCGCGAGCCGCGGACACCCAAAGCCTTCCTCTCCGTGATGCTCTCAGCGTCGTTCCGCGCGCCTGGGCCAGCGTCCAGTGCGAGAACTGCCACGCCCCGGGCGGCGACCATCCCTTCGCCGGCGAATTTTCAAAAAAGGTCGAGGCCTCGCGCTGCGTGACCTGCCACACTGAAGACAAGGCTCCGGCCTGGTACGCCAAGCCGGGACAGCTCGACACGGCCGTATTCCGACGCAAGTTGAACGAGGTCACCTGCCCCGCGGGCGAGCTGCCTGCCGAGGAGTAGGTTGAAAAGCAAGATGAGCATCGTACTCGGGATCGAATCCTCCTGTGATGAATGTAGCGCCTCCGTGGTGGCCTACGAGCCGCTTGCGCCGGTAAAAGTCCTGAGCGTCTCGACCTTCTCCCAGGTCCGAATCCACCAGCCCTACGGCGGGGTCGTTCCCGAGATTGCCTCGCGCAATCACCTCGAGACGGTCAACCAGATGATCGATAGCGCGCTCTCGGATGCCCGGCTGAAAGCCTCGCAGCTCGACGCGATTGCGGTCACGAACAGGCCCGGCCTGGTGGGCGCGCTCCTCGTCGGCGTGAGCGCCGCGAAAGCGATGGCCTACGCCCTCGGCAAGCCCCTGGTACCGGTTCACCATCTGGAGGGGCACGCGGTCAGCGTCTTCCTGGATCAGCCGTTTCCCGTGGCTCAGCTGCCGCTCCCCATGCTCCTCGCGGTCGTGTCCGGGGGGCACACGAATCTCTACGTCATGAGAACGCTGCCGGAGCTCTGGCCGCCGGACTTCCTGGCGCGCTCGCTGGTGGGGCGCTCACGGGACGATGCCGCGGGAGAGGCGTTTGACAAGACGGCAAAGATCCTCGGCTTCCCCTATCCGGGCGGCGTCTGGATCGACAAGACGGCAGAGGGCGGTGACCCGAAGGCGTTCTCGTTTCCACGCGCCTTGCCGCAGAAGGCGACGCTCGATTTTTCGTTCAGCGGGCTGAAAACCGCGGTCGCGCTCGCAGCCGAGAAGCTGCGCAAGGAAGGAACGCTCGACAGCCGCCTCAGCGATCTGTGCGCCTCGATTCAGGAAGCGATCGTGGACGCCCTGCTCTCGAAGATCTTCCTCGCGGCCCGCGAGCACGGGTGCCGTTCGCTCGCGATCGTCGGCGGCGTGGCCGCCAACTCGCGCCTCCGCGCGCGCCTAGCGGCCGAATGGCAGGGACAGCAGCTGGTCATTCCACCGCTGTTCCCCAAGGCCGCGTACTGCACCGACAACGCCGCCATGATCGCGGCGGCGGGAGCGTTCCGCTTCCGCCAAGGTCAGCTTCTGCGTGAAACCGAGCTGCTCTCGCTCAACGCGGTGGCGAATCCGGAGTTCTGAAACATGTCCACTCACGGCAAACGCCGAGCCCTCGGCCAGCACTTTCTGAAGGACCGCTCA
>JAMPXZ010000188.1 GCA_023700925.1 Oligoflexia bacterium | reverse complement strand
GTCGCTGAGACGACGCGCCTGAAATACCGCTACCTCGATCTGCGGCGCCCGTTCCTGCAGCGCAATCTCCTGATCCGTCACCGGATGCTTTCGATCGTCCGCAATCACCTCGATCAGAACCGCTTCGTCGAGGTCGAAACCCCGATTCTCTACAAATCGACGCCCGAGGGCGCGCGCGATTTCGTCGTGCCGAGCCGCATGAACCCGGGGACGTTCTACGCGCTTCCGCAGTCGCCTCAGACGCTCAAGCAGCTGCTGATGGTGAGCGGGATGGATCGCTATTATCAGATCGCCCGCTGTTTTCGCGACGAGGACCTGCGCGCGGACCGGCAGCCCGAGTTCTCCCAGATCGATATCGAGCAGTCGTTCCTGGATGAGGAAGGCTTCTTCCCCATCATGGAAGAGATGGTCGCCAAGCTCTGGAAGGAGATCCTCGGCCAGGACGTGCCGCGTCCGTTCCTGCGCATGCCGTATGCCGAGGCGATGAGCCGTTTCGGGAGCGACAAGCCGGATATCCGGTTCGGGCTGGAGCTTCAGGATCTTTCCGAACTTTTCGCGCGCAGTGCGTTCCAGGTTTTCCAGAACGCGCTTCAGCCCAATGCGCGCGGCCGCAAAGGTTCGATCCGGGCGATCGTGGTGCCGGGCCAGGCTGAGAAATTCTCGCGTAAGGATCTCGACGATCTCGCGGCGCATCCCGCGAGCTACGGCGCCAAGGGCCTGCTCTGGATCAAGGTGCAGCCGGGCGGGGAGCTCCAGTCGCCGGCCGCGAAGTTCTTCTCCGACGCCGAAAAGGCGGCCCTCAAGGAGCGTCTCCAGCTTCAGCCGGGCCATCTCGTGCTCGTCATCGCCGACCCTCGCAACAAGGTGGTCTTCGACTCCCTGGGCGCGCTGCGACTGGTCGTCGGCGCCAGGCTCGGAATGGTTCCCAAGCCGGGCGAAGGCCAGCCGGCGTTTCTCTGGGTGATGAACTTCCCGCTGCTTGAGTTCGACGACAAGGAGAACCGCTACTACGCGTGCCACCATCCGTTCACCTCGCCGCGGCCGGAGTTCTTCGAGGACTTCGTCCAGGGTCGCAACCTCGACGCGATCGAAGCGGCGGCTTACGACATGGTTCTCAACGGCGTGGAGGTTGGCGGAGGGAGCCTTCGCATCTATCGTCCCGAGGTGCAGGCCGCGATGTTCCGGCAGCTCGGCCTGACGCCCGAGGAGGCCAAGGAGAAGTTCGGCTTCTTCCTCGAGGCCCTGCAGTACGGCACGCCGCCGCACGGGGGGATGGCCTTCGGCGTCGAGCGCCTGGCCGCGCTTCTTTGCGGCGTGGGGCCGATCCGCGACGTCATGGCTTTTCCCAAGACGCAGCGGGGGAGCTGTCTGATGTCCGACTCGCCGTCGGCGGTTTCGCCCGACCAGCTTGCGGAGCTCGGAATCTCGATTCCGCGCCCTTAATTCAGGAGAATTTCTCATGGATGGAGAATTTTCGTTCAGGACCCGGCAAGAGGCGCTTCGGCGGTTTCGCGAGGAAACGTTCGATCTGCTGGTGATCGGCGGCGGGATCACGGGGACCGCGGTGGCGCGCGATGCCGCCTCGCGCGGGCTTTCGGTCGCGCTCGTCGAGTGCGAGGACTTCGCCTCGGGGACCTCTTCACGCAGCTCCAAGCTCATTCACGGCGGTCTTCGTTACCTCGAGAACTTCGAGTTCGGCATGGTTTTCGAGGCGCTCTCGGAGCGCGCGTTCCTCCTTCGGACCGCGCCCCACATGGTCAAGCCGCTCCGGTTCTTCATGCCGGTTTACAAAGGCGACGCCAATGGGCGGCTGATCCTGACCCTGGGCCTTTGGTTCTACGATATTCTGGCGCTTTTTCGTTCGCCCGAGTTCCACAAGTACCTCTCGCGCGACGCGCTTCTGAAGCTCGTGCCCTTCCTGAAAAAAGACGGGCTCAAGGGCGGCTTCCGCTATTACGACGCCTCGATGTGGGACGACGTGCTGACGATCGAGACGGCGCGCGCGGCTTCGCGCCAGGGCGCGGCGATCGCGAGTCGGGTCGAGGCGGTTTCGCCCATCTGGAACGACGGCCGGATCGAAGGCTTCACGGTGCGCGATCGGGAGACGGGCAGGGGCGAGATCGCGCTCAAGGCCCGGCGCGTGGTGGCCTGCGGGGGACCGTGGACCGACGAGCTCGGCGGAAGACTCGGAGCCGGTCATGGCGGCTGGAAGCCCTGGCTCACCCCGAGCAAAGGCGTGCACCTGATCTTTGACCTGAAGCGGATTCCGGTCCCCGGCGCGATGGTGATGAGTCATCCCGAGGACGGGCGCATCTCCTTCGTGATTCCGCGTCCGGACTTCGGCGCTGGCGTCGTGATCGTCGGCACGACCGACGCGCCCTCGCCCGAGAACCCGCGCGAGGTCGAGGTCGAACGCTCCGATGTGGATTACCTGCTTCGGCTGCTGAACCGGTACTTCCCGGATTTGGCGATCACAACTTCGGATATCCTTAGCGCCTATGTCGGCGTACGGCCCCTGTTCGGCGAAAGCGTGAACGAGCACGGCACGCAGACGGGAGATGCGCGCGCCGAGGCGGACCGGCCTGGCAAGGCGCTTCAGAAGGTGAGCCGCGAGCACCATATCGGCCGCGGACCTGGCGGCACGATCGTCGTCGCGGGGGGCAAGTACACGACCCATCGCAAGATGGCCGAGCAGATCGTGGACTTCACCCTGGAGTCCTGGGAGCGGGAAGCGCGCGAAGGGAAGGCTCCGGCTTTTCCGCTCGCGGTGCGCGGAACCGGGACCGAAGAGCCGGTGAATCCGAAGGCGACGGCCGAGGCGGTGGACCGCGCGTGGGAGGTGGCCAAGGCTCGCGGGCTCGGGATTCCGCCGGAGCTGGTCGGAAGGTATGGAGCCGATGGCCTTGAGATCGTGGAGCTGGCGAGGGCGCTCAGCGGCGGCGCACGCGGCTCGGAAGTCGCGGCCGATCCCGAGGGCTTCCCGTGCCTGGAGGCTCAGCTCCGTTATTCCATTCGCAACGAGATGACGTTGCACCTGGAGGATTTCTACCTGCGGCGGATGCCGCTCTATGCCGCACGGGCGGATCATGGCCGGCCGTGGGCGGCGATGCTCGCCGGAGCGTGGGCACAGGAGTTCGGGTTAGGCGAGGACGCGGTACACGCGGAGCTCGAGAGGCTCGAGGCGGAACTGGCGCGGAATTCGGGATGGAGAGAGCGTGTCACATAAAGGAGATCAGATGGTGTTCTCAAAAGGACTGTTGGCAGTCTTGTGCGCCGTCGTGGCGATGGCTTGTTCCACGATTCGGCAGGATCGCGGCCCGGCGTCCTCCGATTTCCATCGTGAGCTCTCGGAGCGCGTGAGTTCCATTCCGCTCGATATCCGGATGGCGTGGGATGAGCTGACCAGCCTGTCGGCGGATGGCCGCTATTTTGTGGCGGGCTGTGGTGAGCTTTATCCCGAAGGCGGCTTTTCCCGAACCGCCTGCGGCTCGTTCGGCAAGGATCCCGTGCAGGCCAAGGCGTTTTCGATCGGAAGCGCGGGCGCCACGAGGGTCAACCTGAGCGCCCCCCTCCCGAGCTGGAAACCTCAAACCAGCTCCGCCTACGCAATTGGCGGGCAGCGCTTCTTTTTCGCGAATCCCGCGCTGCCGAACGGCGCGTCTTATGACGGAAGATTCATGCCCCTCCGGGAGAGGGTGCGTAACCTTCTCTCTCGAGGCGTGAAAGCGAGCATTACCGCGGTTGACCTCGAACGCGGAGAGGTGACCCCGTTCGCGGCTCTTCCGGCCGGCAGCGTGTGCACCGCCCTTTTCGCGACTGAGACCCGGCTGATCTGCAACCTGGAGACGCTCTCGCAGGGTCGCTTCAAGTCCTCCTATCTGATCTACGCCCTCAGCCCCGGAAGAGTCCTGGGCTCGCAGACCCCCGTGGAGCGGGTCGAGATCGATACGACTGCTGTCGTGAGTCCCATCGACGACCTGGCTTTTGGGGGCAGGCTGAAGGATGGCCTCATCCTCGGAAGCCTCGGGGCGTTGACCGATGGGCTCAAGGCGAGGCGTGATTACGTCTTTTTTCCGGACACCGGCGCGATCCATTATGATGAAAGCAAGCCTGGCTGCCGCAAGCAGCGGGTGGAGATTCTCCGCAAATCCCCAAGCTCCCTAGCGGTCGCGACGCAGTGGGATTGCGAGCAGCCCAAGGCCTGGAACGCGACTTTTCAGTCCTTCGAGAACGGGAAGAAGATCGGCGAAACAACCTTTCATCGGGAGGGGCGCCTGCTGGGCTACGCCGGCAGCGGCCCTGACCTCGTTGCGGCGATGCAGTTCGAAGGCTCTCAGTTCGGGAATTGGGAGGAGGAGACCGTCTTCGCGCTTTTCAGTCCCTCCCCGAAGGCGCTGGAGCTGCTGAAATATTCGGACTCCAGCATGACGCTCGCCCCGAAAGCCGTTCTTCCCGAGGCGGATCAGAGGGAAAAATACGGCTATGGCGGCGCCTGGCACTGGAAGCCCGAGAGCGCGACGCTCTTCTTCAACCTCATGAAGGAACCCGACAGCGTCGATCGCAACCAAGCGGAAGCCGAAGCCTGGAGCAAGGGCTGTCCCGTCAGGGCCAGCTTCGCCGACAGCGCCAGGAATGCCTTGCGCAAGGTCAGCCCGCTGATTCTCCAGAACGGCGAGAGCCTTTGCGGAAAGTACCTCCTCAGCCAGGACTTCGCGCCGCTCTCGCGGATGCTGCCCTCGCTCGTGCCGGTCAGAAGGGCCGGAGCCGCGAGTGGCCCCGAGCAGCTCTACTTCGACGAGACCAGTGGGACGCTTTATGCGTTCGCCAAGGTGGATCCCGTACGGCCGGGTGTCCCCGGCAATCAGCCCACATTGACCCACTTCTCGGCGGACTCGCAGGTCATGGTGTACGGCAAAAACGAGGGTGACCTGAGAAAGACGTGGCTCGTTACGCCGCGGTGAACTTTGGAAAGCCGTGACGGTTACCGACCAGATCCCGCGTATAGCCCGATTTGAGGGTGGTATCGGAGACGAGTTGGATCTCCAGATGGCGGCTCAGTGAAGTAGACGCCGCTTAGACGGATTCGATCTTTTCTGTGGAAGGAAGAGGTCTTTTCTTGAATTTCAAAAATCTCTACGTCCTCGTCAAGGCTCGAAAAAAGAAATCCATTATTGGCGACGCTGATGTCAGGGACTTCTGGCTGCTTGACTGAGGACTCCAGTTCTCGGCCTGGTTCCACGACATAGTACCAAGCTCCGTCTTCATCTCGCCAATACAGCTCCATTGGTCGTCCACTTCGGAAACGGTATTGATCCTGATGCTTGCATAGCAGACGATGAATCTTATTGTGGTCCGTGAGCCACTCGGCAAGGGTGTGGCACTTATGGGGACGGCACTCCAATAGTGTGCTGCGTAGGCGCGCAGTTTCGCAGGCGCGAACAGTTGAGGCGAAACCTGTCTTGGCATCGTAGTCACTGGCTGGAGGGGAGGTCTCCGTCAATATCCTTGAAGGCGTGATCAATGGCGCCTTGCCATAAGTGGACTCGAGCATTTCCTGGTAACTCGGCATCAACCCATATTTCGGATGCTGATGAGTCCGACGGAGTACGACTTGTTTTAGATCTTTCCCTATTCTGTCGCCAACGCCAAAAAACTGAAATGCATCCGGATTGTCAGTAGGATCTCTTGGCTTCCAAGGGGCACCTTTCCAACGGAGAGGAGCATCCCAGACGATAAGGTTCTTTACCTGGTCCCCTGGTGGCCGGTGCCGACGGATTCGACCAGCAAATTGGATAATGTCGCGCTCCTGGCGACTTTCAATGATTCCCCAGTCGAAGTCATGATCCCTTCCCGTGGTCTCCATCGTGGAGACGAGCACAATCGCGGTATCTCGACATGCGGAGCCTGCGACAAATTCGCGAACAAATGGATTGGAGAGAGGAGCTAGATCACCGCTTGGGCCCTTGCGGCAGAGCATGGGGTTCATCTGGCGGTCCAGCCAATTTCGCACCGCAAGTGATAGACGACCATGAAGGCAAATCACTCGAAAATCGAGGTCATCGTTTCCTTTGCTTTGAGCGGCAAGCTCAGTGAGTTTCAAGGTGATCTGCTGGCAATGGCTGACATTGACCACCTGGATGCAGCCAAACGAAAAACTGCGATCACCTGGCAGAATGACACTGTTGTTCTTGTGCAGGAGATCTATGGCCTTCTTTAGTGTCCCAATGTCGAGAGGGTCATCTAAGTTCGGCTTTCTATGAATGAAGGCTGCGACCCTTCGTTTTTCTT
>JAMPXZ010000015.1 GCA_023700925.1 Oligoflexia bacterium | reverse complement strand
GCTATCCCGCCGCGATCGCCCGTGGCAGTGCCTTGAAGGTCGCGATGATCCACGTCGGGGACCTCGGGGCTTCGCTCGGCGATCTTGCGCCGGGTTGCTGGTCGGGCGATACGCAGAGCGACTTTCAAGCGGGGCAGTGCGCTGAGAGCTGGCGAAAGATCGGCTGGTCGGCGCTTCTCGCGGTGAGTCCATTTGCAATCGCGCTATTCTTCCTTTTCCTGGCCTGGGACTCGCTTCAGTTCACCTACCGGCGAATACAGAAGAAGATCGAAAAAGGGCAGGGCGCCTTCACGGGCACGGTCACCGAGCCGGCGGAACTCCCCAATGACCTGTATGGCTATCTCTATTGCATGCACTCGATCAGCGTTCAGCTGGCCAACGGTCACCAGGCGCGGGTCTATGTCCCCGTGACTGCTCCGCTGCCTCGTCCGGGTCAGCTCATCGCGGCGATCGAGGCTCCTCAGGCGTTTGGACGAAAGCGTTTTATCGCAATGGCCTATACGCCGCACGTCGCGGTGGTTTCCGGGGCCTGAAACCCGCAAAAGAAAGCGAACGGCCCGAATTGCCGCACTGCTTCATGGTGAGGCACGCCGCCTTTTTTCTCGATAGACTCTCACGACGCCATCATGCGACAAGATTAGGCTCACATGTCCTTCGTTCATCTTCACGTTCATACGCAGTACAGCCTGCTTCAAGGCGCCATTCAGACGGATGCGCTTTTTGAACGCGCGGCCCAGCTCGGCATGCCGGCCATCGCGATGACGGACACTCACAACCTGTTCGGAGCGATCGACTTCTACCAGCTTGGCAAGAAAACCGGGATAAAGCCCATCATCGGCTGTGAGATCATCTATGCGCCGCTGGGCCGGGCCACGCAGGCTCAGACCGTCGGGGGAGGCGGTTCCGCGGCTTCGGCCAACACGCCGCGAGCGCATCATCTGGTGCTGCTCTGCAAGGATCTCAAGGGCTACCAGAACCTCTGCAAAATGGTGACGCGCTCGTATACCGAGGCGCCGCCTCCGCAGAAGGGTCAGCCCGCCGGACCGCGCGCACTCGTGGATCGCGCGCTGCTCGACGAGTACGGCGATGGCCTGGTGGTGCTCTCCGGCTGCATTCGGGGCGAGATTCCTTACAAGCTCCTCACGGGTGACGAGGCGGGAGCCCTGGACTCGGTGCTCTGGTTCAAGAAGCGCTTTGGCGAGGATTTTTACCTCGAGCTGCAGGACACGGGGCTGCCGGAGCAGGATCAGGTCAATCAGCTCTTGAGCGTTCTCGGGGAGCGTCACGGGATCGCGTGCGTGGCGACCTGTGATTGCCATTACCTGGACGCCAAGGACGCCGAGGCGCACGAGGTGCTCCAGTGCATCGAGCACGGGAAAAACCTCGACTTTGACCGCCCCAAGAGCCTCGTGCCGTCGGAATACTTCCTCAAGCCCGAGGCGCTGGTGCGTGAGCGCTTCGCTCAGTTTCCCGAGGCCTGCGATAACACGCTCAAGATCGCCGAAAAGTGCAACCTCGAGTTCCGCTTCAAGGATGAGAAGGGTCGCCCGATCTACCACCTGCCGGACTTCAGGCCGGACGAGGTGGCGCCCGGGGCGCCATTCGACCTGATCGACTACTTCCGCGAGCAAGGGCGGCAGGGGCTCGCCGAAAGGTTCGAGGAGCCTTCTTTCGCCGAAAAGGCCGGGGCGCCGGACTGGCCGGAGAAAAAGCGCGCCTACGAGAAGCGCCTCGACGACGAGCTGGCGATGATCGAGCGCACGGGTTTTGCCGGGTACTTCCTGATCGTGTCGGATTTCATCCGCTGGGCCAAGAGCAATGGCATCCCGGTGGGGCCGGGACGTGGCTCGGGCGCGGGCTCCGTTGTCGCCTGGTCGCTGAAGATCACCGACATCGATCCGATCGAATTCAATCTGCTCTTCGAGCGGTTCATCAATCCCGAACGTATCTCGATGCCCGACTTCGACGTGGACTTCTGCCAGGATCGTCGCGGCGAGGTGATCGACTACGTCGCGCGCAAGTACGGCAAGGACAACGTCTGCCAGATCATCACCTTCGGCAAGCTCCAGGCCCGCGCGGTGATCAAGGACGTGAGCCGCGTGCTCGGCCTTTCGTTCGCCGACTCCGACGCGATCACCAAGCTCCTGCCCGATGAGATCGATATCACCATTTCCGACGCGCTCACGCGCGAGCCGCGCCTGAAGGAGCGGATGGCGCAGGACGCCCGGGTGGCGAAGGTCATCGAGTACGCGCTTTCGCTCGAAGGCCTGTATCGCTCGGCCGGCATGCATGCCGCCGGCGTGATCATCACGCAAAAGCCCGTGGTGAGCTACTGCCCGCTTTACGTCGGCCGGGACGGCGACGTCGTCACCCAGTTCGACAAGGACTTCTCCGAGGCGATCGGGCTGGTGAAGTTCGACTTTCTGGGCCTCAAAACGCTCACCGTGATCGACAACGCCGTGAAGCTGATCCGCCAGGTCGCCGAGCCCGGCACTCCCGACGCGGAGTTCGCGCTCGAGAAGATGAACTACAAGGACGCCCGGGTTTTCGCGCTGATTTCGAGCGGGGATACCGACGGCATCTTCCAGGTCGAGAGCTCGGGCATGAAGGATCTCTGCTCGCGCATCCAGCCGAACTCGCTCGAGGATCTGACCGCCATCAACGCCTTGTACCGTCCGGGCCCGCTCGGCTCAGGCATGGTCGACGACTTCATCGAGCGCAAACACGGACGCAAGGAAATCACCTACGACGTCGAGGCGCTGGCTCCGATCCTCAAGGACACCTACGGCGTCATCCTGTACCAGGAACAGGTCATGCAGATCGCCCGCGAGCTCGCGGGGTATTCGCTCGGGCAGGCGGACCTCCTGCGGCGCGCGATGGGCAAGAAGAAGCCCGAGGAGATGGCCAAGCATCGCGAGATCTTCGTCAAGGGCGCGACCGAAAAAGGCCTCCCCGCGGCCAAGGCCGAGTCGATCTTCGACCTGATGGCGAAGTTCGCCGAGTACGGCTTCAATAAGTCCCATTCGGCGGCTTACGGCGTCCTGACGTATCAGACCGCGTATCTGAAGACCACTTTCCCGGCGGAGTTCATGGCGGCGCTCATGACGACCGAAATGGACAACACCGACAAGATCACCAAGTACATCAACGATGCCCGGGCGCACGGGCTCGCCGTGCTGCCGCCGGACGTGAATGCGTCGCAGAAGCGGTTCAGCGTGGAAAAGGTCAAGAACAAAGCCGGCGCGAAGGCCATTCGCTTCGGGCTCGAGGCGATCAAGGGCGTCGGCGGGATCGCGGTCGACGTGATCCTCGAGGCGCGCGCCCAGAGCCAGTTCCGGAACGTCCTGGATTTCGTCAAACGGGTTTCCGTCCGCAAGGTCAACAAGAAGGTCCTCGAGTCGCTCACGCTAGCGGGCGGCTTCGATTCGATCGCGGAGGTGAACCGCGCGAGTCTGTTTGCCTCGCTCGAAAGCCTCATCGATCACGCCGGCGACGAGCAGGAGGAGCGCGAGCTCGGGCAGAGCTCGCTCTTTGACTCGTTCAGTGCCGACGAGGTGAAGCTCGTCACGCCGGCCTCGGCCGTGTTCAAGAAGGAAGAGGACTGGCCGCTGCCCCGCAAGCTCATTCAGGAGCGGCAGGTCGTGGGTTTTTACGTCTCAGGCCATCCGATGGACCCCTGGCAGAAGATCTGCGAGGAGTGGCTTGGCTGGAGCACCGAGCGGATCAAATCCCACGCCGAGGAGAAGGCCGCGAAGAAAGCGCCGCCTCCGCCCGCCGATAACGGCTGGGGCGATGGGGGCGGGGGCTATGGTGCCGGGCGGTACCGCCCGCAGCGGCCGGAGATCAAGCTCGGCGGACTGGTCGGCGAGCTTCGCGAGGTGATGACCAAGAAGGGTAGCCGCATGGCCTTTGGCGCCCTCGAAGACCTGCACGGCAAAGTCGAGGTGGTGTTTTTTCCCGAGGCCTATGCCGCGTGCCAGGAGCTGCTCAAGCGCGCCGCGAGTGAGGCCGAGGTCATCGTGCTCACAGGAGAGCTCGAGATCGGCGACGAGGCCCCGAAGGTCCTGGCCAAGTCCGTGGAGGGGGTGGCCGAGGCGCACAAGGCGCGCGTGCAACGCGTGGTCCTGCGCATCTCGCCCTCGGATACGAGTCCGGATCAGCTCCGAGAGCTTAAAAAGAGCCTACTTCAGCATCGGGGTCGCTGTCCGGTCCGGATCGATTTCGTGGATCGCCGCTTTAAGACCCGGCTGGAGCTGCCCAAGACCGTGATGGTGTCGGGCTCTCCGCAGATGGTTCAGACGATTAACCGGATCTTCGGGTGCGACGTCGTATTCCTGGCCTAGTACCGCGGCAACTAAGTTTTTTCCGTTTTTGCAGGCGGCTTTTTGGCTGCGACGGCGTCAGCCACCTCGCAAAAAATCCTCACAGCCCTACGGGGATGCTCCGGTTTTTTGCGAGTTGGCTTCCTTGTCTCGCTCAAAAATCCTGGCAAAAGGTCGGAAAAAACTTAGTTGCCGTGGTACTAGCCGTCCGGCCCGGGAGCGCGTTACTTCTGGCTAGACTCCCTGCGGGTGCGTGCTAGACTAAATTCATGCGTTTCGCGGACTTATCTTCAGTGGCTTTACTGCTTCTCGGGCTCGGATTCGGCGCGACTCCGGCGGGCGCTGTCGAGAGCTCCCCGCCACCGTCTTCGGCATCCGCGGGTGATGTTTCGCTCAAGCTGCAGAACGCGGTTGCGGGAGGGGAAGCGCAGCTCGGTGCCTTGGAGCCATGGCAGAAGCGCATCTTCACGGAGGAGGTCGTGTCGCGGCCTCAGCGTTTCGTCAAAGACTATCGCGCCTCGGGCGCCGGGGGGCTCATCGTTGACGTCGACTACACGAGCATCCGCAATTATCTGAAGTTTTTCGCCACGCCGGCCTTGCTCAAGGGCGATGCCGCCAAGGTCCTCCTGGCACTCAAGGCCGAGTCGGGTTGCGCGCGTTGCGCGGCAGCGATGCCGGAGATGAAAAGGGTGGCCCAGCTTCGCATGGAGCGGCGGGGGCTCGCCCCGACGTGGCTGCCGGAGACCGAGCTCAAGTACGGGGGCAAGGCGCTCGAGGAATACCTGGTGCGCCTCGGAGAGGAAAAGAAGGCCCCGGTCGTGCTTCTTCTTTCGTCCGAAAAGGCCCCGATCGATCCCGACGACCCGGCTCATGCCGATGAGGTGCGTTTCCTTGTTCGCGCGATGCTTTGGGTTCGGGGGGTTTCGAAGCTTGATGGGCGGCTCGAGATTCTCGAAAACGACAGTATCGAACGAACGGCTGATCGGCTGCTCACGGACTTCTTGACCGAGCTCGGCTCGCGCCTGGCCAAAACTCAGGCCGGCGCGAACCAGGAGCGTGAGAAGCTGCTCGTGGAGGTGACGGGAATCCGCGGTTACCCGAGGTACCTCGAGGTGAAGCAGCGGCTCTTCTCGCTTTCCGGCGAAGAGGTCAGGGTGGAAGAAAGAAGACTTTCCAAGGGCAAAGCGGTTTTCGCGTTTTTCAGTCAAAAGCCGGAACGCGAGCTCAAGCGCCTGGTGATGGCGCTGGACCTGGGACACACGGTGAAGGTGAGCTTCATCGAGACCGGCGCAGCCGCCCCGGCCGTCGAGGCTGCCGCCAGCAATGAGGGCGAATTATGAGACATCGGATCCGAACCGCGTTGTTCCTGCTCGGTGGATTGACCGCCGTCGTCGCTCTCGCGAGCTGCCAGCGCTCTCCCGGTTACAAGCGGGACCAGGGCTATTACAAGCCGGAGCCGACGAGTTATTACGGGGCCAAGGAAAAGTCGCCTTCGCAGCGGGTGGAATCCCTCGGTCAGCCCAAGAAGCGGGTCGTGGTGCTGAACTTCTGGAACGACACCCCGGTGAAATCCGGCGAGCTCGGCCTGTTCGCCGCCGATGAGCTGCGGCGCGGACTGCACCTGACCCAGCGGATGATCGTGCCTGCGGATCTGCGCGTCGATGTGTCGACGGAGGACTTCATTCAGGGCGAAAAGGTCCGGGTCGCGCAGCTCATCCGCGAGGGCCGCCGCCTGGGGATCTCCGTTCTGGTCATCGGACGCGTCACCCGCGTCGTCTTCCGGCAAAAGGGCGATGATGTCGGCCTTTTCCGCCAGAAGCAGTCGATCGCGGCCGTCGACCTGGAGCTCAAGCTCTTTGATGTCGCCGGAGGCCGCGAGATCATGGCCTCGGCGCGCTCGGGCGAAGCTTCGAGCAACGCGATGGTCGCCCTCGAGCAGTCCCAGATCGAGAGCCCGCAGTACCGCGCGGACCTCACCAAGCTGGCGGTCAGGATTGCGGCCGCGCAGCTGGTCCCCGATGTCGTCAAGGCAATTGAAAAGCTCGGCTGGCAGGGTCGGATCGCCAAGGTGGCGGCCAACAAGATCTACGTGAACGCCGGCAAGGCTTCAGGGCTGATGGTGGGCGATATCCTTCGCGTGCTCGCCCCGGGCGATGATGTCTATGATCCGGGGACCGGCGCCTTCCTGGGCCGATCGCAGGGACAGATGAAAGGGACGCTCGAGGTGGTTGACTTCCTCGGCACTGACGGCGCCGTCGCCGAACTCCACACCGGTGGCAATGTGCTTGAAGGCGACCTCGTTCAGCTCTATTAAGAGGGCATGAGCCCAAGACCTGAAACGCTGGTTCGCCGCCATACCGCTGAGCGGCCGTGGACCTATGCAGCGCTTGATGCGCTTCAGCGGCAGATCGCCGCGCGGGTGCGCGAGGGGGGACCTGGAGCGCTCCTGCTTTCGGAGGTCGCGCCGGTGATTACCTTGGGGCGAAGAGCCGGGCCAGGGGAGCTTCTCCTTGGTCCCGAGCGCCTCGCCGCGCTAGGCATCTCGGTCTATCCGACCGATCGCGGGGGGCTGGCCACCTATCATGGCCCGGGGCAGTGGGTGGCCTTCGCGGTGGACTCGCTCGAACGCCTCACGGGCGATTCGCGGAGCGTTCGTCAGGCGGTCGAGGGATTGATGGGGACCGTGCTTGAGATCGCGCGCGAAACCGAACCCAAGGCCGAGATTCGCGGCGGCGCGGAGACGGGAGTTTGGACCCCGAAGGGCAAGATCGGAGCGGTCGGGATACATGTGGAACAAGGAGTTGTTCTCCATGGGCTTTCCTTGAACGGTTTTCGCACTCCGACAAGCTTCGTCGGGCTCAGGCCTTGCGGATTGGACGCACCCGTCGACTTCCTCTTGCCGGATACCTCCGGTTTTGAGGAGCTGGGGAAAAAGCTGGAAGAGAAATTGCGGGATCGCTTTTGGAAGGGATTGACGTAAGCCCGTTTCGTCGGCTATATGTCGATTCTCTTTATCTGTTCCCATATGTTGGCGCGTAGCTCAGTGGGAGAGCACCACCTTGACACGGTGGGGGTCGTAGGTTCAATCCCTATCGCGCCAACCATTCAAAACCCCGACATTTAGAATAACGTGACTCGCATAGTGATGTTAATTTTCCTTTGAACGCCGGCTCGCTTTGGCGATACTGGGCGGCGGTGATGAAGGGGCGTTTTACCCAAAAATCAGGCTTGTTTGCGTGGAGGTTCGCGACGGCGTTCGTGGGGCTGTTTCTCGTCGGCGCCCCACTCGCCGGGGCGGCTCCCGTCGATTCCGGGGAACGATCGCTCGAGGATTGTTTCAGGGCCGCGCTCGCGCGAAGCGAAGCCGTCGCGATCCAGGACCAGGCGGTCAGCCAGTCCGAGGAGCGTTATCGGCAGGCCAAAGGCTCGGTGCTTCCCACCGTGAACGCGCAGGCGAGTCGCACCTGGCAGGAACATCCGTCGACGTCCGTGGGCAGCAGCATCTTTCCGAGTGTGCAGCCCGTGCTCCGGCTTTCGGCGTCGCAGCCTTTGTTTCGCGGGTTTCGGGAGTTCGCCGGCATTCGTGCCGCGGAAGACCAGGTCGCCGCGCAGCGGGAGCTGCGCCGCGCGGCCATGACTCAACTTTACCTCGACGTTGTGCGCGGCTTCTACTCGGTTCTCGCCGTGGAGCGCGACCTCAAGAACATCGCCACGCAGGTGGAGCTCTACGGCAGACGTGTTCGCGAGCTTCGGAGCCGGCGCGAGATCGGGCGTTCGCGCCTCAGTGAGGAGCTTTCCACCGAGTCGGCGATGAGCGCGCTCAAGGCGCAGGCCGAAGCCCTGAGCGGAGAGCTCGGTTCGGTGCGTGAGGAGCTTTCCTCGGTGACCGGCTTCGACCGGGATGTCGCGCTCGGCGATCCGCAGGAGTCTTCCCTTGCCGAGGGCTCCGTTCCGCATCCGCTCGAAGAGTATCTTCGCGGACTCCCCCGGCGGCCCGACGTCCGGGCCGAGCAGAATCGCCTCCAGGCCGCCCAAGAGGCGGTCGCGATCGCGCGAGGGGCGCATCTGCCGACGGCGGATCTCAGCGGTAACTATTATTTCGCCCGCTCCGGGAGCCTGAAGGACGTGAACTGGGACCTGCAGCTCGGCCTGAACCTCCCGCTTTACGCCGGAGGGACGCTGCAGTCCCGCGTGCGCGAGGCCCGGTCGCAGCTTGAGCAAGCGGAGCTTTCATACGGGCGCGCCAGACGAATCGCCGAGCAGGAGATCCGCGCGCTTTTCGAAGTGGTGCAGGCCGATCGCAAGCGGATCCGCGCGCTCGGCGAGGCGGTTTCGCTTGCCGAGCGCAACTATGCGGCTCAGTCCCGCGATTACCGCAACGGCACCGTGAGCAACCTCGAGGTGCTGCAGGCGCTGACGGCGTTCCAGGAGAGCCGTCGGGCGCTGGATCGGGCGCGGTTCGCGGCCAAACAGGACTTCTTGAGGCTTGAGGTGGCGTCCGCGCGGAGGCCGACGAGGGCCGTGGAAGGGGAATGAGCGGCGATGCGGCTTCCTGAAATCGCAATCCGGCGTCCGGTTTTTTCCTGGATGCTGATGCTGGGACTGATCTTCTTCGGGGCGCTCTCTTTTTCCCGCATGGGGGTGAGTCAGCTTCCCGACGTGGACTTCTCCGTGATCAGCATCTCGGTGACGCTCGATGGCGCGGCGCCCGTGGTGATGGAGACCGACGTCGTCGATCCGCTCGAGGACGCGGTGATGGGCGTTCAGGGCGTTCGCGCGGTGAACTCGACCTCACGTAACGGCGCCGCGACGATCAGCGTGGAGTTCGAGCTCGGCAAGGACATCGACGTCGCGCTCCAGGAGATCCAGGCGAAGGTCGCCCAGGCGCAGCGGCATCTGCCCGCGCAGATGGAGCCGCCGGTCATCACGAAGACCAATCCCGAGGATCAGCCGATCCTGTGGGTCGCTCTCGAGAGCTCGAGGCACTCAATGCGGGAGATGATGTCTTACGTCCGTGATCATCTCAAAGGCCGGATCTCGACCGTACCCGGCGTGGGCGAGGTGTTTCTCGGCGGCTATATCGAGCCGAACCTCCGCGTCTGGGTCTCGGAGGAAAAGCTCGCCCGGTTCGCGCTCACCGTGAGCGACGTCATCGGCACGATCCGCAATGAGCATTCGGAGATCCCCGGCGGAAGGATCGAAACCGAGACGCGCGAGTCCAACGTGCGCACGATGGGCGAGGCCACGTCGGTCCAGGAGTTCGGCGATATCGTGATCAACAGCCGTGGCGGCCAGCCCAACTACCGGACGATCCGGCTGCGCGAGGTCGCCGAGGTCGAGGAGGGGCTTGCCGACGTCCGGCGGATCAGCCGCACCATGGGCAAGCCCGCCGTGGGCATGGGCATCCGCAAGCAGCGCGGCTCGAACGCGGTGGCCGTGGCTCGCGCCGTTCGCCAGAAGATCGCCGAGCTTCAGAAGACTTTGCCCGAGGGAATGTCCCTCGCGATCAACTCCGACAGTACCCGCTTCATCGAGGAGTCGGTGGCGGAGCTCAACTTCACGCTCGTGCTTTCGGCGATCCTGACCTCGCTCGTGTGCTGGCTTTTCCTCGGGTCCTGGTCCTCGACGGTGAACATCCTCCTGGCGATCCCCACCTCGATCATGGGGGCTTTCATCGTTCTGCATTTCATGGGCTTCACCCTGAACACCTTCACGCTGCTCGGCCTGAGCCTGGCGATCGGGATCGTGGTGGACGACGCCATCATGGTGCTCGAGAACATCGTGCGCCATCGCGAGAGGGGACTGAGCCGCCTGCAGGCCGCGCTCACCGGCTCGCGCGAGATCACCTTCGCGGCTCTCGCGGCGACCGTGGCGGTGGTCGCGATCTTCCTGCCCGTGGCGTTCATGAAGGGCATCATCGGGAAGTTCTTCTACCAGTTCGGCGTCACGATCACGGTGGCGGTACTGCTTTCGCTGCTCGAGGCCCTGACGCTGACGCCGATGCGGTGCTCACGCTTCATCGACGCGGCTCCCCGCGCGACCCGCTTCGGTCAGGGAGTCGAGGCGCTTCTGCAGTTTGCGGCTCGCGGCTACCGGCGGACGCTGGGCTGGGCGCTTCGCCTGCGCTGGCTCGTGGTGGTGGTTGCGATCGCGTTCTTTGCCGCGAGCATCCTGAGCGTGAAGCACCTGAACAAGGAGTTCATCCCCGCGCAGGATCAGAGCCTCTTTCTGGTGCGCTTCCAGACCCCGGTGGGCTCCTCGATCGATTTCACGAGTCGTAAGATGGAGGAGGTCGAGAAATTTCTCATGAGCCGCCCCGAGGTCGTGCGGATCTTCGGCTCGGTCGGGGGGTTCGGGGGCGGGGAGGTCAATACGGGAACGGTCTTCGTCACGCTCAAGGCGCCCGCCGCGCGTGGCAAGAACCCGAAGACCGGAAAAAATTTCACCCAGCAGGACATCATGGCGATGTGCCGCCGGTATTTCAATGCGCTCCCGGGCGTCAAGGCCTTCATCCAGGATCTCTCCATGCGCGGCTTCACGGCGTCGCGTGGGTTCCCGGTCGAGTTCGCCGTACGGGGCCCCGAGTGGGAGAAACTCGCGGAATACTCGCAGCGGATCAAGAAGGAGCTCGAGGCGAGCGGACTCGTGACCGACGTCGACAGTGATTACAAAGAGGGGATGCCCGAGGTCCAGATCGTTCCCGATCGCGAGAAGGCGGCCCTGCGTGGAGTCAGCATCGCGACGATCGGGGAGACGGTCAATGCGCTCATCGGCGGAGTCGTCGTGGGCCGCTACCCGAAGGAAGGGCATCGTTACGAGATCCGTGTGCGACTCAAGGCCAAGGAGCGTGACAAAGCCGATCAGCTCCGGCGCCTGCTCGTACGCAATAACCGCGGTGAGCTGATTCGCCTCGATGCGGTGGCGACGATCCAGGAAAAAGTGACGCTCCAGGCGGTCTCACGCAAGGACCGGGAACGCGCGGTCACGGTTTTCGCCAATATCAAGCAGGGCCGGTCGCAGGCGGACGCGCTTGCGCAGGTCCAGCAGCTCGGCCGCAAGCTCCTGCCTTCGGGCTATCACGTCACCCTCAGCGGTAGCGCTGAGACCTTCAAGGAGTCATTCGAGAGCCTGATCTTCGCGCTCCTGCTCGGACTTGTGATCTCCTACATGGTGCTCGCGTCGCAGTTCAACAGCTTCATCGATCCGGTGACCGTGCTGATGGCCTTGCCGTTCAGCCTCTCCGGTGCGTTCCTCGCGCTCTTGCTCGGGGGCGCTTCGCTCAATATCTACAGCATGATCGGCCTGATCCTGCTCATGGGCATCGTCAAGAAGAACTCGATCCTGCTCGTCGACTTCACCAACCAGGCGATGGAGCGCCGTCTGAGCGAAGGCGCGCCGCTCCTTAGCGGGCGCGAAACGGTCCACACGGCCCTGCTCGAAGCCTGTCCGATGCGCCTGAGGCCGATCCTCATGACCTCCATCGCGACGATCGCGGGTGCGGTGCCCCCCGCGCTGGCCATCGGGCCAGGGGCGGAGAGCCGCATTCCCATGGCGATCGCCGTCATTGGCGGCGTCGTGGTGTCGACGCTGTTGACGCTGTACGTGGTGCCGTGCGTGTACAGCCTCTTTGGCCGCTTCAAGCTTCAGCCCGAAAACGGGGCCGAGTCAGCTCGCCTTGGAGAAGGTGCTTAGGCTGCTGCTCTCGATCTTCACCAGCTTGTTGTAGATGCCGAGGAGCAGGAACGACGGAGCCCAGAGCCCGACGAAGTTCGCATACTCCTTCTTGTTGCTGAAGACCGCGAGAAGAGCCGAAGCGGCCATGCTGCCGACGGCAAGCCCGAGGTACCCGAGCGAGGGAATCTTGGCGGTCTGCTGTTCGATCTTTTCCGTGAGACGGCCTTCCGTAGGCTTGGACTCACTCAGCTTGTTGCTTACGGCGTTCTTGGCGGATTCAAAAATTTGGCCGGCCTGTGCCATTAAAATCTCCTTTGTTTGCTTGGTGTTATCCCTGTACCGGAAGCAAGGTTCATGCCCTGGGCAGGAACTTTCGGGCGACCGCTGATTTTGGCCGGCGGGACTTTAAATGCCTGGCGGAGCGGCCGATAAGAGAGCGATGAAGAACAAACTTTGGTTGCTGCAGCTACCGCTGGTCGTTCTATTTGCCGCGGCTTTTTTGATCATGGATATGGGTGTTCGGGGGGAGCTGCGGGTGGAATTCCTGCGCGACCGGGTGTTCGGGACGCTCCGAAACGTCTCGACCGCGTTGACCGACGTCAAATTCAAGCTGCGCGGGCCCGTGCCGCCGAAGAACAAGATCGTGATTCTGGAGATCGACGAGGCGTCCCTCGAGGCGTTCGGACGCTGGCCCTGGCATCGTGACGTCATCGCTTCGATGGTGGATGAAAGCTTCAAGGCTGGCGCGAAGGCGGTCGGAATGGACGTCGTTTTCGCCGAGATGGACAAGCGCGTTCCGGACCAGCTCTTTCAGTATTTCGCCAACCAGAACATGATGGATTTCGCGCTCAAATTCGAGACGGATCTGGATTTGAGCAGGACGGTGGAGCGCCACAGGGAGCGTCTGGTCCTGGGCTGGGCCGCGAGCGCCAAGTGCCAGCCTCTCTATTTCAATGCCGAGGAGTGTCCGATCACCAACGAAGAGGCGCTGGCTCTTCAGCCTGCGGAGATGGCCAAGTTCTCGATCCCGGGCATCCAGTTTCCCTCCAGTCCCAAGCCGCATGTAAGCCCCCTCTTGACAGTGGTGAGCTTCGTGGCGAACCTCCCGATCTACAATCAGCCCGCGCTCCATGCCGGGTATTTCGACAGCGATCCCGATCCGGATGGTTACGTACGCCGGATTCCCCTCATGATGCTGGCGAACCTCCGCGCCTATCCGTCGCTCGCGCTCGAGATGGCGCGGGTTGGCCTCGGCGAGGAGCTCGTTGGCGAGCTCGACGAGAACCTTAAGCTCCGCAAGCTGGCGTTCGCCAAGTCGGGCCGTTCGCTCGAGGTGAATGGGCTCGCCGTGGCGGAGATCAACTTCCGCGGCCCGCGCGGGGCTTTCCCTTATGTTTCAGTCGCGGATCTTCTGGATGTGCCGATGGACGGGGCCTCGGAGGAGGCGCTCACGGAGCGGGAGCAGGCCACGCGCCGCGCCCGGGAGCTGATCAAGGACGCCTACGTCCTGGTGGGCCCGACGGCGCTCGGGATCTATGATATGCGCGCCTTTCCCTTTGACACCAACGTCCCTGGGGTCGAGGGCCACGCCACGATCCTCGATAACATCCTGAGCGGCGACTTCCTGCGACGGGGGACGGGGCCGAGCAGCTGGATCTGGATTTTCCTGTTCATGACGATCGGGGCGATGAGCTTCGGCTATGCGACGCAGCGGCTCGAGGCTGTTCCGGCGCTTGCGCTTTTCGTCGGCCTTTTCGCGGTCATCGGGCTCATCGACCTCAAGCTCTTCTTCGAGCGCCAGAACATCAACTGGGATACGAGCTTTCTGCTCTTTGAGCTGTTCTCGATCTTCGTCGTCACCGTGGCGGCAAAATATGTCATCGAGGAACGGAGCAAGAAATTCGTCCGCGGCGCGTTCGCGAAGTATGTCGCGCCCGCGGTAGTCGACTCCATTCTCAAGGACCCGGCCAAGCTCTCGGTAGGCGGCGTGAAAAAGGATCTCACCATCATGTTCTCCGATATCCGGAGCTTCACGACGTTCTCCGAGCGGATGGACGCCAAGGCGCTGGCCGCCTTCCTGAACGAGTATCTGGGAACGATGACCGAGATCGTCTTCGCGCACGAGGGGACGCTCGACAAGTATATCGGTGACGCGATCATGGCGTTCTGGGGCGCGCCCCTGGATCAGAAGAATCACGCTGAGAACGCCTGCCAGACGGCCATCAAGATGATGGCTGCGCTGCACGCGAACAAGGACCGCTTCAAGACGCAGTACGGGATCGACGTCAATATCGGCGTCGGCATCAACTCGGGCGCGGTGAGCGTCGGCAACATGGGTTCGAACAACAACTTCGCCTACACCGTCATCGGGGACCACGTGAACCTGGCTTCACGCCTCGAAGGCCTGACCAAGGCCTACGGGGTCACGATCCTCACGACGCGTTTCACCTTTGATGAGATCGACAAGGCGGGCGGCGCGCGGCCGCCTCACCGGGTACTCGATCACGTGAAGGTGAAAGGCAAAAAGAAGGCGGTCGAGCTCATTCAGGTCCTGGATCGCGAATATCGGCCTGAAGGCCTGAAGCTCTTCGAGGAGGCTCGCTCGCTGTACTCTCAGCAGAAATGGGACGAGGCCTCGGCGCTGTTCGTCCGCGCCAACGAGCTGCTTCGCGTGGCCCCGGGCAACGACGACGGTCCTTCAGTCGAATACCAGGAGCGCTGCAGGACGTTCAAGGCGCAGCCTCCCGCAAGCGACTGGGACGGTAGCTGGGAGATGCATACGAAATGATCCGCATCAGAGATCGATGAATCTCTGATCCTCCGAGGAGGGAACCGATCCCGAGCTTGACGTCGTCACGGGCGCTGGCTTTGGCTCCGACGCGGCGGTGACGGTCTCCTTCGTGGCTTTCTTCTTCTTCGGCGTCGGAGCGGCCGCTTTCGGGGCGGGAGTCGCCGTCGTTTCTGGCTTGCTCGGAGCGGCTGCCGTTGCAGCGGTTCTCGGCCCAGCGGCGGTGAGCTTGGCTTCGGGCCGTGGGTGGACGCCGTTTTGATCGCCCTGGACCATGACCGTGAGGTCCTTGGTCATGGTTTTCAGCGTCTCGGCCTGTCGCGCGAGCGCTTGGGCAAGATTACTAGCCCGCTGGGCCACCGAGTTGTTCTGCTGCGTGACCTGATCGAGCTGTCCCATGGCGCGGGTGACTTCGGAGAGGCCCTGCGCCTGCTCAGTCGAGGCCGCGGTGATCTCCTGCATCAGGCTATTGATCTCGCCCGCGTCGCTCATGACGCTGTCAAAGGCGTCGCCGCACTTGCGAGTGCTGCTGGCTCCCGCCTCGAGAGTCGCTTTAGTGGTGGAAACCAGAGCCGTGGCCTCCTCGCTCCGCTTCTCCATGATGCCCTTGACCCTCTTGACGCTCGTCTCGAGCATCGAGGAGATCTCCTTGGCCGCGTTGCCGCTCATCTGCGCGAGATTGCCGACCTCCTCGGCCACGACGGCGAAGCCTTTGCCGTGCTCGCCCGCGCGAGCCGCTTCGACCGAGGCGTTGAAAGAAAGCAGCTTCGTCTGGAAGACGATGTCGTTGATGATCCGGGTCTTGTCGCCGATCTCGGAGATGACCTTGACGATGTCGCCGAATTCCGCGTTATTGCGCTCCATCTGCGTGACGACCTGATCGTTGGTCGTCTGGATGTGATCCATGTTGCGGTGGAGCTCCTGGACCGCGACCTTGCCGGTATCGAATTTGTGGCGGCTCGCCTCGACGGTCTCCTTGGTCTTCTGAGCGTTGCTCGCGTTGCGCGCGACCATCGCGTTGATCTCCTCGACCGAGGCCACCGTCTCCTGCAGGGCCGCCGACTGCTCGCTCACGGCTTGCGCGAGCGACTGGCTGGTATCGAGGATCTGCCGGGCGGCCATGGTTACCGAGTCCGACTCAGTGGTGAACCGGGTGGTAAGTACCCCTAGGCGCCGCGAGAGCGTCGTGGCGAGCCAGCCTAGAAACGCAACGATTCCGATCATCCCGAGGGTCAGTCCGGCGGCGATTTCCACAAAGGCGGTTTTCATCGAGCTATCGATCGCGGAGGCTTCCGCATGGGCCTCGGCCTTGGCGACCTTCAGCAGGTCGGTGACCGCGGAGTCGTAATTGCTCCGCTTACCGGCGTATTCCTTTTGAAAGCGGAGGAGCGCTTCTTGCGTCTTTCCCCGTTCGATGAGGGCGGCGATCTCGTTTTCGAAAGGATTGAGCTCGTTTTCGTCCGCGTCCGAAAGCCGCTGCAGCGCCGAGAGCAGCTCGGGCGAGACGTTACGCTTCTTGATGGCGGTCATCAGCTCCTGCAGCTTTTCATCCGCTCGGATCTTGCGTTGTTTTTCGCTGTCGTTGGAGGGATTCAGCATGAACCCCTTCATCGCGTCCGACATCTCTCCCGCATAGAGCAGCGCCTGGAAGCCGTCTTCGAGCGTTTGCACGGAGCCCATGAGCTTCTGGGTGCTGCCGTTGAGCGCGCGGTTGGCGATGAAGATCACGATCGCAACGACTATAATAAGCGGAATAAGTGGAGCCAGAAGACGCTGAAAGAGCGAGAGCCTCATAAAAAAACCTCGGAGAGGGGCCAACGGCCCGAGTTGATTATCCTGTTTGTTTTATGATGGCACGAAAGCTGGAATCGTCAATTACAGCTTTTTTCCGAGCAGGTAGACGTAAAGGTTCGGTCGGAATTCAAGCGTAGCCAGCGTCTGAAAGCTGTGGCGGGTGTAGAAGGGCTTAGGCTTCTCGCCGCAAAAGAGGTGGACGCCTGATACCCCCTGCTGCCGCAAATCCGCCAGGAATGCCTCGATCAAGCGAGCGCCAAGTCCGCCGCTGCGATGGCCGCTCCGCACATTGATGTGGAGGTGAGCGGGGAAACGGTCGAAGGTATCGCGTAGTACCTTCTTATCGAAGCTCTCCTCGGGGCCCCGGTCGAGGAAGAAGGTGCGCTGAAGGAAGCGGCGCGTATCGCCATTGGATGGGAACTGGCCGCGAAGCACGGAGAAAGCCAGCGGGAGGCTGAACCTGAGCAGTTTTTCACGGCGGAAGCGGTGGGTGTCGGGCGTTCCGGTGAGGTAGCCGATCACGCCGCCGGCGGGTTCGGTCGCGACGTAGGTCCACTCCGGGCGCAGACGCCGATAAGGCCCCGTCCACTGTTCTCCAAAGAAGGCGTGACGTTCGCTGTTGATGGGCTCCCCGCCGTTGCCGGTCTCGCAGCAGATGCGATGAACGGCCGCCCAGTCGGACGGCGTCGCGGTCTTCCGAATCAAGTATTCGGCTGCAGGCACTTTACTCGGTGAGGCCGGGTTCTGGCTCAGGTTCAGTGGTTCCCGCGGCATCGTCGCTCCCGCCATCAAGCTCATAAGAGAAGTTCGCGCAAGACTGCGCGCCGGGCGGCTCGACCATCCGTAGGGTCAGCGGGCGGAGGTGAGTGATCCCCTGGCGGGCGAGTACCGGAGAGTCACCTTTGGTACCGATGAAGATGTCGATGCGATCACCTTTGATCGCGCTGCCGATGTCTTCGGCGCGCCAAAGGCCGTCATGGACCGTTCCATCGGGGAGAACCATTCCTACGGTCTCATCGATTCGAACGAGGGAGCCGAGCGGTATACGAGAAGGATCGACCGCGATCGTACGGAAAGGCATCAGCTGGCAGACGCCGATTCCATCACCATAGGGGCTTTGCGTGAACCGATAGCGAGTCTCCCCGTTTTTGCGGCCCGCGAAGTTAACCACGCGGCCATCCAGGAGCTTTCCGGTTCCTTCCATCGCGAGTGATTTCTTGAAGGGTGTACTCACCTGGGCAAGAATCCGGTCCTGCATGTCCAGGATCGTGGTGTCGACCTTGGCGTTCCGGTAATCGGATTCGTAGGCGATGTAATAGTAGGTGTTCCGGAACGTGCCCAGTATCGTCTCGGCCGGGTTCTGGGTCTCCAGTTGAGACCAAGCCGAGATGGAAATTAGGGTAGCTCCGAGCATAATGCCCAGAGTGACGGATCTCATCATGTTATCCCCCCGAAAGTAGCTTTCTTCTTTCATGTCATCAAGGACGGCCGTTTGTAAAGAGAGGAAATAGGCTGCTCGGCCCGGGCGTTTGGCCGCGCCTAGCTGCTTCTCTGCAGGAGGATATCCCGACGAGTGCGAAGCAGGGTGTTGATCTTGATGACCAGTCTCTGGAGCTGTTTAAGGCGCTCCTGGTCCTGACCCTCTGTTTCCAGCAAAGTCTCGATGACGAGGTTGATCGTAGCGAGTGGCGTGGCCAGGTCGTGGATGAACGCGCGCTCCTCCTTGGAGAGGTCGCGCAAGGCCTCCGCGAGGTTAAGGGGGAGCTCATTGGAAGCAGGCTTCGAAGATGACTCTGACAAGGAATTCTCCGGGCAGTGATCGCCTGTTGAAATGTTAAGATACTTCTCGACTAAGTTCAAGCACGGCTCCATAATCGATGCCAGGCGGAGCACGCATCAACCTCACTTGACGGCATGGAGCGATGACAGCTGATAAACTCAAATGGATTTTGATCGTGGAAGACGATCAGGACCTCCGGGAGACCCTGGCAAAATACCTCACGGAAAAAGGTTTCCGCGCGGTTTCGTCTTCGAAGATCACCGACGCGCTTAACAAGGTGAATAACCAGAAGTTCAACTGCATCCTGCTCGACATCAAGTTCGACTATCGCAGCGGTGACCACGTGATCGAGTATCTCAGGAGCGACGACGCCAATCCGAACCACGATACCCCGATTCTGGTCATGAGCGGTTTTCTGGAGCCTGTCCTGATCAAGAAGATCGCCAAACTGGTCAACGGCATCCTGGTCAAGCCTTTCGAGAAGCAGACGCTACTCGATCGTATCAATGCCGTGATCTCCGCTCCTGACGATCGAATGGCCAAGTCCTGAGCGCCTCGTCCGTTACCCCTGAGGGTGGGCAAAAAGTCATCGGATGAGACAAATTGTCAGCTCGGGTGGTTTAGGCTATTTTTTAGACCATTGAAATGTAAGAATAACTATTGGCAAGCATTGTGCAATGCACCACCTGAACGCTAGATTGGACCCGATGATGAGTATCGGGAGGGGGCATAAAGTATGAGCAACAGGGACCTGAGAGATTTGACTGAAGAAGACGGCTGCACGGTTTGTATCAAGGACATCGAAGGCCGCGTCGAGTATCAGAACGCGAAATGTCTTGAAGCCTGCGGCGAGCGGACGGGCCTTGTGTGCAAGGACGGCTGCATGGAGCTTTACTCGGCCAAGACTGGCAAGAAAGGCGGCGAAGCCCGCCCCATTCTCATGCCTTCGCGCAAGATTCGCGACAAACATTTCGACGCCCTTTTCCTTCGCGGCAAATCGCATCTGACGACCATTCTGTATCCGATCGAAGAGCAGATCTCCGAGAGCGTGAAAGCGCTGGATGGCTTTGATCTCACTCCGCGCGAGAAAGAGATCGCCGAGCTCCTGGTCCGTGGCCTCAGCAATCGCGAGATCATGGCGCAGCTCTTTATCTCCAAGCCGACTCTCAAGACCCACGTGAACCGGATCTACAAGAAGCTCGGCCCGGCTCGCGAGAAGATCGTCAAGCGGCCTGAACGCTGATTCAAGCGTTAGTCTCTTTTCTCCATCGGTTACGCCAGATCTCCTGGCGAGCGTCTTAGTGCGTGCTTTTGCACAGGGCTATGGTAGATTGGCGTCATACCCCGGGGCTGGTTATTGGAATCGCCAGATTCCTGGGCTGGTTTTTGAAGAAGAACCCTTAGGAGAAAGAAATGAAGCCTCTTGCACCTCTGTGCATCCTCGGACTGCTGTTCTCGTCGACCGCTTTGGCAGCCCTCGACTGTAAGGCCTACCGGCCCGATCTGGTCCGAGCGAAAAACTCGTTTGCCACCAACTGTGTGAGCTGTCACGGAGTCAACGGCGATGGCAACGGGCCTGCTGGCCAGTATCTCGTACCCAAGCCGCGCAACTTCGCGGTGGATGACTTCCGTGTGGGAGGCAAAAAGCCCACGATCGCCCAGATCGTCGGCGTCATCACCAACGGCCTGCCCGGCACGGCGATGGTGCCTTTCTCGGGGCAGATCAAGGACGAGAAGGAACGCTGCGATCTAGCGCACTACGTTTTGACCTTCCGCAAGAAGTGAAAAGCCCGGGAGCCATCGGCACCCGGGCTTCGTCTTCAAAGGGCTTCGAGTTGCTCTTCGTAGTCGGTGCTGGGCTTACCAGCCCAGTACGTAGGCGAAAACTAGCGGAGCCACGATCGTGGCATCGCTCTCGATGATGAACTTGGGCGTCTCGACGCCGAGCTTGCCCCAGGTGATCTTCTCGTTCGGAACCGCGCCGGAGTAGGAGCCGTAGCTCGTCGTCGAATCCGAGATCTGGCAGAAGTAGCCCCAGAGCTTCGCTTCGATGCCCATGTCCTGGTGGAGCATGGGGACGACGCAGATCGGGAAGTCGCCGGCGATGCCGCCGCCGATCTGGAACATGCCGAGCGAGGATTGCTTCGTCAGCGACTGGTAGATCTCCGCGAGGCTCACCATGTACTCGATGCCGGTACGCACGGTGTGGACGTTCTTGATCTCACCGCGCATGACCGCGGCCGAGTACATGTTGCCGAGCGTGGAGTCTTCCCAGCCGGGCACGATCATCGGGATATTCTTTTGGGCGGCAGCCAGGAGCCAGCTGTGCTTGGAGTCGATCTGGTAGAACTTCTGGAGGCTGCCGCTGAGCAGGGCCTGGTAGAAGAACTCGTGAGGGAAGTAGCGCTTGCCCGCCTTGTCGGCGGCGGTCCAGACGTCGAGCATCGCCTGCTCCATGCGGCGCATGGCTTCGCCCTCGGGAATGCAGGTGTCGGTGACGCGATTCAGGTGCCGATCGAGCAGCTTTTCTTCCTCTTGGGGCGAGAGCTCGCGGTAGTGCGGCACGCGCACGTAGTGATCATGCGCGACGAGGTTGAAGACGTCCTCTTCGAGGTTCGCTCCGGTGCAGCTGATCAGATGGATCTTGTCCTGCCGGATCATCTCGGCCAGCGAAAGGCCGAGCTCCGCCGTGCTCATCGCGCCGGCAAGCGTGATCATCATCTTGCCGCCCTGATCGATGTGCTTCTTGTAACCCTCAGCGGCATCGACCAATGCCGCGGAGTTGAAATGGCGATAGTGGTGCTTGATGAATTTTGAAATTGTTCCGTTGGTTTGCATGGACTTCGTTTACTGAATGAAAATGATCCGGTCAACCGGTTTTCGCGCCCCGCGCCTGGTACAGCGGTTGCTGATCTGCAAAGGACCCATGGAACAAACTTCAGATCAGAAATTCAAGGCTTGGGTGTTGAGCTGGGATCAGGCGATCGCGCAGGAGCTGGAGCAGCCGGACGGAGAGCTGCCCGAAGCCCTTCAGCACGCCGTGGAAACGGGGACGCTCTGCGCCCTCATAGCGCCATCGGGCGCCTGGGATCCTCTCAAGTCGAGCTGGGTGAAGGCGCTTTCGAAAGAGGGCCGGGGCCGGCTGCTCGTTTGCGCGGGCGAGGGCGCCGAAGTTTTTGGCTTCACCGAGGACGGCAGGCAGGAGTCGCGCTTCAGCTATGCGGTTCGCCCGGAGGAGCAGTTGGAGCTGGGGCGCGTGGCCGAAGCGGTGCGGCGGATGCTCCTGGAAGTGGGGCTGCCCGTCGAAGTCGCTCACCGCGGTCCGAGCCGGGTGAGTATCGATCTGCTCCCGAATCTTCCGGCCGGGGCGCCGGAAACCGCGGCCACGGTCCAGGACCGGCTCAAGGGCGTCGGCTTCAAGCGCGGAATGGCCGAGGTCCTGGAGCGGGTGGAGCGTCTGGCTTCGGAAGCCTCGGTGCCAAAGCTGCGGACTCAGGTGTCCGAAGGAAAATTTCTGGAGGTGGGGCTTTCGGCGCAGGGGGATTTCCTGCGTTGGCTGAAGGGGACCCTGCTTGAACCACGCGGCATCCGCCCTGAGGAGGTGCTGGTCGTCGGTCACGACTTCGGTGGCGTGGGAGGTGTTCCGGGCAAGGACGCCCAGCTCTGCATACCCGGGTTCGAAGAGGCGGTTTTCGTCTCGGTCGGGGAGGAGCCCGAGGGTGCGCCGCCGAGGATCGTGCACCTGGGCGGCGGCAATCGCAAGGTCGCCGAGCTGCTTCGTGAGGGGGGCGAAGAAGCGCTGGCCAAGGTGCGGGTGCGAGGCCAGAAGGAGTCCACCCATTTACGGGCGAACGAGTGGGCCCGTACCCGCGACGTCAACTGGATCATCACGCAGCAGGGCTTTAATCCTTCAGATGAGCGTGAGCGTGAAACCGTTTTCGCCATCGGTAACGGGTACGCCGGGGTTCGCGGATCGGTCAATCTCCTGATTCCCGGTTCGCAGGCGGACCTGTTCCTGGCGGGTGTTTACGACGCCAAGGCCAGCGACGTGCCCTACTCGGAGGCCGAGTTCCTCACGGGCGCCGATCGCGACGAGCCTTTTCCCGAGCTCGTGTCCTTTCCGTTTCCTTTTCAGCTCAGGTTGGGGGTCGGCGGGCGCGAGCTGAGCCCGTGGTCGCCCTTCCTGCGTGATTACGAAAGGCAGCTCGACCTCAAGCGCTCGGTGCTTTTCGAGCGTTTTGACTTCAAGGATGACCTGGGACGCGAAACCGAGATCCGCACGATGCGCTGCTGCTCACTCGCGGACCCGCATCTTCTGCTTCACGAGGTCGAGATCACCTGTGTGAACCATCACGACGGCGTGGAGGCCGACGCGGAGCTGAGCGATCCGGATATCCGGCTGCGGCATCCGCATCTGGTTTCGGTTCGTCAGGGGCGCGACGGCGAGCTTTCGGATCTCACTGTTTTCGAAACCAAGGCTTCGAAGGTCCTGATCTGTTTCGCCGGTCGTACCTCCCTTGACGGGCAGGAGGTCAGTGAACCCAAGGTGATCGCCCGGCCCGAGCGAGGCCGGCCTCTCGTACTTCGCCGGCTCATCAGTATTCACACGAGCCGGGACGTGCCCGATCCGGTCGGCGCCTCCTGCAGTCATGCGCTGTCACGCCAGTGGCGCCGGTTCGGGGACTATGTCGAGGCGCACGCCGAAAGGTGGGCGGAGTTCTGGAATGCCGCGGACATCGAGGTCGTGGGCAACCCCGCCGTGAGCGGCACCCTTCGGTTCAACAGCTACCATCTGAGAATCGCGGCGCCGGACGACCCACGTGCCTCGCTCGGGGCACGAACGCTTTCGGGGCGGGCCTACGAGGGCCATATCTTCTGGGACGCCGAGGTCTTCATGCTGCCTTTCTTCGTCCATACGGTGCCTCACGTGGCGCGCAGTCTTTTGCGCTATCGGCACTCGACTCTCAACGGGGCGCGCGAGCGCGCCCGGCGTCTCGGCTACGAAGGGGCGTGCTACGCGTGGGAGTCGACGGCGAGCGGCCTGGATGCGACGCCGAAGACGATATCCCTGAAGGGAACCGACGCGACCGTCCCGATCTTCACCGGCACGCAGCAGATCCACGTCACCGGCGGCGTCTCTCATGCGGTGCTTCAGTACTGGGATTCCACCGGGGACGAGGAATTCGTCCGCGCTTACGGCGCGGAGATCCTTTTTGAAACGGCGCGCTTCTGGGGGAGCCGTGCGACCGAGCGCAAAGGGCGCTATCACATTCTCGGCGTCGTGGGCCCGGATGAGTACCACCACGGCGTGAACGACAATGCCTACACCAACTGGATGGCGAGGGAGAATTTGGCGGGCGCCGTGAGGGTCGCCCGCTGGCTCCAGGCTGCGGACCCGACGCGTTGGCAGGAGCTTGTCGATCGCTTGGGCCTCGGCTCGGGCGAGGTGAGTCTGTGGCAGGATATGGCTGAGCGCCTGTTCATTCCGCAGCCGAACGCTGAGGGCGTGATTCCCCAGTTCGAGGGCTTCTTTGATCTCAAGGATGTGCCGCTCACCGCCGAGGAGCAGTACCGCGCGCCCTTTGAGCGGCTCCTCAAGTGGAAGGACGTCAACTCGAGCAAGCTTCTGAAGCAGGCGGATTTACTGATGATCCCGTTCCTGTTTCCCCAGGCCTATCCGACCGAAGTCGTGCGCGCGAACTACCGTTACTACGAGCGGATCACCGATCACGGTAGCAGTCTTTCGCCCTGTATCCATGCGGCCATTGCTTCGCGGATCGGAGAGCATGAGGCGGCCTCGCGCTACTGGCAGGCGGGGCTGAATCTGGACCTCCTCAATCTGATGAAGAACACGGCGCTGGGATTCCATGCGGCGTGCGCGGGCGGGACGTGGCAGGCGCTGGTCTTTCACATCCTGGGAATCGAGTTTCAGGAAGATTCACTTCGCGAAGGTTGCATCCGCCCGATCGCGCTCCCCGTGGAAGGTCGGGAGGTCCGGCTGCGGCTGCACCGCCGCGGACAGACGATTCCTTGCGTAATACCGGTGCTCAACAGGAGGTCCGCCGCATGAAAGAGTCGACGCAGGCCGTTTTGATGCCTCTCTCCGCCGGGAAGCTGGGAGACCGGTCGATCCGTCAGGTGCGATCGGCGGTGGCGCTGGCGCAGTGGCTGGATGCGGATCTGCATCTGCTTCTGGCGCCGGAGCAAAATCTTTCGGAGGCGCTTCAGATCGAGGAGAAGCTCGCGGGCCTGATTCCGCCGGAGTCGCGCTTTCATGTGGAAGTCGAGAAAGAGGATCTTCCGGAAGCGGCGCTCGAGTGGTCGCGGCGCCATCGACCGGCGATGGTCATCCTGGCCATCGAGCCGACGCATCTGCGCAAGAGGGCCGAGCTGCTCCCCTGGCAGCGCGAGGTGCTCGAGCGCGTGGAGGAGCCGGTTCTCGTCGTGCCCTCGACGATGGAGCTCCGGCCTTTCAAGTCGGTCCTGGTGCCAGTCAGCGGCGAGACGACCGGAATGAGCTCGGCGCTCGAGCTGGGTCTCCGCCTCGGCAATCAGCTTCGCATTCCCGTGGACCTGCTGCATGTGACGCCGCGATCCGACCAGGGGGGCGCGGACCCTTCGCTCGTCGGCAGGCTCAGCGACGAGTTCCATCATGAGTACCCGAAGCTCGTCGAGGAGTTCGTGGCCGAGTCGAGCCCGCTCACGACGGTTCGGGAGCGCCGGATCCTGCGCGATTACCTGCACGTCCAAGGGGAAACCTCCCGCGAGATTTTCCGCGGCATTCGGGACCGCGAGCGCGGCCTGCTCATTGTCGAATGGAAGGGGAACCTCGCGCGCAATCACGCCGAGACGGTCAAGGCGATCCTCCGCGCGAGCCGCTTCCCCGTTCTTCTGATCAAGGCGGCGCATGAGCGCAGCTCGACTCTTCGGATGGGAAATCGCCTGATCGCGGCTTGAGATAACTATTTGACATATTGCGTCAAAAGGGCTAGGAGAGGGGCAGCTTTCCACTTTCCCTCCAAGGAGTCCTTGATGCGTAGGCTGGCCCCCGTTTTTGTACTGGTCCTTTCCGCCGTGACCGCTCAGGCGGGCGAAACGGTCTGTGAAAACGTGCTGCAGCCGGTGTCCGGTCGCAGCCTGCTTTTTCGTGTTGTGGACCGAGCTGCCGATAGCGCCAACTTCGGCTCCGCCGCCAAAAAGAAAAGTAGTCCGGCCTTCGCCGTGACCCTCCTGCAGCGCTGTCTGGACGCCTCGCGCGGAGCGGAGACCTTTACGGCGCACTTCCTGGCTGAGGCCACGGCCCGCTCGGAGGTGGCGACGACCTTCACCTGCCTGACGCAGCAGCGGCGCGAGGCCGAGAGCGGCGGCGCCTGGAGCGCGTGGACCACGGTCGAAACCCGTTGCCAGGTGCTTCGCGAGCCGTCCGAGCAGCGCCCCGGGCGCGGCGGTTCAGACCCGCGCGGCGGCGATGAGGGCGATCATCACCTTGATCCGCCGAGTGGCTCGGAGCCGGGCGATTATTTTGGTGATCGGCACTGAGGATACCGCGATGAAAAAGGCGATCTTGATGTTGGGGCTGATTCTCGCGGCAACGGCTTTTCGAGCCGAGGCGAATGAGCTGAACGCGGTGGTCCTGGGCTATGACATGGAAGCCGCGTCCGAGGGCGAGGTCCCCTTCGTTCTTCCCTGCCGCAGCTTCATGGGTGCGCTCTTCTGCGATGAGCACCTGGTGATCGATGACCTGCGCTGCGGGGAGACGCTGAGCTTCACTCGTCATGAGAGAACGCGCGCCGTGAGCGTGAGCTGCACGACGATGGTCGGCGAGACGGTTGAGATCGCCCGCACGAGGAAGGGCGCGGAGCTCCGGATGGACGATACGCAGGATGGGATGGGTTTTCTGCCCCTCGACTTCAATCCGCGCGTGACTCTCGTGAGCAAGAAGCTGCATCCGAACGGGGCCAAGCAGGACTTGCTCGTGATCAGGCGTTGAGCGCTGGACGCCGAGGGTTTCGTGGGCCCGTCGTGGCCTTAGTGAGCCCCACCCAGAGCGTAGTGAATGCACCTTCCGGCCGGGGCGAGAAGCGAGGCTGCGGCGTATTCCTGCGGGAGCGGATTTCCGCCCCCGCGCTTGCGCAGGATCTGCTCGCCGAAATGTGTCGCGCCCGGCGCGAATTCCGCATGGAGGCGTTGATAGGCCGCATAAACCTCGGAAGAGAGCCGATTGGCGGCCTGATACGGGCGGAGGGCGTCGAATCTCCCGTCGCTGTAGCGTTCTTCGATCGCCTCCTGGCGGTCCTGGGCATCCGGGTGGTCCGCCATGACCTTGGCCATTGCCGAGTCGTTTACGCCGAAGTAGCGGCGAATATAGTCGGAGAACTCGCCCCAACCGCGATGCACCTGCGACTGGTCAGCGCCCGCCGCGAGCGCGGTCTCATGTCCCAGCCGGTCCGCCTGCCATTCGGCTCCGCGCGAATGCGCCATCAGGGCCGCGATCGGGGCGAAAGTCAGGACTTTCATCCCGGCATTGGCGGCGGCGCCGGTGATCAGGGAGCTGGCCATGGCCTGGGGGTACCAGGTGAGGAACGTGACATCGCCGAGAAGCCCCATCCCGCCGCCCAGGCTCGTCACCACGGCGGCCGTGTTGACCGCGATCCCGATGCCATTGGCGGTATAGTTCAGGGCATTGACATAGGGCATGCGCTTGGTCGTATGTCTTGCGGCCACGTGGCCGATTTCATGACCCAGCACGAGTAGCACGCTGTCCAGATCCGAGAGGATGCCGAGCAGTCCTGCCGTGATGAAGATGTCGCCTCCGGGATAAGCCCAGGCATTGGGTTGCCAGGTCGCGGCGATTCGGCACTTGGGCCAAACCTCGGCAGGGAGTTCGTAGACCTGCGCCAGATAGTCGCAGGCGGACTGGATCAGCGCATTGGCGTCGGGATCGTTGACGATCGTGGCGCTCCCGATTTCCTTGGCAAGATCCGTGCGCCACTTGGCCTCGCGAGGCATGTTTTCGCGTAGCTTTTCCAGGGCACGATTGAGCTCCGTGGAGAGATGTGCCCGATCGATCCTCGCTCGGAGTTCCGGTGAGCGATAATCCGGCGCCAGCTCAAAACGCTGATTGTAGACCGTGAGAGGCGCGTCGTCCGAGGCGATCGCGGACTGGGCGGCGTTGGCCGCCAGGGCCTGGCGGATGTAAGGCGTGAAGAGCGCGGTCTTCGTGATCAGCTCCTCGGCTTTGTCGCCGCTGACCGCGAGATCGATGCCGTGGAAGATCTGATTGAGGGAGCTCCCGAGGTTCAGGCCGCGTTCGCCTCCCACGTGAGTCGTGGTACCGCCGAACTGGATCGAGGAGCCGATGACGAACTCCTCGCCAAGATTGAGCGTCTCGCCGCCGCCGAAGGTGAAGCTGAGTCCCACCGTCGTCGAGCGGACGTTGGTCACGCGGATGTCGTCGCGGATACCGTACAAGGTTCCCTTGTGGAAATAGGGGACCAGGCGTTTACCGTCCTCGAGGCGAATGGCCCTGATCTGCGTGGACGCCTGCCTGATCTCGTCAGAGGATTGGAGGTATTTTCCTGGGACCGTCACGCCTACGAACTTCTTGGAGAGCCACTGGCTCTTGAACATCGGGAAGAGGGGGGTGACGCGCAGCGGGGAGTCGGGGCCCTGGGCGGCGAGCGGAAAATCCTTCGGAAGAACAAAGCCGCTGCCGTCGATGAGAAAGGCCGGAAGCAGACCATCGAGGTCGCTCTCGCTGAGGGTTTCGAGCGTCGCGCCTTGGGTGGGCGAAGGTGCTGCGATGAAGGTGAGCACTGAGAGTAGGGTGAGAATGGACAGCGAGATCGTGGATACGTACTTCATACGAGGAGGGGTTTTAGAATAGTTGACCGAAAAAGTCAATAATACAGAAAAGTCTAATTAAATTAGCCTCTACAGCTTCTTAAGATATTGACGTTCTTCGCCCGCGTTGTCGCTTGGTTGATTGAGATGAAAGTGAGGTATGCTGCATCGCATTAAAGACATCACCTGGTTCGCGCTTCGCGCTTGCCAGGTCAGGAAATTTGAAATGAAGGATTAGATCATGAAAACCATTCTTTTGAGTATTGTTGCTCTCATGTCATTCGCGCTGATCGCGAACGCGGCACCGAAGAAGGTGACCGTTGAAACCATGATTACCTGCCAGCAAGACGACGGTGATCAGTGGGTGGAAATCGGCATTGCGCTGAACGACGGTCCGGGACTGCGCGCGCTTGTGGTTGAACACAATGTCGATGACGACTCGTCGAAACTTGTCGCTAACCGCCAGGTCGTCGCGTCCAAGCAAGGCAAGAAGACTATCTATCAGGACCGCGACGAAACCATCAGGCTCACTGTCGAAAAAAGGAGCGGACAGATCATGGGGAGTGTGTCCGTACTGCAAGACGGTCCTGGTGGGTTTTCGCAGGGCGGCCTTTACTGCTACGAAAAAAGCGATATCTCATACGACAAAGAATAAACCATGTGAGGAAGGGGTGAGGCATTTCGTCGCCGCAGCTCTTGCGATCGATCCTCGGCCCCCGCACACCTCCCTTCTTCAAGACCACGATCGGTGCAAAGCGACGGGTTTATTGGCGAGTGAAGAGGGGTTTGCGCGTGCCATGGATGGCACTGGAGCGAGGCGGCCTGGAGGGCCGCGCCCGGATTTACTCGCCAATAAACCCGTCGCTTTGCATGAAGGTGATTTTGAAGAAGAGTGGTGCCGAGGGCCGGACAGGACCTCCGGCGCATCCATGCGCATCCGGTGTCGGCAAGGATGGCGCGCCTCCCGCGCGCCTCTTTGAATGTTCGCCTTGGGCGAACCTCCTTCGAACCGGCCGCTGCGCGCCCCTTCGGGCTCTCCGCTCAGCCGCCTCGACCCTCGGCCCCGCGGCCACCACCCTTCAAAGAGAAGTTACAAGCGACCAAAACCAGGAACCGCCTTGGGAAGTGTGAGGACTTTGCGCGCCAGGATGGCGAAAGGCGCGGGAGGCCATGGATGGCCGCGTCCGACACCACTTCCCAAGGCGGTTCCTGGTTTTGATGGTTTACAATTTTTCTTTGAAGAGTGGTGCCGAGGGCCGGACAGGACCTCCGGCGCATCCGTGCGCCTTCGGTGGCGGCAAGGATGGCGCGCTTCCCGCGCGCCTCTTTGAAAGTTCGCCTTTGGCGAACCTCCTTCGAACCGGCCGCTGCGCGCCCCAGGGGGCGCTTCGCTCAGCCGTCTCGATCCTCGGCCCCCGGCCACCACCCTTCTTCAAGGCCACGATCGGTGCAAAGCGACGGGTTTATTGGCGAGTGAAGACGGGTTTGCGCGTGCCATGGATGGCACTGGAGCGAGGCGGCCTGGAGGGCCGCGCCCGGATT
>JAMPXZ010000187.1 GCA_023700925.1 Oligoflexia bacterium | reverse complement strand
TTTGAAATCGCGCGCCCTCTGAAGAGCGCTTTTGCACGCCTTCGAGCGGCCTGCCGATTGCATTCAGGCCCCCACGTGGAACAGGGTTCCACGCCGTGGCCCGGAGGTTTAACAGGTTCGCCCTTCGGGCCACACCTTTCTTTCACCTGAGCGCGTTCAGCGCCCGGAACTCCCGAAACCCTTCACCCCTCGCACGGTCTCATCCAGGCTCTCCACCTCCAGAACCGCCGGAGTCGCCACGGGCAGGATCAGGAGCTGCGCGATCCGTTCATACCGCTTGAGCTCCACCCGCTCGCGCGAAAGATTCCACAGTACGATCAGGATCTCCCCCCGGTAGCCGGCATCGATCACGCCCCCGGCGGTTTTTACCCCCCTCTTGGCCATCGACGAGCGATCCGCGACAAGGCCCACATGGCCGGCGGGGAGCGCGAGCGCGAGTCCCGTCCGGACGACCGCCCCCTGGCCCGGCGCCAAAGCGACATCTTCGAAGCTGTAGAGGTCCATTCCGGCATCGTCCGGATGCGCCCGGGTCGGAAGGACCGCCCCGGCCTCGAGCCTCACGACGCTCAGCTGTCTGGTGGAAGTTTTCTTTTCACGCTTTTTAGTGCTCATGATAATTCTGTCTTCCCAGATGAAACTGCCCCGCGCCATTCTTTTCGACAACGACGGCGTTCTGATCGCCAGTGAAGAGCTCCACCGCGAAGCGTGGCGCCAGCTGCTCGTCGAGTTGAAACTCCCCGTCGATTTCGAACAAATCCATGCCTCGATCGGAAAAACCGCGCCCCGCATCCTCGCTCAGCTCCTGGACCGCCACCAGCCCGGCTGGAACCCGGAAAACTATGACTTGGATCTGCTAGCGCGCCGCAAAAACGACACCTATCTTCAGCTCGCCGAAACCGAGCTCAAGCCTTACCCCGGCGTTCGCGAGGGACTCCAGTGGCTTCGCGCCCAAGGAGTCCGGGCGGCGGTGGTTTCTAACGCAAAGCGCCGAGAGCTCACGGCCGCGCTGACCCGACTGGACCTGCTCAGCTACTTTGACGCGGTCGTTTCGCGCGATGATATCCAGCCGCCCAAGCCCAATCCGGCCCCTTATCTTTTCGCCGCGGCGTGCGTAGGCGAGGATCCCGCCCAGTGCCTTGCGGTTGAAGACTCACCCACCGGGCTCGAAGCCGCCCTTGTCGGCAAGATCCCCGGGGCTGCCATCGCCACCAACTTTTCTCCCGAAATCCTGTCGGCCCCGGTACCCGGCCGACCCGATCTCAGGCCCGTCTGGATCGGCAACTCCATGGAAGAGCTCTTCGCCTGGCTGCGGACACTCGAACGGACCTGATCATGAAAAATCTGCGACTGCCCCTCCCTCCACGACTCACCGTTGCCCTTCGTTTCCTCGCCCCCCTCGCCCCGGGGGCCGCGCTTTTCGTGGCACTCACCCTGCTGCGCGCCTCCATCATCACTCAGGTCCATCGCGAAGGGGCGGTCCTCACCGGGGTGGCTCTCGCCACCGGGCTCCTGGAAGACCTCGCGCTCGTCGTGCTTTGTCTGGGCGGCGGGCGACTCGCCGGACTCCTGCCTTTGCCTGCAACCGGGGCGCGCGCCGCGATTCGAGCCGCCACGATCCTGTTCATGGTCATAGGCTGGATCTCCACCTTGGCCAACACGCTGTATTTCGGCTACTTCAACTCACGGCTCGACGCCTGGATCGTGAAGACCCACGTCTCCGATCTCAGCCAGATCGGCGAATCCACCGCGACGATCTCGGCTCAGGTTGAGGTTTTCCTGAGCGTCGCCTTCTTCCTCGCCGCCTTGGTCCTGCTCTTTCTCACTACGGGACGCCGTCCCGCGATTCCCAGCCTCGCCCGGCGCACGCTGCGAAACGCCGCTCTCGCCACGGGCCTCGTGATCGCCGGGCTCCTTCTCAAGCAAAGCCCGGTCTGGTTCCATGGCCTGGCGAGCGATCCGGCCGGAGGAGGGTTCAAGGGCGGAATCACCAACGAGCAGATCGTCTTCGTCTGGTGGGACCAGGTCGTCGGCCGCCCGGAGCAACCCGCGGACGAGTTCCTATCCTTCGAGCGCGCGCGCGAGCTCAGGGCGCAGCTCCGAAAGCTCCGCGACTTCACCGACGAAGAGCCTCGTGCGCCCTCCACGGCGAAGGCCAGGTTGACCTCCGCTTCGTCCGGTAATCCCGCTCTCGGCACTGCTGCCGCTCCCGACGCTGCTGCCGCTCTCGACACTGCTATCGCCCTCGACACTGCTGCCGCGGCTGGCGGTCCCGGCGCGGCCCTTTCCCTCAGCGCCGAGCAGCTCCGCGCCCGCCTCGGCCTTCCGGCCACCGGTCCTATTCACATCCTCATGCTTTTCCTCGAGTCCACGCGGGCCTTCGAGTTCAACCATCCGACGCTCTCCCCCCTTGCGGTCCCCGAGTCCAAGCGCCTCATCGCCGAGCACGGACTTTATTTCGAACAAGCCTACTCGTCCTCGCTCGAGCCTGGTCAAACGGCGCGTGGCATCTTCTCGACCCTCTGCGGAACACTCCCTCACATCGGGGGCCCGGCCGTCTACATCGGTTACAGTCACCTGCGCGCGGAGTGCCTGCCCGACGCGCTCAAAAACGCCGGCTACGACACGATGTCCATTCAGCCGTTCAAGAAGAACTACCACAACGCGATGACGTTCGAGTCGCTCCACGGAATCCGTTACTTCTACGACATGGATGACATCATCCAGCGCTCACCTTCAGGAGCGGTGAAAGACTGGGGCGTCGACGAGCGCACCTACTTCGACGTGGCCTTCGACATCGTGAGCGCTCACGTCGCGACCGGAAAGCCGGTTTTCGCCCATTTCCGCACGAACAGCACCCATCATCCGTTCTTCATCCGGCCCGAAGCCACCTTGCCCGAAGCGCTTCCCTTCCCTCTGACGGATGACGAGTACCGCAAGTATCTCGGGGCGATCCGGACAGCCGATCTCAACACCACGGGCTTCATCCGCCGGGTCTTTGAATCGAGCTTCGGCGAGCGCACGCTCGTCGTCCTTCTTGCCGATCATAGCCTCCAGCGGGACACCGGCGCCGTCCCCGGAATCACGGACTACCAGTACCGCGAGCTCAAGGGCCGGATCCCGATAGCCCTGCTCACCCGTAAGATGGTTTCGCCCGGCTCGCACGTGACCTATCCCGTGCACCAGCTGGACGTGGCGCCTACCGTGGCGACGCTCGCCCGCGTCCCCATGCCCGCAAGCTGGCTCGGACGAGGACTTCTCTCCGGCGAGGGCCGACCCTGGCTTTTCCGCGACGACCAGGGCGTCTCGTACCGGACGCGCTCCACCGTCTGCTACGCCTCGCTTCGCAAGAAGGGCGCGCCCACCTGCTTCGCGATCCCCCCGGGCAAGGATCCCCTGCTCGACACGGGCCTCGCCGAGACCGCCGAAAACCCGGCTATCACCCGCTTCTTTGACGAGCTTCTCACTGCGAACCGCAGGCTCATCCGCCGCAATCAGCTCGTGGAGCAGTGAACCGGACCCACCTCGATAATCGATGGAGAATATTCCGCGGAGTGAACGGTGATAGTCGTGTGGTTCGGATGCATACCGTCCGGGTAGTACCGGGCATCAAACGTCGTGACGTAGTAGTAATCGATGAGACCCTGATCGATCTTGTCGGCCCGAACGGTCGTGATGAGCTCACTCAGCCCGCCTGGCGCGATCGCATCGGGGCACTGCTCTTTAAGTTTCGCGAGAATCATCGGCTTCATCTCGTCGGGAAGGACCGAGTCCCTTCGGTAAACGGATTCGACCGAATTTGCACGAGCCTCCAGCGCGACCAAGACCAAGACCAGTAGAATCGAGAACGTCAGATTATTCATAGAGGACTCCTCACTTTGTTATTAGCGTCAATTGAATTCAGGTGGGTTTCACCACCTGCGGGCCGCTTGTAGCACGCGGCTGAGAAATGGATTTTCAGGATCCGGTTAAGTTGAAAGACCAGGAAGAAAACCGGATATGCCTTGACCCGACACCTAACCGAACTCTAACGCCGGAGTTCCGATTTATCGCCTAACCTTGGGGTCATGATGCTTGCGGACCTCCACATTCACTCCACATTCAGCGACGGAAAGCTGACCATTCCCGAGCTTGTCGACTTCTACGGGACTCGGGGCTTCGGAGCCATCGCCATCACCGACCACATCTGCGAGGAGGGCTCCTGGATCGGGATCGCCTCCTCCTACCTGAAACAAACTCTGACTCCGGCGACCTTTCCGCTCTACAAGGAGATCCTCCGCTCCGAAGCACGGAGAGCCTGGGATCATTACCGGCTGATCCTGTTACCCGGATTCGAACTCTCAAAAAACTCCATCTCGAACAACCGCTCCGCGCACATCCTGGGAATCGGCCTGATGGACTCCTTTGATTACGTCAGTGCCGACGGTGAAGTCCTGGACCTGATTCGAAGAGTCAAGGCCCAAGGCGCTCTTGCGATTGCGGCCCATCCCGTCTGGACCCGGAAAAGGGAGAAGCAGACCTACCATCTTTGGGATCGCAAGGCCGAGCTCGCCGGGCATCTCGATGCCTGGGAGGTGGCCAGCGGACCCCACCTCTTCGAAGAAGTCTGGCGCACGGATCTTCCCAAGATCGCGACAAGCGATCTTCACCGGCCAAGCCAGGTCAATGCCTGGAAAACCCTCTTCGACTGCGAGCGCCATCCCGAGGCCATTCTGGAGGCGATCCGGAAGCAACGCCTGAGCTTCCGCTATTATCAGGCCGAAGCCGATGAAAGGATTCTCCCCCATGGCCATAGCACTCGGACTCTTCCTTTGGGCGGGTTGCCTCACCCTGATGCTTCTGGGAACCCGCTGGTCGATCGAGCACTTTAGAACCGCCCCGCCCCACCTGGACGCGCCCTTTGCGCTTTATCCGGTGACCATCCTGAAGCCGCTCAAAGGCGTGGATCCAGGCCTGAGGGAGAACCTCGAAGGTTTCTTCCGGCTCGACTATCCCGGATTTGAGCTGATCTTCTCCGTGGCTGACGCCAGGGATCCCGCGCTCGCGCTCGTTCAGTCCCTGAAAGCCGGTTTTCCCGGAATTCCATGCCGGATCGTGATCGGCGAACAAGGACGGGGTGGCAACCCGAAGGTTAACAACCTGGTTCGCGCGTACGACCTTGCCTCCCATGACTGGATACTGATCAGCGACAGCAATGTTCGCGTGAAACCGGACTACCTAAAGCGCTTCGTCGCCCATCTGGATAACGACGTGGGCTTGGTCACCGCCGTTGTCCGCGGAAGCGGCGCCGAGGGATTCGGCGCTCGGCTGGAGACAGCCTATCTCAACACTTTCTATAGCCGAGGAATGGTGATCGCGAACAAAGCCGGCCATCCCTGCGCCGTCGGCAAAGCCATGCTCTTCAACCGGTCAACGGCCAAACGCTTCGGCGGAATCGCGACCCTCGATCGGTATCTTGCCGAAGACTACATGGCGGGAGAGGCCATGCGCGCGCTCGGGCTCAAAGTCATCATCGCCACCGACCCGGTGACTCAACACCTCGGCCACTCGTCATTCAAAGACTACTGGCTCCGCCACGTCCGCTGGGGACGGATTCGAAAGGCCCAGGAACCTCTGGCCTTTCTCCTTGAACCGCTTGGGAGCCACCTCCTCCCGGCCATGATCGGGGCCCTGGCCTTGAAAACCCTCGGTGTCCCCTGGCTCTTGCCCTTTGCGGGGCACCTTCTGATCGGGTTGGCAAGCGATTCGCTCCTAGCCTCGCGTATCGGGGGCAGCTTCCATTGGCACGCCTGGGCCGCTAGGGAGCTGCTCGCCCTCCCCCTTTGGCTGTACACCGCCTGCGGAAAGACCGTTCAATGGCGTGGCCGCAAAATGACGATTCGAATGGGTGGCCTTCTTGAAAATGCCTGATCCCGGGGGCCCGGAGTCGAGCGGGCGGACGCCCCTTGCGCCTGGCTAGCTCCCGACGGCGCCGCTCACCTAGATCCGCCCGGTAGCCAAGATGCAGATCGCCCGTCGAACCCCGACGCAGCTCGCGGTATATCGTCGAACGATGAACCTGAAGCTTCCAGGCTAGCCGCTCGCAATTCCACCAGTCCTTCTTCGCGCTGGCCTCCCAATGGCATGCCTCCAGATAGATCCGATCCGCAAAGTTCAACTGACGGTAACTCCTCATCGCTTCTCCCTTCTTCACCTCGATAGGAGTGTGCCAGGAAAGAAACAACTTGCCCCGCCTATCTAGACCTAAACGGCTCTGATTAGAGCGATAATATTTCAGCGTTGCACTTGTCATCTAAATCCGCCTACCTGGCTTTAGTTCTCATTCTAAGTGCAACAAAACGAACAAAGGACAGCCAGCGATA
>JAMPXZ010000014.1 GCA_023700925.1 Oligoflexia bacterium | reverse complement strand
TCTGAAGCCGGTTCATCGGCGCGTGCTCTATGCGATGTACGATCTCGGCAATACCTACAACAAGTCCTACCTGAAGTCCGCGCGCGTGGTCGGTGACGTCATCGGTAAGTACCATCCGCACGGCGATACAGCGGTTTACGACACGATCGTCCGCATGGCCCAGGACTTTTCGCTGCGCTATCCGCTCGTCGACGGCCAGGGGAACTTCGGCTCGATCGACGGCGACGCGGCGGCGGCCATGCGTTACACCGAGGTGCGCATGGAGAAGATCACCGATGATCTTCTGGCGGACCTGGACAAGGATACCGTCGACTTCGGCCCCAACTACGACGACAAGCTCGAGGAGCCGAAGGTCCTGCCTTCGCGCATCCCGAACCTGCTCGTGAACGGCGGCTCCGGCATCGCGGTCGGCATGGCGACCAATATCCCGCCGCACAACCTGAGCGAGGTGGTCGATGCCACTATTTCGCTGATCGACAACCCGGCCCAGGATACGGACGCGCTTCTCAAGTTCATCAAGGGTCCGGATTTTCCGACGGCGGGCTATGTGTTCGGCGGCGCGGGCTTGAAAGAGGCCTACCGCACGGGCCGGGGCAGCATCATCATCCGAGGCAAGGCCGAGATCGAGACCTGGAAGAACGACCGGGAGCGCATCATCGTCACGGAGCTCCCCTATCAGGTCAACAAGGCGAAGCTCATCGAGAAGATCGCCGACCTGGTCAAGGAAAAGCGGATCGAGGGCATCTCCGACCTTCGTGATGAGTCTGACCGCACGGGCATGCGGATCGTCATCGAAATGAAGAAGGGCGAAAACTCGAACGTCATCCTCAACCAGCTCTACAAGCTTACCCAGCTTCAGGAGAGCTACGGGATCAACCTGCTCGCCATTCATCAGGGTCAGCCCAAGACGTTCAACGTCCGCGATATGCTCTGGGCGTTCGTCGATCACCGCAAGGACGTGGTGGTCCGGCGCACGATGTTCGAGCTGAGGAAGGCGGAGGCGCGCGCGCATATCTTGGAAGGCTTGAAGCGTGCGGTGGAAAACATCGACCCGGTAATCGCCCTCATCAAGGGCTCGAAGTCGCCGGAGGTGGCCAAGAGCGGCTTGATGGAGCGGTTCGGCTTCTCGGAGATCCAGGCCCAGGCAATCCTCGACATGCGCCTGCATCGTCTCACAGGCCTCGAGCGCGACAAGATCATCGAGGAGTACCAGCAGGTGCTCGCCTTGATCGAGAAGTACAAGCGTATCCTGGGCAGTGATACCCTGGTTTTCGAGATCGTCAAGGACGAGCTTCTCGAGGTGAAGAAGTCCTACGGCGACGAACGCCGCACCCAGATCGTGTACGGCGAAAGCGCCGATCTGGACACCGAAGACCTGATCTCCGACGAGGAGACGCTCGTTTCGATCACGCATACCGGCTATGTCCGCCGCACCGACCCCAGTCAGTTCCGCAGCCAGCACCGCGGCGGCAAGGGCATCCGCGGCGTCACCACGGGTGACGAGGATTTCGTGACGGCGATCTACCGCACGAACACCCTCGCCTACCTCCTCTGCTTCACTGACAAGGGAAGGTTGTACTGGCTCAAGGTCTACAAGGTTCCCGAGGGCACGCGTGGCGGCAAGGGCAAGGCGATTGTCAATTTGCTCGCGCTGCAGCCCGGCGAGAAGATCAAGGCGATCGTGCCGGTGAAGGATTTCCCTGAGAGCGAGTACGTCATGATGGTGACCCGTGGCGGCGTCATCAAGAAGACCGCGCTCAGCGAGTTCAGCAATGTCCGTAACACCGGCATCATGGCGGTGTCGACCGACGAAGGCGATGAGCTCGTGAGCGCGAAGATCACTACGGGCACGAGCCACGTCTTCCTCTGCTCGAAGGACGGGATGAGCATCCGCTTCAACGAGGAAGAGGTGCGGCCGATGGGGCGCTCCGCCCGTGGCGTGATCGGCATGAGCCTGAACGAAGGCGATCGCGTGGTGGCCATGGAGGTCCTGGACGCCGAGAACACGAAGCCGTTCGAGATCCTCACGATCACCGAGGGCGGGTATGGCAAGCGTACCACCGTGAGTGACTATCGCCTGCAGAGCCGCGGTGGCAAGGGCATCATCACGATGAAGTCCAACGACCGCAACGGCGATGTGCTGGGCGCGCGTCAGGTGCTTCCGAAGGACGATGTCATGCTGGTTTCCAACAAAGGCCAGATGATCCGTGTGCACGTCGGGGAGATCTCCGAGCAGGGCCGCAATACGCAAGGCGTGCGAGTCATGACCATGTCCACGGGTGAGAAGGTCGTGTCGTTCGAATATATGGCCGAAAGCGCGGTCGAAACCGAAGAGGTCGGCGCGGGTGCTCCTGTGGCGCCGGCGACTCCTGGCGCCGGCGGCGAGACCGTCGTGGTGGATGGCGAAGCTGGACACGGCGACGAGACCCCGTAAGAGGCGATCCGCGATCGTTCTGTTGGCGCTCTTCGGGCTCGGCGGCCTCGCCGGCTGCAGTGTAAGCGGCACGAAGAAGAGCTATCTGCTTGCCGAGCAGCTCTGGACCGACGAGAAGTATGCCGCCGCGGTGGCCGAATTTGAAAAGGTGGCGGCCAAAGACCCCAACGGCAAGCTGGGCCTCATGGCGCTTTACCGGGCCGCGACGACGGAGGCGTATTTTCTTTCCGAGTACGGGGATGCGATCGTCAAGCTGCGGGCTTTCGCGGACGCTTCGCAGGATAGCGCGGCGGTGTGGGAAGCGCAGAAGCAGATTGGTGAGCTGCTGTTTTCGAAAACCGAACAGTATGACCAGGCGATCGTTCATTACCGAAGTCTGCTGAAGCTCAAGGCGGACGCGCCGGAGGCGCCGGAGTTTCTTTTCCGGGTCGGAAAGAGCCATTTTTTTCTTTGGCAATTTGCCGAGGCCATTCATGTCTACACCGAAGTGATGAAGCGCTTCGCGGGTTCCTTCTGGGCCGAAAAGGCGATGTATGAAATCGGAGTGACATACTTCACTCGCGGTGAACAGCGACCGGGTGAAGGTGGCCGCGGCGTTGAAGCGTACCAGGACGCGATGGATGCGTTCGAGTCCTTTTTGAAACGCCATCCCACCAGCACGATGGTGCCACTAGCCAGGTTCGGCATAGCGTCATGTCTCGAGGAGATGGATCAGCTTGACGCTGCCTATCATGCGTACGAGGCCCTGAAAGGGAGCTATCCCTCTCCGAACGTGATCGAGATCAAGCTCATCCGAATACGCGAACGAAAAGCACAGAGAAGTCGCTAAACCCGGGGTGAAAACGTGAGAGACAAGGACGCCGATCGCGACAGAGCCCAGTGGGTCAGGAACCTCGGGCTCTTTTCGCTGATCATCTCGGATGTTCTGGTTTCCACCGGGGTGGGAATAGGCATCGGTTATCTGATTTGGAAGAAATGGGGTGGACCCTGGTGGGTCCTGCTCCTGACCTCGATAGCGGGGCTTGCGGTCGCGATGGTTCGGCTGTACCGCTATTCCGAAAGGGACTGGAAATAGTGTTTGATAATCCACAGGCCGAGGATTTCGGCAAAGCGGTGCGTATCTTCGGTGTCAGCGGGCTAGTCTGGGGAGTGTTCGCCGCCCTGATCCTGGGTCTTTTGGGTGCTCCAGCGGGGAATGCGTGGGTCTGGCTCGCTGTGATATGGGGCATCAGCCTCGCGGACCTTCTTTCGACCGGTAAGCTCGTGATCCTCGTCTTGGCTATCGCGAGCGGTTCGAAAAAAAACCAGGAGGGCTTACTTCAGGCTTTCGCTTGGGGCTCACTTAAGTTAGCTTGCTTTGGGTTATTAGGAGTCCTTCTGATCATCGGGAAAAATATCCCGACTCCTTCGATATTGTTGGGTTTAGCGACGCTGTTCGTCGTACCGGTCGGAGGCGGTCTTTGGTGGTATCGGAAGGTTTTGCGGCATGCATGAACAGCACACTTTCACCTGGCTCTCACTGATACCTGGACTCGGGCATGCGCCCATCCATGTGGTGACGGCGGTGTTGGTCACGCTGCTGATCCTGGTAACGACGTTCGTCGCGCGCAGCCAGCTCCTGCTGGTCATGAGGCACCCGGATGGCGGTCTCATTCCGGACGCCAAGCTCACCTATCGGAACTTCTTCGAGATCATCGCGGAAAAGCTCTATGCGCTTACCGAGAACGTCATTGGACCGCACGACGCCCCGATCTATTTTCCGGTGATCGGCACGCTGTTCATCTTCATTTTCACCTCGAACCTGATCGGGCTCATTCCCGGTTTTCTGCCGCCGACGGATAATCTCAATACGACCCTCGGCTTAGGCGTCTTTGTTTTCATTTATTACAATTACGCGGGAATCCGGGCTCATGGATTGGCCTATCTCAAGCATTTTCTTGGCCCGATCCTGTGGCTGGCGCCGCTGATGCTGATTATCGAGCTCGCGTCGCATATTTTCCGTCCCCTCTCGCTCGGCCTTCGCCTGCGCGGGAACATCATGGGGGACCATGTGGTTCTGGGGGTTTTCAGCGGATTGGTACCTTACGCCCTGCCTATCGTTTTTTATGGGCTCGGGTTGTTTGTGGCCTTTATTCAGGCATTCGTCTTTTGTTTGATGACGATGGTCTATATCTCACTGTCGACAGCACACGATCATTGATTTGTTAGAGAGAAAGGAAGGAATTTAGAATGAGCTTTCGTAAGGCGCTTTTGGTGGTTTTCTCGGTGGTCATGACGTTCGGCGCTACCCTGGCTTTCGCCCAGGAAGGTGCCGCCGCGACTGATCCTTATGCTTCGCTGGCGGCCGCTCTGGCCATCGGCATCGCCGCGTTTGGCGGCGCGATCGGACAGGGCCGGACGGCCTCTTCCGCGCTCGAAGGCATCGCGCGTAACCCGGCCGCGCAGGGCAAGATCTTCGTTCCGATGATCATCGGTCTGGCGCTCATCGAGTCGCTGGTTCTGTACGCGTTCGTTATCGCGTTCGTTAAGATCAAGATCTGATCGCGATCTTCCATCGAAGACGGCGCTGAAACATCGAAAAGCCGGTCCGGGCCTCGCCTGGGCCGGCTTTGCCGTATCAGAGCGAGTAGTTCAAACCGAACGCCACGGTAGGCTTCTTGTACGAGTACACCGTCGGAATATTCGATAGATTCGCCGAATAGCTGGCGTCACCCGTGAGGGCGAGCTTGCGCGAGACGGGCTTCTGCCAGCCGACGCGCGCGCTCAAGGTGGTGTCGGACCGGATTTCGGGGGATCGCTCGGGATAGCTCGTGAGGGCTGCGGAAATCCCGAGGCTAAGGATGTGGCTCGACGGCAGCGGTATGGGGTTCGAAAGGTCCACAAGGATGGTTCGTGATCGCTGGTCAGAGCCCCTGGCGCGATTGAGCTCATAGGTTCCGGAAATCGTCGGGTTGAACTGCATGCTCGTCGTGTCGATCTTCAGGCTGAGCCGCGGGATGATGAGATTGCCCGATCGCACGTTCGTGCCCGTGCCGTCATTGTTGAAGGTTTGGGCGCGGTAGTTCGCTTCGGCGCTGAAGTGCAGGGTCTCGGAGAACTCCGCGCGAAGGAAGGGCCCGACCTCGCCGGAGTAGCTGTATGGGCGGAAGCCGTACTTGCTGGTCGCCGGATCCTGTCGATTCTGGAAGCCGTGGTTGCCTTCGAGCTTCACCCCGAAGTTGGTCTTCATCAGGGGCTGAAACGTGAAGTAGGCGGACAAGGTGTTCGTGGCGAACTCGTAATCGAGTGCATCGGAGTTGAAGTTCTTGTTGAAGTTGAAGCGATACGTGGCCATCGTCTGCACGGCCCGCATCGGCGAGCCCACGTATCCGCCGTTGAACGAGATGTTGCTTTTGACGCTGACCTTGCCGGTCGCGTCCTCGGGAGAGACGCTCGAGGAGATATTGGAGACGTTGCCGTCATATTGCTGCTGGTAGGAGATGGAACCGAACCAGGTCGCCTTGTCATACGGGGCCAAGGCCTTGGCCGCGGCCGCACCCAGATCGCGGGCCATGTCGTTGTTATCGATCCGCGCGGCGCTCTCGCGCGCGATCATGAGCGAGTGCGTGGCGCCAGGGCCGTAGCCTCGCTGGGCGTGGATCATCCCAATGTAGTAATGACAGGCGACCTTCAGATCGTCGGGTACGCCGGGAATCGCTGCGCGGTAGTGATTGATCGCGTCCCTGAACTCCTTGTTCTGGAAGTCGATGGAACCTAGAAAGAAGTGACTGACGCCCACGTTGAACTTGCCCTGAATCGATCGCAGCAGATGAGGCCGGGCCTCCTTGAGACGCTTCTGACGGTAAAAGATCATTCCGAGCTCGAAGTGGTAGGGCGCGCGCTCGTTTCGCGGTTTGTATTTGATGAGCTTTTCATAGACGTCCACCGAAGCGGCGTCGTTGCCTACGGTCTTGAGACTGAGAGCCTTGAGCTCCAAGGCCTGAAAATGATCCGGCTTCTGCTGGAGAAGTGAATCCAGGATCTTCACCGCTTCGAGGTAGCGCTTGTTTGTGAACTCGAACACCGCTTCGGAGTATTCGACCTCCAGCAGCATCCCCGGGTGAGATTCCACTCGATCCGCGGGCTCAGCTCCTAAGGCGGCCGTTCCGGGGAGTGTCAGGGTGGACATTGCCATGAGTAGAAAACCAGCAAGTACGCTCTGCGTCATTTCTAACATTTTCCTGAAAGTGACCGACAAATACTTGATCCTTGAGATCCGGTATTGGTGGGTCTAATATATACTTCGAAGGACGTATAGCGGATGAGCCCTCAAAAACGATTTTTAAGCGGCCTATTTCTTTTTATTTTCCCGCTCCTCTTGCACCCGTTGCCGGATGCGTTTTCTGCGGATTCTCCACCTCAGGTGGCGGGAAAAGTCATTAGCGTCAACGGTACTGTCCTTATTAGAGCAGGAGACGGCAAAGAGGCCAAGTCTCAACTTCTGAAGGCGGGAACGTATTTTAACGCGAAAGATGTCATCAACACTCCGAGCAACGGAGCGGTGAAGCTGCTCTTTAACGACAAGTCGATCGTGGAGATCGGGCCTTCGTCGCTCTTTCATGTGGATGGCTTCAAGGGCAATCAGGGCGGTGACCGCGAAGTCGACGTCACGATGCTGTATGGCTCCGTGCGGACGGCTGTGACCAAGCCTCTGACCGGCAAAGGGAAGTTTCGGGTCAAAACGCCGACCGCGACGATGGGCGTGCGCGGAACTGAATTTGTCGTGCGATCGGATTTCTCAAGCATGAAGGAAATCGCTCACGGCGTTCAAAATGCCGGCAAGCCCCTCGCGGCGCCCGTGATGCCCATGGCTTCAGCCAAGGGCCTGGAGCAAGCGGCGGCGAATATTCCAGCGCCGAAGATGGAAGTCATCGTTCTGCAAGGCAAGGTCGCGGTTGAAACACCGGCGCTTCGCGCGCCCGGCGAAAGACCTCGAGGCGGCCAAATGCTGAACCTCACGGCGGGACAGGGCCTGACGGCGGATGCGAAGCTGGGCCCGGCGATGGCGGCGGTTAACCTCAAGCCGGAGCAGATGAAAGCGGCGGGCCAGGTGGCTCGCGTCGCGGACACGACGTTCAAGAAGGCGATCGTGATCGATGCGAGCACGAACCTGAGCGGCAGCGCGAGTAAATCCTCGTCCGGCAACAGCTCTTCGGCTCAAGGTCAGAAGAGTGAAAGAGCTCCGGCGAGCGCAGCCGCTACGGAAGGCTCCACGGAGACCTCGGCCGAAGCGCCGGCTTCTGGCGCGGAAGCGCCGACGGCCGCCGGGAGCACGGAAACGGCGGAAGCAGAGCCTGCCGCGATGACGACGGCGGAGATCGTGACGAACGTGGTGACGGAATCCGTCGCCCCGGTCCTCAGTACGGCGCCCAGTCAGCCGGTGGCCGACGTCGCGAGCTTCATTCCGGTAACTCAAACGACCGCACCGGTAACCATCCCGGCCGGCGGCTTGAAACGCGTAACGATCAAGGTGACCCGATGAAAACGCCAAATCGTTTGATCAGGGCCTTTGCCGGCCTCGTCTCGGGGCTTGCGCTCCTGGGTGCTTCGGGCTGTTCACTTCAAATGGAGGAGCAGGCGCGGGTACGGGTCAGCTTCCCCGCGGCGCCAGCACCCGCCAGCGCGCTTCCCTCGCCGCTGCGCTTTGATAACGGGTCCAACGCTTTGCTGGGAACGGCGGCACCCTCCACCTTGGACGAGTTCACCTGCTTCGGCATCAACGTGACGGGCCCTGAAATTTCGGTGAACCCGGCGATCCCCTCCTGCGGCGCGGCTGAGCTCCCCTACCCTGGCGTGATCGGCGGCCTCGCCCCGGTTGCCGGCGGCAGCCTCGAGGTTCTCGTGCCCTCGGGCGCGGAGCGGGTTTTCCAGCTTTTTGCGGTTCAGAGCCGCGGCACCTACGGATGCCCGGCGATCACGGATGCGGTGGTGGGCCAGTTCGGAGGAGTCGACATCGACGTGCCGGTCGAGATCGGGCGTGTGACGGCTAACGTCTTCGGTGACACGACCCTCGAGATCAAGGCGGCCTACGATCCCGCGGCGCCAAAGCCGATGTTCTGCCCGAGCGGCAAGGGTGTGCCGGCGAAGCTCGCTCTCACGGGGGCGGCCGCGCCGATGATATCGGCATGTACGCCTTATACGGTTTCCCTTCAGGATAAGGCGGGCGGTCCCGCGATGGTTCCCTACGATTTGGCGTTGGCTCTCTCCGGAGTGAGCGGGAGCTCCGTCTATCTGGATTCGAGCTGCACGAGCGGCGCTGGTTCGACGAGTCTGACGATTCCCGCCAATCAGAGCGCCCAGCTGTTCTATCTGAAGTTCGCCTCAGCGGCGTCGGTGAGTCTCGGAGTTTCGGGTGCGGGCCTGACGGAAGCCACCCTCGCCATTGCAATCGGCACGGGACCGGCGGCCACCCTGGCCTTCGCGACCCAGCCCTCAAGCGGCGGCGTACCGGGCACCGCGCTTGCGATTGCCCCCGTGGTCTCTGTGAGCGACAGCCAAGGGAATCCGGCCAGCGGATCCGTTACGGTAAGCCTGGCGGCCTTCAGCGATGCGGGCTGTACGGCGGCTGCCGGCGGGACTCTGAGCGTGGCGACGAATCCGGTGGCGTCGAGTGCCGGTCAGGCTGCCTTCTCCAATGTCGCTTACAGCGCGTCGGGGACCATTTATCTGAAGGCCTCTGCTTCAGGCCTGCCGAGCATCTGTTCGAACCCGATCGTCCTCACCGCTTCGGTGGCGAGTCCGGCGTTCTCGTCTATCGTCGGATCGGGACCGGTGGTAGCCGACGGCTCAGCGGCTTCGATTATCACCATCACGCTGCGTGACTCCGGCAACAATCCGCTCATAGGCATCGTTCCGACTTTCCAGGCGTCGGGCACCGGCAATACCTACAGCGCTTGCTCCGCGACGGACGTCGCCGGCGCGTCGACCTGCGAGCTGCGTTCGAACGTGGTGGAAAGCAAGACCCTGAATCTTCTGACACCGATCTCTCTCACCGGCAGCGTGGTGAGTTTTACCGCGGGCCCAGCAAGTCAGGTCCAGATCACCTCCGCGGCGCAAACGGTTGCTGCCAATGTCTGTTCGGCGGCGGTGACCCTTCTCACCCAGGATGCGTTCGGCAATATTTCCGCGCCGGACGCGAATCTCACGGTCAACCTGTCGGCCAGCTCGGCGCAGTTCTTCTCCGATAGCGGGTGCGCAGCTCCGGTTTCGAGTATCCAGATCCTGGCAGGAAGCAGCTCCGGATCCTTCTATGTCCGAAGCTCGATTCCGGGCGTGGATACTCTGATGATTACGCCGGGAGGATATGGGACCGTCTCGCAGCCGCTCACGATTACCGCGGATGGAATCGCTTCTCAGCTGGCGTTCAGTACGCTTCCGGGCTCAGGCACGGCGGGCCAGGCCTTTTCGGTGACTGTCAGCGTTCAGGATGTGAACTCTGTCACGGTAACCACGAGCACCTTGCCAATCACGCTATCGGCGTACCTCGATCCAGGTTGCACGATCCTGGCGGGGCAGGCTCATCAACTTCCGTCCAACGTGACGGCAGCCATAAACCCGCTTCATACAGCCGCCGGAGTCGCGGCGTTCAGCAATGTCCAGGTCAGCTATGCTGGCGTGGTTTACCTTGGTGCGCGCGCTCCCGGGCTTCCATTGAGATGTTCCTCCGCGATCACTTTCGCGCAAAGCCCTCCCGTGAGCTTGGCGATTCTGGGTGAGCAGCAGGCTTTGGCCAACCAGTGCAGTCACGCGATGGTAGTGCGAACCCTGGACACGATGGATTCGCCGGTCGACGTCGGCGCCTCCATGCCCATCACGCTTTCGGATAGCTCCGGCGGCGGGCTGTTCTATGGCGACAGTGCCTGCACGACGCAGGTTAGCAGCGTGACGGTCGCGGCCAGCACCAGCTACGCCAAGTTCTGGTACCGCAATCCGACCGCCAAGAGGGTTACCTTCAGTCTGTCTTCGGGCGGGCTGATAGCGACTCGTCAGTTCTCGATCATCAACTCCTGGGGAGATCCGACGCGCGCGGAGATCGAGGGCCCGATGAATTTCCCGGCCAATAGCTGTAGCGGAGCCTTCCTGGTGACCCGGCGGGACGGTGATAACAATCCGATCTCAACCGGTGTTGCGACTTTCAGCTTGTCTTCTATCGGTTCGGCCCAGTTCTTCAGCGACCCAACTTGTTTGACGCCGATCACCCAGCTGGAGATCTCTGATGGGGCGATGGGCGCCAGCTACTATGTCAAGTCATCGATGCCGGGGCTCGAGACCCTGTTCGTTGACGACATCAATGGAATCTATCAGGCGAAGGCCGAGCTCGTTGCGGTGACCGATGTGGGCGTCCCGACCCAGTTCGTGTTCCTCGACGATGAACATCGTCAGACCAGGGCCGGCAATTGCCGCGGCTTTGGGATGGTGGCGTTGAATGACGGCGGTCTTCCGGTACCCGTTTCGGGCGGCGCCACCTTCAGTCTGTCAGGCTCGGGCATGACGTTCTATACGGATCATGACTGCCTGACGCCCGTGAGCTCGTCGACGTTCGCTCCGGGGGAGGCGGTGGCCATGGTCACCTTCAGGCCGAGCTCCTCCGGTATCGGGAACTTCACGGCCGACGGCTCGGGAAGTGGCTTGCCAGCGGTCACCTTGGGATTCAATGCCTTGGCATCGATTCCGAGCCGCCTGCAGTTCACGGGCGCGAGTTCCATCAATGCCAACGAATGCGTGCCTTATACGGTCAGCGCCGTCAATGACGGCGGGACGCCCGTGGGCATGGAAATCCCGACTGACATCGAGCTCCAACATTCGCTCTCGGGATCGTTCTATTCCGACGCGGCTTGCGCCGCGAGCATGAGCAGCGTCCTTTTCCCGATAGGCCTGTCTTCGACCACGGTCTATTTCAAGACCTTCAGCGGCGGAAGTGGATCGCTCCATGCGAGCGGACCCGACCTCTGGAGCGGAGATGGCGGCTTCCCGATCTCCGTTGCGGGCGGCCCGGCTACGCGCTTGGGCATCTTCGGGCCGGAAGCGGGTACGGTGAATGTCTGCGCGGGGCCGTTTAGCGTGGTCGGGCAGGATTTTAACGGGGTCCAGACCAACGTCACGGGTACTGTTACGGCGAACCTGAGCAGCGGATCCGGCTCCTTCTTCAGCGATGCCGCGTGCACGGCCCTCTTGTCCACGGTCACAGTCCCGAGCGGGAGCGCTACCTCCGCGAGCTTCTACTTCATGGGGACCATCGCGGCAATCGGGCACCTGCAGGCGACTGATCAGGCCAGCGTCCTGGGCGAGGCCTATCGCGATTTCGTGGTTGCCAGTGACGCGCTTTCAGCGGCCAAGGTCGCGATCAACGGTTCCGATGTCGGGATCGTGGGGCAATGCCAGTGGGTCCGCGCGATGCTGCAGGACTCGGCGGGCATACCGGTCAACGCGGCGAGCGCGGTGACCCTGAATCTTTCGGGCGGCGCAAATACCGTGTTCTATGCGGACAGCGCCTGTTCGGGCGCGGCGGTCAGCACGGTTACCGTCGCGGCGGGTTCGAGCCTCGTGGGCTTCCACGTCAAGAACACGATCGCTCAGATCATCTCAGTCACGGTCAGCGGCAGCGGCCTGACAGCCGGCAGCTGGGAGATGGCCTTTGGCAACGAAGGGGCGCCGATCGCCCTGTGGCTGGATGGCTGGAGTGAAACGCCGGTCAATTCCTGTGCGTTCTACCAGATCCGGGCGAAGGACGGGCATTACGACGACGCGCCCGTGCCGACGGCCACGACTGTGAGCCTCACCGATACGAATTCCTCCGGCGATTTCTATCAGGACCCCTCCTGCACGACGCCGATCTCGTTCGTGACCATCCCGGTTTCGACGGCGGTGGCGGGCTTCTATTATCGTTCCTCCGTGTCGGGAAGCTTCGATCTGCAGGCGTACAGCACAGGGATGCTCCAGGACTTCCGGACCGTCAATTTCAACCCGAGCGGCGGCTCCCAGAAGCTGGTTTGGACCGGGCCGGATGCGGCACCGGCGGGCGCTTGCGCGGGACCGTTGACGATCGAGTTGCGTAATGGGGACGAGAGTCCCGCGAATGCAGCCTCCGCGATCGAGGTGGCGCTCTCGGCCGCCGGGCTGGGGAGCTTCTACTCCGACAGCGGCTGTACGACGGTGCTCAGCTCGGCTTATATCTCAGGCGGCACCAGTATCTCGGGACAGTTCTATTACAGCTACGGAACGGCGGGCGCGGCGTCGCTTACCGCGCATGATGTCAGCAGTGCGCTCCCCGACAATACGCGGGCGTTCTATCTGACGTCCGGAGGCGCCCCGACACAGCTGAGTTTTGAGATCCCGGGATCGATCTCTGCCGGGAGTTGTCACTACGCCCGGGTGGTCCTGAGGGATTCGGTGTTCCTGCCGACCTACAGCGGAACTTCGACGGATGTGACGCTGGGCGGGCTGGGTTCCGCACAGGTCTTCACGGATGGCGCCTGTACGACGGCTTTGGGCGGGTTCTTGACTCTGCCTCCAGGTGTGGTCTACGCAGGCTTCTTCATCCGCGATTCTATTGTGGAGACGCTTAACCTGAATGCGAACGCTTCGGGCCTGACGGGCGTCAGCTTCACGGTGAACGTGACTTCTGCGCCCTAGTCTTTACAGCGAACGGCTTTAAGGAGGATAATCGTTACCTCAGAAGGGGCGATTATCATGACAACTCGAATCTTGGCCGTTTTACTTGCGTTCGTGTGCGCAGGGTGTGCGTCGATCCGAAGTCCATTGATCGGGCTGGCCTATACCGAGGTGCAGGCGGGGCATTCGGTGGCTTCCAATCAGGCGGGTAATCGCGTCGGCGAAGCGTGCGCGACGTCGATTCTCGGGCTGGTCGCCCAAGGGGACGCCAGCATCGAAACGGCACGGCGCAACGGCGCGATCACCATGATCACCTCGGTGGACGACTCGTTCACGACGTACGTTGGCGTCTGGTCGAAGTACTGCACGATCGTTCGTGGTCGTTGAGCTTCAGAGACAACGTCTGAGGAACTGGGCGGTGTAGCTGGCGCTTGAGGCCGCCACCTCTTCGGGCGTTCCGGCCGCGATGACCCTGCCGCCGCCCGAGCCTCCCTCGGGGCCCATATCGATGACGTGATCGGCCACCTTGATGATGTCGAGGTTGTGCTCGATCACGATGACCGTATTGCCCTGGTCGGCCAGCGCCTGAAGAATGGCCACGAGCTTCTTGACGTCATCGAAGTGGAGGCCCGTCGAAGGCTCGTCGAGGATATAAACCGTGCGGCCGGTGCTTCGGCGGGAGAGCTCCTTTGAAAGCTTGATCCGTTGCGCCTCCCCGCCCGAGAGCGTCGTTGCGCTTTGCCCGAGGTGCAGGTAGCCGAGGCCCACGTCGTTGAGGACCTTGAGCTTCGCCTTGATCGACGGTATCGCGTCGAAGAAGGTGTACGCCTCCGCACCCGTCATCTCGAGAACGTCCGCGATGTTCTTGCCCTTGTAGCGGATGTCGAGCGTTTCGCGGTTGTAGCGCCGTCCTTTGCATACCTCGCATTGGACGAAGACATCCGGCAGAAAGTGCATCTCGATTTTCGTCACGCCGTCGCCCTCACAGGCCTCGCAGCGACCGCCTTTGACGTTGAAGGAGTATCGGCCCGGGCCGTAGCCCCGGACCTGCGACTCCTGAAGGCCAGCGAAAAGATCGCGGATGAGGCTGAAAAGTCCCGTGTAGGTCGCTGGATTGGAGCGCGGGGTGCGGCCGATGGGGCTCTGATCGATGTCGATGACCTTGTCGATGTGCTCGAGCCCACGCACGCCGCCGACTCGCGGATCGCCCGTGTCGACCCGGTAAAGCTCCTTGAGCAGCAGGCGGTAGAGCGTGTCGATGATGAGGGTGCTCTTGCCGCTTCCGGAGACCCCGGTCACACAGGTGAAGACCCCGAGCGGAAAGTCCACGGTGACATCGGCGAGGTTGTTCAGGCGCGCGCGCTCGATCCGGATCGTACGATCCTTGGACCAGGGGCGTCGGAGCTTGGGCACGGGAATTTCGAATTCGCCGCGCAGGTACTTGCCGGTGATGCTCGGCTTGGAGCGCAGAACATCGTCGAGCGTACCGGCGACGACGACGTGTCCGCCCAGGACCCCGGCGCCCGGGCCCAGATCGACGATCCAGTCAGCCGCCTCCATCGTGTCCCGATCGTGCTCGACGACCAGGACCGTGTTGCCAAGGTCTCGCAGGCGCTTGAGCGTCGCGATGAGCCGGCTATTGTCCCGCTGATGCAGACCGATGCTCGGCTCGTCCAGAACGTAGATCACCCCGACGAGTGAGCTGCCTATCTGCGTGGCCAGGCGGATGCGTTGTGATTCGCCGCCGGAAAGGGACTGCGCCGGGCGCCCGAGGCTCAGGTAGTCCACCCCTACCTGGTTGAGAAAGCGAAGCCGCTCCTGGATTTCCTTGAGGATCCGCTCGGCGATCATCCGCTCGCGATCCGTGAGCGAAAGAGTTTCGAAAAAGCGCCCCAGCTCGTTCAGCGGGAGGGCACAGAGCTCGGCGACATTGCGTTCCTGGATGCGAAAATGGAGGCTTTCCTTGCGAAGCCGGGCGCCGTGGCATTCAGGACAGGGAGCGCCGTCGTGCGCGGGCTCGTGGGTCAGCTCCGAATCCTCGTCGTCATCGGAGTCCTCCTCGTCTTCCTCCGATAGCGAGGGATCCACGCCGAGGCCATCGCAGGTAGGGCAGGCGCCCATCGGGCTGTTGAAAGAGAAAGTTCTCGGCTCCGGCGGCGGGTAGCTCACGTGACAGTCCGGGCAGGCGAATTTCTCGGACATGAGAGCCTCAATCCGGTTGCCGCCGGTGAGCGTTTCGAGCACGATCTGGCCGTCGCCCAGCTTCAAGGCCAGCTCCACCGAGTCGCTGACTCGGGTCGCCAGTACGCCGCGGTCGCCCTTGATCACCAGCCGATCGATGTAGACGTCGATGTCGTGCTTCTTGTTCTTGTCGAGGCGGATCTCCTCGGAGAGGTCCAGGATCTCACCGTCGATGCGCACCCGCACGAAGCCACGCTGGCGAAGCTGAATCAGCTCTTTCTGGTACTCCCCCTTCCGTCCGCGGACGATGGGAGCCAGGATGGAGAGCTTCAGGCCTTCTTCGGAGGAGAGAACATGATCGACGATCTGCTGCGGCGACTGCGAGCGGATCGGCTTGCCACAGCTCCAGCAAAACGGCTTGCCCAGGCGTGAGTAGAGCAAACGGAGATAATCATAAATCTCCGTGACGGTACCCACGGTCGAGCGCGGGTTGTAGCTCGTCGTCTTCTGCTCGATGGAGATCGTCGGACTCAGGCCCGTGAGTGATTCGACGTCGGGTTTCCCGACCTGCTCGAGGAACTGGCGGGCGTAAGCCGAAAGGCTTTCGACATACCGACGCTGGCCCTCGGCGTAAATGGTGTCGAACGCGAGCGAGGACTTTCCGGAGCCCGAGGGCCCAGTGATCACCGCGAGCGAGTTTCGCGGAATGACGACGTCGATGTTCTGAAGATTATGGACCTTGGCGCCGCGGACGACGATCGCTTCATCGTTGTCGACTGGCGGCGCTTCAGTTCGTTTGGGTGCGTTCTTCTGGGCCATTTCCCTCAAGCCGTGTCCACGGGCGGATGGCCGATGGCTCGGGCGGCCTCCTTGAGCGCTCCTTCTACCACGGATCGGATCTCATTGAGCCGGGATTGTGTCGGGGCCTCGAAGCGCAGGACGAGTACCGGCTGGGTGTTGGACGCCCGCACCAGGCCCCAGCCGTCCCCGAAGTCGACCCGCACCCCGTCGATGTCGGTGGACTTTCCGGCGGTCGCCAGGCGCTTGCGCGTCTCCTCGACCAACCGGAACTTTTTGTCTTCCTCGCAGTCCACGCGGATCTCCGGCGTGGCGACGACCGGCTCGAGGTCGGCGATCAGCGCTGACGCTTTGCCGTTCGATGCGGAGACGATTTCGTAGAAGCGCATCGCGGCGTAGATCGCGTCGTCGTAACCGAAGTAGCGATCGGCGAAAAAGACGTGGCCGGACATCTCGCCCGCGAGCGCGGCCTTCGTCTCCTTCATTTTCGATTTGATCAGCGAGTGGCCCGTCTTCCACATCAGTGGGCGGCCGCCCTTGGCGGCGATATCGTTGTAAAGGCGGTGACTCGATTTTACCTCGGAGATGATCGTGGCCCCTGGCCGCTCCTTGAGGATATCCCGCGAGTAGACGACCATCAGCTCATCGCCGAAGACGATGCGGCCCGTTTCGTCCACGACGCCGATACGATCGGAATCGCCGTCGAAGGCGACGCCGAAGTCCGCCCTTTCGCTCCGGACGCGCGCCACGAGATCCTTGAGGTTGGCGGGAACCGTGGGGTCGGGGTGATGGTTCGGGAAACGGCCGTCGAGCTCGCAGTAGAGCGGCACGACCTGGGCGCCGAGGCGCTGGAAGAGCTCGGGCGCGATCGTGCTCGCCGTGCCGTTGCCGGCGTCGAGCACGATTTTCATCGGCTTCAGCGGGCGCGCACCCTTGACCAGATGATCCAGGTAAGCCGGAATGATCGCATAGTCGGAGACCGTGCCCGCCTGGGCCATGGAGAAAGGCACGTGGAGGGCTTTTTCCATGAGCTGGCGGAGCTCCTGGATCTGCGAGCCATGGATGGTGTCACGGCCGACGCACGTCTTGAAGCCGTTGTAATCGGCCGGATTGTGCGAGCCCGTGACCATGATGCCGCCATCCAGGTCGAGGTGGAAGATCGAGAAATACGTGAGCGGCGTGGCACAGACGCCGAGGCGCACGACATCGAGGCCGCCGCGAAGCATTCCTTTCACGAGTCCTTCGGCGTAGCTGTCGCTTGAGAGCCGGCAGTCGCGACCGACGGAAACCTTCAGCCGACGGTTGCCCGACTGGACGCGTCCCCGAAGATAATGGGCGTAAGCCTCGCCGAGGAGCTCGGCGAATTCCGGCGTCAGGTCCCGCCCCGCGATCCCGCGGATGTCGTATTCCCGAAAGATGGATTTATTGATCACAAGGGGCTTCATTCAGCGTTTCTCCTGTCTTGAGGCGCGGGAGGCCAGGCGTGCGGCGAGCTCGACCGCGGCGCGGAAGCTCGACGGATCGGCCTTGCCAGTCCCGGCGATATCGAAGGCCACTCCATGATCCACTGAGGTCCGTATGATGGGCAAGCCCAGTGTCACGTTGACGGTGTTTCGGAAATCCAGAAGCTTGACCGGGATCAGGCCCTGATCGTGATACATGCAGACCACGGCATCAAAACGGTCCTTCGGGGCGGCCAGGATATGGTTGGCGAAAAGGGTGTCGGCCGGAAGCGGGCCGTGAAGCTCATATCGGCCACGAGCCGCCTTTTGAAGGGCCTTGATCTCCGGGTTCAGGAGCCGGAGCTCCTGCCTGCCGAACAGGCCGTTCTCGCCGGCGTGGGGATTGAGCGCGGCGATACCCACTCGCGGCTTGCGGATGCCCCACCAGTCGCGAAGGTGGGACACGGTATGAGCGATCGCCCGGCGCAGGCTTTCGCGCGTGAGGGCCCGCGGTACGTCTTCGAGCGCCACATGGGTGGTGACGAGCGTGATCCGCAGCTGCTCGTTGGCGAGCATCATCGTCACTTCCTTGCCCCCGCAAAGATCGGCCAGAAACTCGGTGTGTCCGGGAAAAGCAAAGCCGCCTTGATTGAGCCGTTCCTTGCTGATCGGCCCGGTGACGAGGGCGGCGGCACGCCGCTTAAGCACCAGGCGGGTCGCTCGTTCGATGGACCAGCCCGACTGGAAGCCCGGCAGAAAACCCGTGGACTTGACGGGAGCCGGTAGCAGCCAGACGACGGGGCGACGCGAGGAGGGAGGTATGAGGCGTGATCGCGAAAAAAGTTCGGCCTCGGTCGTCTCGACGATGGGGGCGCCCAGCCGCTCAAACGGTTCGCGCGCTCCCACGCACAGCAGGGAAATACCGCGCTTCCGCAGGTCCCCGCTCCGCAGGGTCTTCCAGACGATTTCGGGGCCTACCCCCGCCGGGTCGCCCGGAGTGACCGCGAGAATCATTTGGCCCCGGCGCGATGAATGAACGCGTTCTGGCGCTGCCGATCGAGCCAAAGGCTGATCTGATGCTGGTACTCGGAGGCCATCAGCTGATTGCGGATTTCCTCCTTCATCTTTTCGAGGCGGGCGGACTCACCGGATTCGACGTCCACCAGCTTGAGGATGTAGTAGGCGGAGGCGGGATCGCCGAACACCTCGCTGACCTGACCGATTTGCAGCTTCTTGACCTGGGCACGGATGGCCGGGGACATCTGCTCTTCGGTGACTGTGCCGAGATCCGCTCCGGTATCCGCCGAAGAGTGATCGCTGTAGCGGTTGGCGACGTCCTCGAAGGCCTGCCCTTCCTGCAGAGCCTTGCGGGCCATGAGGGCGGCCTCCTTGGCGGCTGCTCCGGTCTTGTGATTCGCGACCGAGACGACGATGATCTTCAGCTTGTAGGAGCGCGAGGCCGTGTCCTTCGAGTATTTGTTATAGAAGAAATTCTTCACGTCAGCGTCCGTCACGCTCACCTTCGTGCGGATATCGCGGTCGATGAGATTGCGTTTGCTGGCGCTGGCGCGAATCAGCTCGAAGTAGTCCTCGAAGGCGAAGCCCTGCTGGGCGAGCGCCGACTTCAGCGCCGTGCGGTCGATCCGGTTGTTCGCCTGGATGGAGTTGATCTCCTGGTCCACCTCGGCGTCGGTCACCGGGAACTGCTGGGAGATGATCTTTTCGTCGATCAGGAAGTCGACGATCTCTCTATCGGTCGCGGTGGGACCCTTGGCGGCGACCCCGGTGCCGCTGAAGAGCGGATCGAGCTGGGATCTCAGCTTTTCGGTCTTTCGAAACTGGCTGATATCCGAGTTGAGGATCAGCGTCGAATTCACGGACGCTTCGAGCCGGTCGAGGAGCACGGGAGCGGCTTGGGCAGCCGTCATCCCGGAAGCCATTAGGGTCAAGAGCACAGCGAGGCGCGAAAGAGGAGTCTTCATCGTCCCCCCTTTTTGGCACACCTCCGTGGATTTCCGCAAGAATTTGCGGATTTCGCCCCGCGTCGCCCGCTATTCCTTGATCAGGCTGCCGTTGATGGTGACCCGCGCCTTCTGGCGGAGGTCTTTCATATAGCGCTCGTAGATTTCCCCGCGCTTCTGGTCGAACAGCAGTCGCTTCACCTGCGCCTTGTCGGTATCTTCCCAGGGGCGGATGCCCGTGAGCTTGATGATATGGAAGCCGAACTGGGTCCGTACGATCCCGGTCACTTTGCCGGGGGAGCGAAGTTTGAGGGCTTCGTTATAGTAGTTGGGGTCGAGCTTGTCCTTGCTCTGATAGTCGATGTCGCCACCCATCGGGGCCGCAACCCCGTCCGAGAAGCGCTGCGCAATCTCGGCAAAGCCGAGCTTGCCCGGCCGGACCTGCTCATCGAGGATCTTCTTGATTCGGGCGTGGGCCGCACTGACCTCTTCGGGCTTGGCGTCCCCGCGTACGGCGACGAAGACGTGACTGGTGCGGATGTCCGGGTTCTTGTCGTAGAACGACTTGGCGTCGCTGTCGGAGATCTGGATCTTTTCGAACGCGCTGGAGAGCTGGCGATCGAGCAGCGCGTGGTAGAGAACCGTGTTCATCCGCTCGATGATCTCCGGGTTCTTGTCGAGGCCGAGACGGCGGGCCTCCTGCACGGCCAGCTCCCGCTTGACGAGATCATCGAGCACCCCGGCGCGGCTCGGCGCGCGGAACTGGAAGAATTTCAAATTCTCCTGGTACTTCTTGTTGAAGTCCTCCAGCGTAATGACCGTGTTGTTGATGCGGGCGAGCTCAGTGGCGGCCAGCAAGGCGCCCTGGGTTCCGAGAATGGCGATGGCGCAAGCGATGAGGGCGGTCAGTCCGCGTTTCATAGAGGATCTCCTGTGGTTGGATTACATCAAAAAGGTAGCAGCTTTTTGCGGCTTCGCAAATCCCCGCCTTAGAGCGCCAAATTTCTGACGGTGGCGGGTCAGCGTTCAAGTCAGGTCCTTGAACAGCTTTTCCAGGCCGAAATAAAGATCCCGCAAGTTACCGGTGGGCACACGCGCGACGAGCTTGGAGTCCGGCAGGAGCTGAAGCTGATCAGGCCGGCTCGAGAGGATGGCGATCGCGCGCACGGGATCGAGCCTGCTCACCGGGCCTGGCACAAGTGAGACCTTCTCGGGGCCGACGGTGAGTACGTCGATCCCCAGGCGCTTGAGCAGGATCTTCACGCGGATCATCCAGAGCAGGTTTTGCGCTTCGAGCGGCAGCGCGCCGAAGCGATCCTTGAGCTCCTCCTCCAGGCGATCGAGCTCCGGTTCGGAGGCGGCGGCCGAGAAGCGGCGATAGAGCGAGAGGCGCTGGTGAATGTCCGGAACGTACTCCTCCGCGAGGAACGCCGGGAACGGTGCCTTGATCTCGGGCTCTCGCCGCGACTGCTCGGGGTCCTCGAGGGGCTTGCCCTCGAGCTCGCGGATTGCCTCTTCGAGAAGCTCCGTATAAAGGTCGAAGCCGACGGCCGCGATGTGCCCTGACTGCTGCGGGCCGAGCAGATCCCCGCCTCCACGGATCTCCAGATCGTGCGAGGCGATGCTGAAGCCGCTGCCGAGCTCGACGAACCGCTGGATGACCTCGAGCCGGCGTTTGGCGTCCCCGCTGACCGCGCCCTCGGCCGGTATCAGAAGGTACGCGTAAGCGCGCTGCTGGCTTCGCCCGACGCGGCCACGGATCTGATAAAGTTGCGCAAGCCCGAGCTGGTCGGCGCGATTGATGATGATCGTGTTCGCCGACGGAACGTCGAGGCCCGATTCGATGATCGTCGTGCAAAGCAGGATGTCACTTTGCTTGCGGTAGAACTCGAGCATCTTTTTCTCGAGCTCCCCTTCGCCCATCTGGCCGTGGGCGATGGTGATCCGCGCCTTGGGCACGAGCTCCGAGAGGCGCTTGCCCATCTCCGCGATGGACTGCACGCGGTTATGGAGGAAGAAGACCTGCCCTCCCCTGCCGAGCTCGAACTCGAGCGCCCGCTGGATCAGCGAGTCGTCGAACTTCGAGACATAGGTGCGGATCGGCAGGCGATCGACGGGCGCGGTATTGATCAGGCTGATGTCGCGGAGACCCGACAGGGCCATATGAAGAGTGCGCGGGATGGGCGTCGCCGTGAGGGTGACGACGTGGGTATCGACCTTCAGTGCTTTCAAGCGTTCCTTGTGCTCGACCCCGAAGCGATGCTCCTCATCGACGATGATGAGTCCGAGGTCGTTGAACTTCACGTCCCGGGAGAACAGGCGGTGCGTTCCGATGACGATGTCGAGCTTGCCCGACGCGAGCGATTCGAGAATGCTTTTCTGTTCTTTGGGAGTCTTGAACCGGGAAATGGATTCGATCGTGATCGGGTAATCCTTGAAGCGCGTCTTGAATGACTGCTCGTGCTGGAAGGCCAGGACAGTCGTCGGCACGAGCACCGCCACCTGCTTTCCGTCCGTCACCGCGCGGAAAGCGGCCCGCATCGCCACCTCCGTTTTTCCGTAGCCGACGTCCCCGCAGACGAGGCGGTCTGAAACCTTGCCGGATTCGAGATCCGACATGATGTCGTCGATGGCCTTGGTCTGGTCCGGCGTCTCGTCGAACGGGAAGCGGGCCTCGAATTCGCGGAAGAGCCCGTCACGCGGCGAGAAGCGGAAGCCAGGCCGGATCTTCCGCTGCGCGTAGAGCTGGACGAGGTCCACCGCGAGCTTCTTGACCGAGTCCTTGACCTTCTCCTTGGTTTTGGCGAACTGCTGGCTCCCGAGGCGGTCGAGCGCGACGGATTCGCCGGCGCCGACGTATTTTTGCACCACATTGAGCCGATAGACCGGCAGGTAGAGGCGATCCTTGTTGGCGTACTCCAAGAGCAGAAAGTCGCTCGGCGCGCCGCTCAGATCGAGGCGCACGAGGCCCTGATAGCGGCCGATACCGTGGTCGACGTGAACGACGAAGTCCCCCACGGCGAGATCAGAGAGCGCCTGGAGCCCGGCCCAGTCCTTTGAGGCCGAGCCGGAGCTCCTGGCGCTTCGTCGCGGTCCGCGCTGATGGCGAGTGCCGAGGATTTCACTTTCGGTAACGACGACCAGTCCTTCGGCGGGCCAGCGGAAGCCTTCGCTCAGGCTTCCGAGCGCCAGGTGAATGACCGAGGGCTCGAGCGCGTTTTCGGACCCCGCATCCCGGATCCTGCAGGTGAGGTTGCGCTCTTCGAGCAGGAAGCGGATGCGTTCGAGCTGCCCTTGCGTCGAGGCGAGCGCGACCACGCTGAAGCCCTGGCGTTTCCAGAGTCGGAAACGAGGCTCCAGCGCCTCAAGCGAATGCCGGCTTCCCGCCCCGAGATCCGAATTTTCGCGAACAAAGACCCGGTGTCGCAAGGAGAGTTTTTCTTCGCTATCCTCGGGCGCATCGACGACGGCATCGGCTTTTTCCTGTTCGACTGACTCGAGGTCGGCGAGCTGGATCCGATCCAGATAAAGCCGGCTGAGCGATCGGACACGTCGCTCGATGGCCGCATTCCAGCCGAAAAGCACTTCGGGATCCGGCAGGATCAGTCCAGCCGCGGGCGCATCGGAAGCCAGGCGATGCTGTTCCTCGCGGAACTCGTCCCACGCCTGAAGGGTTCCCAGCTCGTCCGACCATACGACCGGACTCCCTTCGGTCAGGTAATCCCAGAGCCGCCCGGGTGCTTCATACGCGAAGGGTGCCCAGCCGTCGGAATGGTCCGGATGATTGCCGTTCTGAACCGAAGCGAGCACCGGGTCGCGGAGGCTCCGATGCACGGCGAGATCATCGGCCCGCTCCTTGAGCTGCTCGCGGATTCGCGGGGTGGTCGTTGCATTGACCAGGACCTCGCGCGCCGGGAGAACCCTGAGCTCGGTGATCGCGTCGGCGGAGGTGCGCTGGGTCGCCGGGTCGAAGAACCGGATCTTTTCGATAACGTCATCAAAGAGCTCGAGCCGGACGGGCCGACTCAGCTGAGGCGGAAAGAGGTCGACAATCTCACCTCGGATGGCGAAGGTACCGGGATCTTCGACCGTGTCGACGCGGAGGTAGCCGTGGTCCAGCAGCCGCGCGATCAGGCGTTCGCGGGACGCTAGGGATTGGTCGACCTTGAGGTCGAGCGTCGCTTCCCGGAAGGTCGCGGGAGGAAGGGTTGCCTGGCAAGCCGCCGCAAGGGTGGTCATGATGACCGCAGGCCCTTTTTCCCAGGTCAGCGCTCCTAGAGCCGCTAGCCGGGCAAGTCGAACACGAATGGAAGGCGCGATCGGGCTATAGGCGGATTGCTCCCAGGTCGGAAGCTGCCAAACCGGAAGGGGCGCTCGCTCAGTCAGCGCGCTCAGGCATTCGAGGTCGGCCGCGAGGTCGGCGGCCGCGTCGTCCGTCGGGCAAAGCACGACCACGGGCCGCGCCAGGCGCTGGGCATACCGCGCCAAAAGCAGGGCTTGGGCCGAGGAAGATGCGCCTTGGACCCTCACTGGCTCGTGCTGGGCTTCCGGGAGTTCCAGGGCAGATCGGAGGATGGTTGCGATTCTGCTGGATCGCATTTAAGTCAATCTACTTACCTTGACATGAAATTTCAACTTCAGTAATCTTTTCGCGAGCTTTTCAATCGATAAGGGACCTATGCCCAGTAGTTGGAATGTCTATTACGTGATTTTCCTGTCAGCGTTGCTGGCCCTCGGGATTCCCGCGGCGTTGGCGCTGGTTTCTTTCCTCGTTCTCAAGAAGAGACCGCGCAAGCGCCTCGTTCAGGAAGTCCTCGACGAAGTCCCCGCCGTCAATGAAACCGTTCTGGGCAAGCGAATCAATGCGCGCTTTTTTCTCGGCGTGAACGCGGGGCTCGTACTGATCGCGCTGGGGCTAGCGCTGATTCCCTGCGCGGGAATGTTGAAAAAGGGCGCGGACGACTTCGCCCTGTCGCGGGCGTTGATCGCGATCGTGAGCCTCGGCACGCTCACGGCGCTGGGCCTGCTCTACTCCGCGAAAAAGGGCGATCTCAGCTGGCTCAAGACTTATCAGAGCGGCGACGCCGGAGCCTCTCCGTGCGCGAAGGAGCGTGAATGAAGAGCGGCGCTTTCTACGTTTCCACCGTCGGCAAGCTTCTCAAGTGGGCGCGCGCGAATTCGCTTTGGTACACGACCACGGGCTCCTCGTGCTGCGCTGACGAGGTCCTGAACGCGGCGGGAAGCCGTTATGACCTCGAGCGCTTCGGCTGCATTCCGCAGGTCGATCCGCGCCAGGCGGATCTGCTGATCGTCACGGGTGTCGTCTCCTACAAGGTCGCCCCGCATCTCAAGGCGGTTTACGACGCCATGCCCTCTCCCAAGCACGTGCTCGCACTCGGCGCGTGCGCGAACTGCGGCGGGATGTTCGCGCCGGAATACAGTTACTCGGTGGTGCCCGGCGTGGACCGGATCATTCCCGTGGACGTTTACGTGCCCGGGTGTCCCCCCCGGCCCGAGAGCATTATGAACGGACTCATTGCCCTTCAGGAAAAGATCAATGGAAACAGCCGCCCTCATTTCAAAGCTCAATAAGGCGGTTCCCGGAGCGGTGCTGCAAAAGGCGCGTTTCGGGCGTGGAGGCAAACACGCCATCTGGATCGAGGCGCGTTCCATCGCTGCGGTGGCCGAGGCGCTGAGTTCGGATCCGGAGCTGCGGCTCGATTGGCTTGAGAATCTTTCGGTGGCCCAGCTCGACGAGGCCCTGCTTCTGACCTACTTCGTTCGCTCCCGGCAGACCGAAGTCGTCGCTGTCTTGCGCGCCACGCTGGCGCTCAAGTCCGAGGATGAGCTGGTCGACGCGCCTTCGGTGAGAACGGTGTGGCCAATGGCAGTTCCGTTTGAGCGCGAGGCCTCCGAGCTTTTCGGAATCCGCTTCGGGAAGGGGAAGCGTGAGACCGGGATCCTGCCGAAAGGGTGGCGGGGCTTTCCGCTTCGTAAGAGCTACGTCTTCCCTCAGGAGTTCTTTCAGATAGCGCATTCGCGGCCTTCTCCCGTGGGCACGAGCGATGGAGGGTCGCGCGATGCTTGAAACCTTGCGGACGGATCTGACCTCCTGGGAGATCGGCCCCTATCACGGTGCCCTGCCGGGGCCGATGCGAATGAAGCTCCGTATCGACGGGGAAATCATCATCTCTACCGATCTGGAGACGGGTTTCCTGCACCGCGGCCTCGAGAAGGCTTTTGAGCTGCATCCCTGGCCCGCGACCGTGGCCTATGCGGATCATCTGGATCCCGAGGCGGCGTTCTTCGGCGAGCTCGCACTGTGCCTGGCCGTCGAGGAGATCTCCGGTTTGGACTGTCCTCCGCGCGCGCAGGCGATCCGCGTGCTGCTCTCGGAGCTGTCGCGCATTTCCGCGCATCTGGGTTATATCGTGAAGGTCGGACGCGCCGTGGGCGCCGAGACGCTGATCCATTACGTGCTCCGGGATCGCGAGAAGATCCTCGACCTGTTCGAACTGCTCAGCGGCGCCCGCTATTCGCTGAATTTCCTCCGCTTCGGCGGCGTCGCGGCCGACGTGACCGAGGGCTTTATCGAACGCGTGCTCGAGGTCGCCGAGCTGCTTCGCGCGCGTCTCAAGGAGTACAACGATCTTTTCACGTTCAATCACTCGTTTCTGCTTCGCACCGCCGGCGTCGGGGTGATCACCCGCGAGCTCGCTCTGCAGTCCGGCCTGACCGGACCCAATGCGCGCGCCGCGGGCCTCGCCTTTGACGCCCGCAAGGCGCATCCGTACATCGGCTTCGACAAGCTCGACTTCGAGGTGCCCGTCGGGCGGGGCGAAGCGGGCAGGCTCGGGGATGCGCATGATCGGTTTCTGGTCCGGCTGCGCGAGCTTTCGCAGAGCCTGGAAATCCTCAAGGACGTCGCCGAAACGGTTCCAGAGGGCGAGTTCTCCCGCATGAGAATCGATCGTGATTTCGAGGTGCCCAATGGCGAAAGTTACGCGCGGGTCGAGAGCTCGCGTGGTCTGCTGGGCTGTCACGTCGTCTCCGATGGCGGCCGCTTCCCCGCGCGGGTGCAGTTCCGCGTTCCTACCTCCGCGAATCTCACGTTGTTGCCGGAAATTGTCCGCGGGCTCGCGATCGAGGACCTTCCGGTTGTGATCGCCAGCCTTGATCTTTGTCTGGCGGAGGCTGATCGATGAGCGCGCTGCCACCGGAGAACTCCTGGATCGCCTTTCTCGCCAACTCCTCGGATCTGGCGGCCGCGCTGCCGACCTGGCTGCTCGCGGCCTTGGGGCTCGTCTTCATCTACGGGGCCATCATTCTGCCGAGCGGCGCCATCATGTCCTACCTGGACCGGAAGCTGAGCGCTGACTTTCAGGCTCGCGTCGGTCCCAACCGAGCCGGACCGGCGGGCATGCTTCAGCCCCTGGCGGATCTTCTCAAGCTCCTGCAGAAGGAGGCCTCGAGCGCCGAGTGGAACTGGCGCGAGGCGCTATGGCTCGGCGTCCATACGATGGCGCTGTATTCCACCGTGGCGGTGATCCCGTTGAGCTCGAGCGCGCTGCTCGTCAACACGGACATGAGTGCCTTCCTGCCGCTGTGGGCGGCGCTCGTGCTGGCGCTCGGGACGATGCTTCTCGGCTTCAGCCAGGGCTCGGTCCCTGGCTGGTTCGGCGGCGTCCGCGTCGCCGCACAGGCGCTGGCCGGCGCGTTTCCCGCGCTCATTGCCGTGATCTGCGCCGGCATTCACGCCGGCGAATTCCGCTGGAGCACGCTGGCGGGCGCACAGACCGCCTCCCCGCTTACCTGGACCGCGCTGTGCGATCCGTTCCAGTTCATCGCGTTCGTGGTGTTTGTCCTGGGTGGCCTGGTCATGCTGGCGGTCCCCCCGATGGATGCGGCGCTATCGACGCAGGATATTCATGGCGGGGTTTCGTCCCACCTTTTCGGGCGGCGGCTGAGTCTTTTCCGGCTGGGCCGCTTTTACGGCTTCTTCCTCTGGTCGGTGATCGCGGTTGTCATCTTTCTCGGAGCCTGGACGTTGCCATTCGGCCTCGCGGAGCTGCTTCGCGAGCAGGGACGCCTGTGGCTGGTTCTGGCGCTCGAGGTTGGCTGGCTTCTCGCGAAGACGTTCGTGCTGATGCTGCTTGTGATCAGCTTCGCGCGCGTGAGTCCGCGGGGACGCGTGGACCAGGTCACCGATTTCTCCTGGAAGGTGCTGAGCCCCTTCGCCCTGCTGGCTCTGATCGGCACGGCGCTTTGGAGCGGCTGGGGGTATCTGCCATGAGAGGCTCGGTTTTTTCGGCGATCCGAGAGTACCTCCAGGACGTTTATCGGCGCTTTCAGTCGATCTGGGGCTCGCTCATTACGGCAGTGCCTTACCTTTGGGGCGTGGGTGAGCAACGCAAGGAGGTCACCGAGCAGTATCCCGACCCGGTCTCCTCGCGCACCGCGGATGATTTGCCGGCACGCAGCCGCGGCCTGCTCGTGAATGACATCGATCGCTGCACGGGTTGCAAGGAGTGCGAGAAGATCTGCCCGGTCCAGTGCATCCGCGTCGATACCGAGGCGGGCGCGGACCAGAGCAAGCTCTGGGTCGCACGATTTGACATTGATTATTCGAAGTGCGTCTTCTGCGGCCTCTGCGTCGAAGTCTGTCACCCGCAGTCGCTCGTGCATTCCAAAAAGTTCGAGGGCTCCGTTTATGAACTCAAGGACCTGGTGGCGAGCTTCGGTCGCGGGTTCGTGACGGCGGAGCAACGCGCGAAATGGGCCGCCATGCGCCAGCAGGCGGAGAATGACGAGGTGTTCCCGTGATCATCGCATTTCTGGCGACAGCCACGCTGGCGGCGGTCACGGTCGCCGCCTTCGTTCGTGATATCCGGCGGGCTACCCTAGCGCTCTGGATCGCCGGTCTCGGGGCGGGTGGCATCTACCTTACGATCGGCGCCGAGACGCTGGCGATCGTCCAGTGGGTGACCTCCACGCTCGTGGCCATCTCTTTCGTGTTCTTCGCGGTGATGTTCGGGGAATATGGCTCACAGAAAGGGTTCTTCGATCGCAAGCGGGCGCTGTTTTACGGTCTCGGGCTCGCCATCGGCGTTTCTTTCGCGGGGCTCATCGCGCTGGGTTCCGGAACGATCGATGCCCCGATGCTCGAGGTGCCGGTTTCCGGAAACGATCTTCCCGCGCTCGGCAAGGCGTTGACCGAGGATCACCTGCTCTCGCTCGAGGTGCTCGCCTTCACGCTGCTCATGGTTCTGGTCGGCGGCGGAGTCCTGGCGCGGCCTGAACCGATGGATCGGGGCGAGCGGAAAGAGGAGCTGAAGCCATGATCATGGTCGTCGCGGGCATTATCGGTGCGATGGGGCTGGTCTGCATCATTTCCCGCCGGACGCTTCTCGGCACCCTGCTCGGCGTGCAGATGCTGGTTCTCGGCGCCTCCATGACGCTCGTCCTGGCAGGAGCTTCCTCCGGGGCGCGCGTCAACGGTCACGTGTTCGGGTTCTTGATCGCGCTGGGAGGGGTGGGCCAGCTCGTCGCCGGCTACGCGCTCGCGGTGCGGTTGTTCTACCTGAAGGACAAAAACGACATAGAAGAGCTTCGGTCACTGAAACAATGACGATCCTGCACGAGTTTCCGTCACTGCTGGTTGCGGCGCTGGTCCTGTTGCTGGGCGCGGGCTTGATTACGCTGACCTGGGGAAGAAAGCTTCCGCGGCAGGGCGACTGGGTGATCTGGTCCGGCCTGCTCGTGACCTTTGCCGCGTTCGCGGCTCGTGCCGTGATGCATTCGGAAGACGGCTTCAAGCCGTTTCTCCTTTCGCGCCAGTGGGTCGGCGGTTCCGGCGAAGAAGGCGCGATCGCCGTCGGCCTGCTTGAGGATCCCCTGGGCTTCGCGATGTCGGGACTCGTTTTGCTGATCGTCGCGCTCGTTCTGTCGAATCGGCAGCTGCACCACAAGGAGCCCAGACCTGATCGAACTTACGCTTCGCTTGCGTTCGCGGCCGCCGGCTCGGTGCTGTCCTGGATCTCCCTGACCCCTTGGCTGGCCTTTATCGGCTTGATTCTGACGGCGCTCGGCGGTTTTGTCGCTCTTGGCTCGCGCTGGGATGAAAATGACGAAGCTTCGCTGGCAACCTCTTTCGCGACCCAAACCAGTTGCGGCGTGCTCCTCGCGGTGCTGGGCGCCTGCGGTCTCGCGGTGACCCGGACCGGCCTCGGCTGGGGTGAAGCGGGTGGCTGGTCCGCGAGCAGTCAGTCCCCGGTCACCGACGCGGTCGCGGGCAGCCTGCTTCTGGCTGGACTCTTCATTCAGGGCCATCCGTTCCCCTTTCTGGGCCGCGTCCTGACTCCTTCGCGCACTCCGACGCTCATGCGCGTCCTGACTGCGCAGATCCTGCCTGCTTGCGCGGCGTTCGCGATTCTCCTTCGCTCCTCGCCCGAGCTCGAGCGGATGGGCATGATGGTGCCTTTCGGCTGGGTACAGCTGGCGTCCGCGGCGCTCGTGGTAGGCGCGGGAGTGTTTCAGCGGCAGTGGCGCATGGGCATCGGCGCATGGCTTTCGGCTTCCTTCTCGATCGCCATGGCGGCACTCGCCTTCGCGGGTCCTTCCAGCGCGCTGGCACTGCTGATCGGAACGGTGCTCGGGGGGACGACGATCGCGTATGCGGGCTCGTGTCTCAGCGCGGGCGGATCCCAGAGCGCGACCCAAAAAAGTCGTGGCCTGTGGTCTCGCCTGATTGGCTTTCTCGGAATGGGCGTGGCGACCGGGCTTCTTCTTTTTGTGCCGGCCGGCGGGGCGATTCAGTGGATTGTGCGAACCTGGGAGCAGCCACTGGTCGCCGCGATCTACGTCCTCGGCCTCTTCGCCTGCTTCGCGCTGGGCTGGAAACTGACCTGGCAGCTCTTTCAGGTGAAAAAACCGGTCCAGCTTCCCTGGGCGGCTGTTCTTGCCCCGCTGCTTCTGATCCTTCCGGGGCTCGCGGTGGTATGGACCGGAAGCATCACCGGGGGCGCGCTCCCCGGCGATCCGGATCGCATCTTTCCGTCCGCGTTGGCGCTGTTCTTCAATGGCGCGGAAGGCGGCGGAGTCGCGGACGATTCGGCGCATCTCGCGGTGTCGGGGGCGTACTGGGCGGGGCTGCTGCTTGCCATGTTCCTCGGCTATTGGATGGCCCAGAAGGCGGAAGGCGCCTCCAGGAAGAACCAAGTGGACCCACGGTCCCCGCTGGTTCAGTTCGTCGCGGAGGGCTATGGCGTGGATCGTCTCGCCGGAAGGGCGCTGACCGCATTGGCACTATTAGG
>JAMPXZ010000186.1 GCA_023700925.1 Oligoflexia bacterium | reverse complement strand
TTACCAGGTCCCTGTTTGGAATTTTGGTGGCATCGCTGGCGGCCGGGCTGCAATGGTACCTATGGCCCTGGGTCGGGCCCAGTCGTTTCATTTTGTTTTATCCGGCGACCATTGTCGCGGCATTGATCGGTGGCCTGCATGCGGGAGTGGCCGCGACTCTGGTCGGCGGACTGCACGCGATCTATTTCTTCTTTCCCCCTGTCCTCAATTTTCGACTCGAAGAACCCAACGCCGCGGTCGCGGTCGGTTGTTTCGTCGCCAGCGGTCTCGCGGTCGCGATGGTCAGCGAGGGGCTGATCAGGCGGAGCGTGAGGCTCCGGGCGATGGAGCATGAACGCGCCGACGTCCGTGAGCGGCAGCGGATTCTCGAGGAGAGTGAGCGGCGCTTCCGGCAGGTCTTCGATGCCAGTCCTAACGCGCTTCTCGCGATCGCCGCGGATGGCGTGATTCAATTCGTGAATCCGCAGGTGGAGAAGGTGTTCGGGTTTCGGCCCGAGGAGTTGGTCGGTCAAAAGATCGAGATTCTGGTCCCGGAGAACATTCGGAACAGGCATGTCGGTTTGCGGGAAGGCTTCATGCAAGCGCCGCGCGCCAGGCGTCTCGGGATGGGGCGTGATCTTTTGGGGCGTCGGAAGGATGGGAGTGCCGTTCCTGTTGAGATCGCGCTGACCCCGATCGAGGTGGAGCAAAAGATCGTCATTCTGACCACGGTGACGGACGTCACGGAACGAAGACGAACTGAGGAACGGTTGCGGGAGTCCGAGGAGGTGTTCCGCACGGTTTTCAACAGTACCTATGATGGGGTTCTTCTTCATTCGAGAGATGGGAAAATCCGCGAAGTCAACGAGCGCTGCCTTCAGATGTATCGGATGACTCGGGAGGAGATGCTTCGCTGCACGGTTTCCGAGATCTCCAGCCCGGCGAGTCGGGTTTCTGATTTGCCGGAGATCTGGGAGGGGGTCCTTCGCGGCGAGGACAAGTTCTTCGAGTGGCATGCCCGGAGGCCGCCGGATGGCTTCGAATTTGACGTGGAGGTTTTTCTGAGGCGGATCCGGATTCAGGGGACCGAGCTGGTGCTGGCCAATATTCGCGACATCACGGAGCGAAAGAAGTATGAGCGCGAGCTTCGTGACGCGCTCGTTCTTCGCGACGAATTTCTATCGATCGCGTCCCATGAGCTCAAGACGCCGCTGACCTCGCTCTCGATGCGGGTTCAGATGCGAAAGCGATACTCGCCGAGTCCGGAGGAGCGGGCTTCGCTGGAAGCGGAGGAGCGGCAGATCCTCCGCTTGAATCGCCTGGTGGATGAGATGTTGGATGTCTCGCGCATCGCTTCGGGTCAGCTGAGCTTGCACATCGAGCGATTCGACCTGGGCGAGTTCGTGGCGGAAGTCGTGGAGCGGTTCAGGGTCAACTGCAGTCAGTCCGGGGTGACGCTCCACCTGCAGGAACGCGAGCGAGTCGAAGGCGTCTGGGATCGGGAGCGTTTGGAGCAGGTCCTCATGAACCTTCTGAGCAACGCCTTGAAATACGGTGAAGGCAAGCCGATTACGGTCGGGGTTCGCCCAAGCGGCGTAGGGGCCGAGTTCTGGGTCCGTGACGAAGGCCGTGGGATTTCGATGGACGATCAGGCGCGGATTTTTGATCGTTTCGAGCGGGCGGTGGAAGGTTCGAAGATCAGCGGTCTGGGCCTTGGGCTGTACATCGCCAAACGGATCGTCGACCTCCATGGCGGGGTCATCCGCGTGGAAAGTGAAGAGGGGCGGGGGGCGAAGTTTAGGGTTGAGTTGCCGCTGAGGAGTTAGAACAGCCACCCCAGACGGATCGCCACGTAGGGAAAGACCAGCTTGCCGACCCGATTGGCGGCGGTTTCGACGTCGCTCTCGGCTTTCTGATATTCCGGCGTGGCCTGAATCAGGGGTAGAAGGAGCAGATAGGCCGGGTCTTCGGGCCGGATCTCAAGCGAGCTTCGCGCCCCGAAGGGGAGCTGCACGCCGGCCTCGACGCCGAAGAGCAGGCCGGGCGCATTCAGGCCCCAGAGCCAGCCGAGATGTGGCGTGAGGTAGAGGTTATTCACGGCGAGGCTGACGGTGGTGGGAATCACGACGCTGGGGCTGGTGAGGACAACGTCCTCAGTCATGGAACCTTTGATTTTTTGAGCGCCCAGGATGCCGCCCAGGAAGAAGGCGCCGGAGAACGGGTGCCAACGGCCTCGCGCGTTGAGAGTGGACAGCGACAGGGCGACCTCTTGCTGGTGCACGGTCGGAAGGCCTCCGAGCGAAATGGATCCGCTGAAGGTTTCTGAGACCCGGGCCTCGAGCGCGAGGTTCAGGGGGTGCGGAAGTCCGGCGGAGAAGCTGCCCCCGAGCGGTACCGCGTGGGAGCTGAGTGGATAGCTCAGGAGGAATAGGCTGATAACGACCCGGGAGGCGCGGCGCATGGAGGGCCCTCGTTTCTTGCCCTCATTGTTGCTGAAGTCCGAACTCCGGTCAAATCACTCGTCCCGGGGCGAGTGATCAGGCGGTTTCGGTCCTGCGGCCAGGAGGACCCGCGTCGTGGGCGACCCACCTTCTCGCGGTCGCGCCGGGGCGGTATCATGGAGAGGGATATTAATGACGACCATACCTCGTCCCTTCTCGTTGTTTTGCGCATGGCTCTTTTGCCTGCTCCTGCAAGGCTGCAGCTTCGCATTCCTTCGCGAAGCCGCGACCGTCTCGCCGCTCCTATCCACGATCTCGGTCGTTCCCCGTTACCGCAATGCCCCCGACTGGAACCAGTACGTCGACCGCGCGGCTCCCGAAGCCGCCTGCCCGGCGGATCTGGGCTCGGGCTACTTCTCCTGTCTTCATGGCGGAGAAAAGAAACGCGTGGACTTCTCCGGAGCCGCCTCCTGCGCCGGATACGTCATCAGCGACGAGCTGGGTGCCTTTGACTGGGCCTGCGACGATCGTGGCGGTTCGGGCCGGGTTTATTTTTTCAGCCGCAGTTTGAAGGAGGACAAGGGGCTGGCCGACCTCGTGAAGGAGACCTCTTGGAAGCCTAACCGCGTCGTGATTCGCCGGAACGGGATTATCGTGGCTGAAAGCCCGCTGGCCGCCTGGTGGAGCAATCCCGTGATACCCCTGCCCGCGAATGCCGTGGCTGGTACCTTTGTCACCTTGGCGAGCCCCGGGACCATCTACACCGTGGCGACTCCCACCACCGTCAGTGGCGGATTCGAGCTGGCCCCTGGCGGAGCCGGCGATCGCATCGGGATCGTGACGCTCCCTGGAGCAGCGCTGACCCTCACGGGCTCGACTCCCGCGTGCGGCAACCTGATTGATGATGCAGACTGCCTGATCGAGCTGAGAGATTCCAAGTTCTTCTGGATCGAAGGGGAACTCCGCGGCCCGGGTTTGGGCACCGGTGTCTCGGGGAATTTGGCTCATCACGGCGCGATCCGCGGAGTAGGGGTCACCGGATTTCAAGCCGGGATCGGAAATTCAGGCTATATCTCTTCCAGCTTCCTTTTCCGCATCCGGGCGTCAAGAAATGTGACGGGAGTGAATCTGGTCGCTTCCCGTAACCGGCTAAAAAATGTTTTTGCATCGAATAATTACAAAGGGATCTCCATTAAGTTCGGTAACAACTTTGTTCAAGACGCCGTGGCGGCCCTCAATCGGGATGGAAGTTTGTATATGAGTCAAGGCTCAGGCTCCGCGGTGACCGCCTTGACCGCCATGGAAGGGATCCACCTTACCAGCGGATCGGGGAATACCTTTCACAATTTCTTCCAAGCCGGAACTCTGACGTTAATAGAAACGAACGAGGCCACGATCAGCCAGGGCACCATGGATGATGTCAATAGTGTGAATTCCTCAAGTAAATTTACGGCCAACTGGCTCACCACTTCTCCCAGTTGTTTTGTCGATGGGGGAACCAACCCGGGACTGGATTCGAGCTGCGCGAACCAGGGCGCTTCCGACGCTGTTCTTACCGTCGAATATGGCAAGTTCGCGCCTTACACATTTCCAATGACCGATGACTCGGCCAATGCTTCGGATACCGGGGGCGCGGTGGCCTTCGAATCGATCGCGGACTGGCTGCACTTCGAGAATCGTTGGCGTGCCTGGGGCCAGGGAGTCTCGGGCGTCCCGTGCCAAGCCGGATCGAGTTGTCGCATCTGGGATTTCCGGCTGCCCCCTGATACGCGGATGAGCAATACCACCGGCGACGCTGCTTCGCTGAACCCCGACTTCGGGGACGGGGAGCCCTGCCCGCCGCTGCTCGACGGCAGCGTCGTCTCCGTGGATCTCAGTACGCCGCCGCGCACCTTCTTGCGCAACGCCATCGAGCTGATCGGCTGGGACGATGGTATGGGCGGCGGGAATCACAACGGGCTTTGCGAGAGCGGCGAGACCTGCCTTTACACTCCGAACTTCGGGGCTTACCAGGGGCAGGGGGATTTCACGAAAAAGCGCTGCATCTTCAAGGATGGCATCGTGAGTGGTGTCACGATCTACGCGTACCCAGAGCCTTGAGGCTTAAGGGCAGCATTTCTTACGCGGCTTTTCCCGGCTTGTGATGATCGCGCGGCTTGTAGGTCGGACTGAGGAACTCCTGCTGACATTCCTTGCCGCAGAAGTAGGTGGTCTCCGTCTCGCGAAAAACCATGTTCTTGGAGTCGTGGCGGCGCAGCTCTTTGCCGCAAACCGGATCGGTGACCAGCTCCTCGGGATCAGTCGTCTCAATGCTCACGTGAACCGGCGTGACATTTACCAGATGGGCCATGGCCCCTCGAAATTGCAAACGGCATGCGCGAGCGGGTTACCTGAGGCGCGAGTCCAAGGCGTCCTGCCAGAATGCCGGGTCAAAGCCGCTATCATGGACCGCGGCATCGCCGGGCGCTTTCAGTCCTTGGCTTGCCAGGCGATCCAGGCGGAGAAACTCCTGATGCAGGCAAAGGCGGTCATCGAGCGCAATCGGCTCACGGGCCTCGTTGAAGCGGGAATCCAGCGCGTCGAATGAAAGCTCCAGGCTCGCGTCCGGCGAGAACATGCGGGCGCCTCGGCACAGCGCCTTGTCGATGTCCTTGGGCCAGTCCGGGCCGGAAAGGAGTGTCAGCAGGCACAGGCGCGCCAGCGTGTGGCGGCTCGGGCTGCGGGAGCCGGGCGCGAGCGGCGGTTCGTGGTTCTTGTCGGCCTGCTTCAGAAGGTCTTCCATCGCCTCGGCGATGTTCGGCGCGAAAAAGTCGCGGAACTGGCCGAGGGTCGAGAGCGTCGTGCTTTGAGCGAGCTCCAGATCGCCGCGCACCTCCAAGGGGCCGAGCTTCGTGCGGGTGAGCAGCGAGTCGATGTCGCGACCGGCCGTGGTCAGGATGTCTTCGACGTCCTTCGGGCCTTCGCCGCGCCGATAGCGCGTGGTGAGGTCGTTACGCACCAGGCTCTGCAGGTGAGTCGGGAGAAACACGTTCGTGTTCTCGAGCTTGAACTTCGCGAACACGGAGGTAATGATCTCCTCCGCCCGCCGGGGCTGCGTGGCCTCGGGCGCGGTCAGAGCCGTTTTCAGGTCCGCGAGATCACCGCGCACCTGTCGAATCAGCTCCTCATCCTGCGCGCGCTCGGCGCCGGCGCCCAGCGCGAAGATATCGAAGAACCGGTCGAGCCGCTCGAGGGTGTACACCGCGGACAGACCGCCGGGCGTCTGGGCGGACGCCTCGCGGATGACGACGGAGGGATTGAGATTCACCTTTTCGATGAACTCGGCGAGGACCCGCTGGTGCCGCGCCGCGAGCAGCGCGACCGTGCGGTCGCGGATCTCGCCCGGGAGCTTGTCGGTATAGCGCAGGTTCAGTCTTCCAATGTAGAAATTGATGGACTCGCCGTCCTTGGGCTCCGGGGGGTTGGTGACGCCCACGAGCTCCGCGAGCAGGTAATAGGGGTTGTCCGTGGTGAAAGGCCCGTCTGGATACGCGTAGGGCCGACCCATGTCCATTTCGGCGAAAAGGGCGCTCAGCATCAGGTCCCGCAGCGCGCGTTTGAGCGTGCTCAGGCGATCCGAATCGGTGAAGCGGGGATTTCTCAGGTCCTGCTCGAGCTGGCCGAAGATGCCGTCGGTATTTCTCTCCATCTGGAGGATCCGATTGAGTCGCGAGAACTGCTCGTTGACCTTGGTCGCCTGATCGAGGCTGGCGGAGTTGGAGCCCCCGACGACCTTGTCGAGCCATTGGTAGAGGAGGGGAAGGTCGCGGTCGGCGAGCTCGATGCCGTAGAAGAAGGGGCTGGGCTCGCGCCCGACAAGGTCGCGCCGGCTCAGGCTGACGAGCGCATAGGCGTCGCGTGCTTTGCAGTAATCGCGTGTCAGGGCCTCAAGGCCGCAGGTCATCGCCGAGGGCATCCGCGCCTTACGGCTCTTGTAGATCGCCCGAGCTCCCGGGATCGTGGTCGCCGCGTCCACGCCGAGCTTCAGAAGCTGCGAGATCGCCGCCACGCTCAGCCCGATCATCGGCGGCGCGAAGGCGCCCGCCACGAGCCCCACGTTGGCCGCGATGTCGACGGCCTTGGCGGGGTTGTCGGCGAGGCAGGAGGAAAGCT
>JAMPXZ010000013.1 GCA_023700925.1 Oligoflexia bacterium | reverse complement strand
TTATGGGTCGCTCGGGCCCACCGGCAAGTTCAGCGAAACGACGCCCATGGCGCCGAACTCCCCCTACTCCGCCTCCAAGGCGGCCGGGGATCACCTCGTGCGCGCCTGGTACCACACCTACGGCCTGCCGGCGATCACCACCAACTGCTCGAACAACTACGGCCCGCGCCAGTTCCCCGAAAAGCTGATCCCCTTCATGATCCACTGCGCGCTCTCGAACCGCCCGCTGCCGGTTTACGGCGACGGCCAGAACGTGCGCGACTGGATCCACGTCGAGGATCACTGCGCGGGGATCCTGCTGGCGCTCGAAAAGGGCAAACCCGGCGAGACCTACTGCTTCGGCGGCGATGCCGAGCGCAACAATATCCACGTCGTGGAGGCGATCTGCCGGGTGCTCGACCGCCAGCGCCCGCGGACGGACGGCAAGCCGCACGAGAGCGCCATGCAGTTCGTGAAAGACCGCCTCGGACACGACCGGCGCTACGCGATCGACGACACCCGGGCGCAGCGGGAGCTCGGCTTCCGCCGCCGCTTCAATTTCGAGGAAGGCCTCGCCGAGACCGTGCGCTGGTATCTCGCGAATGAAACCTGGAAAGCCTCGGTCCTCAATTCCGCCGCAAAAGGAGCTTCAAAATGAAAGGCATCCTGCTCGCAGGCGGAAGCGGAACTCGCCTCTATCCCCTGACCAAGACGCTGAGCAAGCAGCTCCTGCCCGTCTATGACAAGCCCACGATCTATTATCCGCTCTCGACGCTGATGCTCGGCGGAATCCGCGAGATCCTGATCATCAGCACGCCCCGCGACCTGCCGATGATCCGCGAGCTTCTCGGCGACGGAAGCCAGCTCGGACTGCGGCTAAGCTATCGCGAGCAGCCCAAGCCCGAAGGCATCGCCCAGGCCTTCGTCATCGGCGCCGACTTCATCGGCGATGACTCGGTCTGCCTGATCCTCGGCGACAACATCTTCTACGGGCATAATCTCACCCTGCTGGTCGAAAAGGCCTCCACGCTCCAGAAAGGCGCCGAGATCTTCGCCTACCGCGTGCAGGACCCCGAGCGCTACGGCGTCGTCGAGTTCGACGGAAACGGCAAGGCCCTCAACCTCGAGGAAAAGCCCAAGGCGCCCCGCTCCAACTGGGCGGTGCCCGGCCTGTACTTCTACGACTCCAAGGTCGTCGACATCGCGCGCAACCTGAAGCCTTCACCCCGCGGCGAGCTCGAGATCACCGACGTGAACTCGACCTACCTCCGTGCCGGCGAGCTCTACGTCGCCCCGCTCGGACGCGGCGTGGCGTGGCTGGACTCGGGAACCTACGATTCGCTTCTCACCGCTTCGCAGTTCGTCCAGACCATCGAGGCACGACAAGGCCTGAAGGTGGCCTGCATCGAGGAGATCGCCTACCTGAAAGGTTTCATCAGTCCCCGCGATCTTGAAGCCCTCGCCGACCATTATGGCAAAAGCCAGTACGGCGGCTACCTGCGCCAGGTCCTCAAGGACCCCATGATCGTGCCTGCGGCGGCCTGCCCTTTGAAGTAGAAAGGGTGCCATGAGACGGCTCCTTCCGGCTCTGCTCGCCCTTATTCCCATTGTTATTGCCTTATGGGTCTGGCTTTCGCCCTTGGCCTTCGTCCCGGTGCCCTGGCCCGATGACTCGGCCTTCTATTTCGTGGCCAAGGATCTTTTCACCTGGCCGCCCCGCTGGGTCATGCTGCCGCAGGCTCCCTTTGAGCCGACCTACCGCATCTTCAACTTCAACACGATGCCGCTCTACCCGCTCCTGCTCGGACTCGGACGCGTCGTCGGGATCGACGGGAGCTTCGCCCTGAAGTTCTGGCCGCTCGCCGCCTGGGCGCTCTCGGTCTCGCTGCTCGCCTGGGTGCTCTTTCGCAAAGGGCTCCCGGCGCTCCTGGTCGCGCTCGTGGCCCTCCTGCTCGCCCTCGATCCAGTCCTGCGCTGGGCCTCGGTCCTGATCCGCCCCGAATCGCTGATCGGACTGGCGGGCATGGCGCTCGTCCTCGGACTGACTTTCGGCTTTCCGCGCCGGGTGCGGGCGTCAGGCGTGTGGGATCCGATCGCCGCCCTGCTGGCCCTCGCCGCCTATGCGCATTTCAACGCGATCCACCTTCTGTTTCCCGTCATCTTCGCCCTCGTAAGAACGCCCGCGGACTTTCTCCGCCGCGCCTGGGATATCGGCTGGCGAACGACCCTGTATCTCGTCCCCTGGCTCGTCACGATCATCTGGCATCCGCGGCTGTTCGTGCACCAGATGTCCACGCAGTGGAAACGCCTCGAGGTCGATAACGGCTGGCTTCGCTCGGTGGATTCGGCCCTGGGAAGCCTCTTTCAATCCATGGGCAGTCCCCTGCCGTGGCCTTCCGAGGTGCGATGGGCGGCGGTTGCGCTCTGGCTCGGGATTCTGGCCGCGCTGGTTCTGCTCGTCGTCAGGCTCATCCGTCCCAAGACCGATGAGCCCTCGCTCGTGCCCGCGTCCGCCTGGGTCTTAGGGGCCTGCTGGCTCTGGGATTCGAAGCCCGAGGTCTGGTTCACCTATTACATCCATCTAGCGCTGGGGTGCTTCGCGGGCGTCGCGCTGCTCGGCGCATGGAAAGCCACGGCCTCCGCGCACGAGCCGCGACGGTTCGCGGGACGCGCCTCGCTTGGGGCCCTGACGGCGACGTCACTGTTCATCGTCGCCATCTTCGGCTACGTCGATGTCACGCAGGCCGCGCAGCTCAGTGGCGGCAGGACGTGGAGCTGGGAGCGGTATTACAAGCTGATCGACTGCATCGATGAGCAGCTCGTGAAGCTCGAGCGGCGCTTGGGCGCTCCCCGGCCCTTTCGGGTCTGGGACCCGACGTTCCCCGACGTGACGATCGAGCTCTCGCGCCGGCACCCGGACTGGGAGTTCACGCGCACGAACGACTTCTGGGAGCGCCGCGACCTGGCGCTCCAACACGGCTGGGAGGTCGAAGCCGTGGTCGTGCCTGAGACGCTGAGCCACGCGGAACGGGAAATTTCGGCCCCCGCCTCCCGGCATCCCGAAATAAAATCAGTGTGGATGACCTGGCGCGCGTATTTCCTGAGCCAGCTCTACGAAGCTCCGGGTTGGAAGCCGGATCGCTACCTTTGCCAGCAGGGGCGCTGGCAGGCCTTTATCTTCATGAAAGAAGCAGAGCCCCGTTCGACTGCTGGTCCGCCAGCTCGTTGAGCTTGAGCTGGAGGATCAGCCACACGGCGGGCGGGAAAAAAAGCCAGAGCACGAAGATCAGCCAGCGGTTCAGCGATCCGCTCGTCATGAGCTCATAGACCTCGCCTTGCTTGTAATAGGAATAGAGCATGAGCGGCGGAACGACGAAAAAGATCGTCCACAGGAAGACATTCTCGTCCCGTCCGAGCCGGCTCTCCATCTCCCGGCTCGTCCAGTAGAACCAGTAGACGGAATACAGACCGAAGGTCACGACCATCAACAGCACCTGAAGCCAGAGACTCCGTCGCTTGATCACGAGCATGCGTCTTACCCTTTCATTGCTGCTTTGGCGGGCCAGTACAGGCCGCGCCATTCATTCAAAGCGCTTTTGCGTGGCTCGCCGCCCATGAGCGCACCGAACTTCGCGGCCACCTCAGCCACATCCCCTTCGATCAGGCCCGAAAGCACGAGCCCTCCGCCGGGCCGCAGCCTTGCCACGAGCTCGGAAGCGAATTCCAGCAGGACGGGCCTTAGGATATTGGCGATCACGAGGTCATAAGACGGCAAGGGGGAGCGTGCCGCAAGCTCCCGCGAATAGGTGATCCGCGCTTCGACGTCGTTGAGACGCGCGTTCTCGACCGCGTTGTCGATGGCAAGCGGATCGATCTCCACCGCGTCGACCGAGCCGCCGACCAGGGCCGCGCCGATGGCGAGGATCCCCGAGCCGCTGCCGAAATCAAGCACGCGCCTTCCGGCCAGAGTCCGGCCGGCTCCCGCGAACTCGGCGATCGCGCCGAGGCAGAGCTGCGTGGTTTCATGAGTGCCGGTGCCGAACCCGGCCCCGGGATTGATTCTGAGCACGCGCTCGTCGCCGACTTTCTCGGCCGTGACCCAGGGTGGGATCACCCGCCAATCCGGCGGGATGCGTACTCCGTCGGGCGAGCTGAGAAATGCCGCCTTCCACTGGGCATCCCAGTCTTGCGCGGGCACTTCCTCGGTTTCGGAAATCTCCAGCCCGGCAAGCTCGCCGAGGCGCTTGGCCGCGGCACCGGCCCCCTCGCGGGTCTCGAAGTAAAACTCGGCGCGGAGCTTGGACTGATGGCCGATCCAGTCGCGTTCCCGAGGCGCCTCAGCCGCGTCCAGGGTCCAGCTTTCCGTCTCCAGGCCCTGCTCGGCCGCCTCGGCGCTGAGCACGGTCCCTTCATGAATGCCGAGCAGGCCATGGCGCGCCAGCGCCTTCCACGCCCACTCGTAGAAGGCATCCCGATCCACGGGACGCCCCGAAACTTCCGGCAGAGCGATCCACCGCGGAAGACCGGCCCAAAACCGATAGGTCGCCGATCCGCTCACAGCTCCGAACCCGACGGACCTCCGCCTTCGCCGCCGCCCTGAGGGGGACGGGGCTCAGTGCGAGGCTCGGGACGCGCTTCGACCCGCGGTTCGGGCCGTTGCTCCGGCCCCCGCTGGTCCGGGCGCTGATCTGTGCGCTGCTCGGGACGCGGACCGCCTTTTCCAAAGCGGGTTCCGCCCTTTTTGCCCCGGCGACGACGATTGCGATCACGCCCTCCGCCTTCGCCCTGCTCACGCCCGCGGTCGCGGTTGCGGTCCCGGTTCGGGCCGCCGCCCGGCGCCGGGCGCCCGACGGCTCCTGGTTCGCTGCTGCGAAGCCTTGCCAAGGCCGCGTCCTGCGCTGCCTGCGCCCTGAGGAAAGCCAGCCGGTCCTCCTCGTCGAAGAAATCATCGCTTCGCGGCGCGCCCTGGGTCAGATTCTCATCCGACTGCGGCGGGAGACCCTGCGAAGAGGCTTCCATCGGGTTCTCAGCCGACGTCGCCAGCGGTGCGCCTTCGCCTGACGGCGCAGCCGACGGATGCACTGGCGTTGCCAGCGGTACCGGCAACGGCCGCGGAAGTGCGACCGGTCCGGTCGACGGCACGCGCTGTCCGTCTCGTCCACTCCGATTCCGATCGCGGTCCCGGTCCCGATCCCGATCCTTGTCGCGGTTGCGGTCGCGGTCACGTCCCCGTCCGCGGTCACGATCGCCCCGCTGCTCCTCGGAGCGCTGCTGTGACTGCTGGCCGTGACGGCGGAAGCGGTCACTCCGGTCCTTGATCCGGCCCGCGGCACCTTCGACCTTGTCGCCGACGATCTCGAACTGCTCGGGATGGAAATCCGTCACCGCCTGCAGGTAGATCAGCTTGCGATAGCGGCGCTCGAGCTGATCCAGGGTCTCGCGCTCGTCGATGGCGAGCATGTCGATGACGTCCGGATGCGCCTGGACCATGATCTTCGTGACTTCCTTCTCGATGCCCTCGCGCTCGATCTCGCGCAGGACCTCGTAAGCGACCGTCTGCTTGCCCTTGACGAAGCCCTTGCCCTCGCAGTGGGTGCACGATTCGCACAGCGCGCGCACCATCGTGTCGCGCGTGCGCTTACGGGTCATCTCGACCAGCCCGAGCTCCGAAATCTTGAGGATCGTCGGACGGGCGCGGTCCTTCTTGAGCGCCTCCTCGAGCGCGCGGTAGACGCGATGCTTGTTCTCTTCCTTCTCCATGTCGATCAGGTCGAGAATGATGATGCCGCCGCAGTTGCGCAGGCGCAGCTGGTAGGCGATCTCCTGCACGGCTTCGAGGTTCGTCTTGAGGATGGTGTCCTCGAGGTTCTTCTTGCCGACGTAGCGCCCGGTATTGACGTCGATGGCGACGAGCGCCTCCGCCTGGTCCACCACGATATAGCCGCCCGACTTGAGCCAGACCTTGCGCTCGAGCGCGCGCGACAGCTCGGTGGAGATGCCGTAGGCGTCGAAGATCGGCACGTCGCCGTGGTACAGCTCGAGCTTCTGCTTGAGCGACGGCATGAAGTGCGAGACGAACCGCTGCATCTCGTTGAAGTGGTAGCGCGAATCCACGACGATCTTGTCGATGTCCTCGGTCACCCAGTCACGGATGGCGCGAAGCACCGAGTTGAGATCCTCATAAACGAGCGCGGGCGCCGTGACGTTGGCGGCTTTCTCGCGGATCTCGCTCCAGAGGCGCGTCAGGTACTCGATGTCCTGCTCGATTCTCCGCTCGGACTGCTTGCCGCTCGCGGTACGGACGATGAAGCCCAGTTTCTTCGGTCGATTGCGCTCGACGAAGTCGCGCAGCCGGCGCCGCTCCTCATCGCGCTCGATCCGGCGGGAGACCCCCACGTGATCGATTGTCGGCATGCAGACCAGATGACGGCCCGGCAGACTGATGTGGCAGGTGAGGCGCGCGCCCTTCGTCGCGATCGGATCCTTGGCGACCTGAACGATCACCTCCTGACCTTCCTTGAGAAGATCCTGAATATTGACCTGCGGCTTGGGGCCGCGGTTGCTGCTCGTACGGGTACGGATCCGGCGATCCCTCCCCCGCTGCTGATTGAAATCGGCGCGATCCACCGTCGACTTGCGACGCTCGCCCTGGTTGTCCACGGCCGAATCCGGACGTCCCACGCCATCCAGATCGGTCACCAGCGCGGCCTTGGCTTCCACCAGCGCGGAACGGTCCGAGTCGGTCGCTCCCTCTTCGGCGAGCTGATTCTGGAAATCCTGCGGAGCCGACTCCGTTGAACGCTCGGCCGCGAGCTCACCGCCCTGCGGACCGGGCACCGGGGCCCCCGCTTCCGATGCCTGAATCGGGGCACTCCCCGTACGACGGCGTTGGCGCCCGCCGCGCCGCCCGCGCCGATGCCGGCGCCGACGGCTATCATCGCGACCTTGGCCGGAGGCTCCGCCTTCGCCGCCCGCGGCGCCTTCGCCGGACTCGCCGCCCGCGTCGCCGGGGCCGCTCTCGCTGCCCGAGCCGCCTTCATCGTTGCCCGAGCCACTGCTCTCACGACGGACCGTTCCCGAAGGCTGATCGCCGCCGGAACCCTCGCCGCCGTCCTCAGGTCCAGGGCCCATGCCCACCGGACCTTCGTCGTCCTCGTCCTCATCTTCTTCTTCATCCTGCTCGTCGTCAGGATCGCCCGGAACAAAATCTTCTGAATCCTCGTCCTGATCCTCGCCCTCAGCCGCCTCCGGCTCGTCGCCTTCCTCGTCCTCGGCTTCCGGCGCCTCATCCGGCTCGGTCACCGGCGTCTCCTCGCTCGGGGCACCCTCGGCGCCGGCCTCACCCTGAGGCGCCTCGCCCGCCACCGCGGCAAGCTCCTCCGTTTCGGAGCTTGCGGCCGAAGTCTCAACACCACCGTGGATCGCGGCTTCCTCTTCTTCCCATATCTCCGAATGAACGTAGACGTCATCGACGTACAGGAATGCGGCCTTCTCCAGTCCGATGTCGACGAACGCGGCCTGCATGCCGGGCAGCACCCGGGTCACGCGGCCCTTGTAGATGTTGCCGACGATTCCTTTGCCGGAGGCGCGCTCGATGAGCATCTCCTGGATTTCGCCGTTTTCCAAAAGCGCGATTCTCGTCTCGGGTAGCGAGGCGTTGATGATCAGTTCCGTTGCCATGTGTGTCTCCTATCAGGCGACCAGAGCCCGGCCCCGAAGGGGCGGCTGCCGTGTCACCGAGTTAGAGAAACCAGCGGCGTCCAGAAAATCGTGGGTCGCGTGCGAGCTGGGCTCGCCGCGCGCAGTTGAGGAGAGGTATCGGAGTCGCCGAAAGCCGGCCACCCGATTTCAAAATAAGGTTCGATACCTGTTGCCCTGCAAATTTGTGAAAGGGCAAAACGAATGCTCCCAAAACTGTTCCCACGGCTGTACTGGAGCCTATGGTTTCCAAAAGTGTTCCCGGTTGGCCCGCGCCACTGCGGCGCTGTAGTAAGCCCAGAACCGGGTCCGAAAAAATCTTTCATGATCTGAGTGCCCAGCACTCCCTCGGCCTGATCTACTTGTCTGAGCAGAGTCCGAGTGTCTTCTTATTGGTAACAATTCCGACTTGACACTTCAAGTAAAAACTCGGGACCCCCGCGCCGGAGCGCCCTGGCGATTAAACCGACCAAGGATATTAACGCAGAATGTCGCATTTGCCGCTCCTCCCGGTTTCGGGCCGGAAACGGACGGTTTTTTTATCCTGAAACAAGAAAAGCCTGGAAAAGCTGAGGATTCCAGCCTTTATTAGGACGGTGATGCTCCAAAGTCATTCGGGTTCTCCTGCATGTGATCGCGTGATCCTCATTGTCCTCGATGGCGTCGGCGCCGGCGAGCTGCCGGATGCAGCGCTTTATGGCGATCAAGGCGCCAACACGCTCGGCAACCTTTGCCGTGTCCTGAAGGCGAAAGAAGGACGAACGCTCCGCGTGCCGAACCTTGAAGCCCTGGGCCTGGGCAACCTCACTCCCCTCGAAGGTGTTCCCGCTCGCGCCGCCGGCCAAGGCGAAGGCGCGTTCGGCCGCGCAATCGAAAAGTCGCGCGGAAAAGACACGACCTCCGGCCACTGGGAAATGGCCGGCCTCGTCGTGAGCAAACCGTTCCGCACGTATACCGAAGGTTTTCCGCAAGACATCATCGACCAGTGGGTGCGCGAGAACCACCTGCCGGGAATTCTCGGCAACTTCGCCGCGAGCGGTACCGAGATCATCAAGGACCTCGGCGAGGAACATGTCCGCACGGGCAAGCCGATTCTCTACACCAGCGCCGACAGCGTCTGGCAGGTCGCCGCGCACGAGGAGACCTTCGGGCTCGAACGGCTCTACTCCATCTGCAAATCCGCGCGCAAGATCTGCGACTCGCTCGGCGTGAGCCGCGTGATCGCGCGCCCGTTCGTCGGAGATCCGGCGCGCGGCCTTCCCTTCAAGCGCACCTACAACCGCAAGGACCTGTCGGTCACTCCGTTCGCTTCGAGCTACCTGAACTTCCTGCGCGATCACGGCGTACCGACGCTCGGCATCGGCAAGATCTCGGCGATCTACGCCGGCGAGGGCATCGCCGAAAACATCGACACCAAGGGCAATGCCGACGGCCTGCGCGTGCTGCTCGAGGAGCTCGGAAAACGCCGGCGCGGGCTGATCTTCTGCAACCTCATCGACTTCGACATGCTCTACGGACATCGGCGGGACGTATCGGGTTTCGCCGGCGCCCTCGAGGAGTTCGACCGCGTGCTCCCCGAGATCAAGCGGCAGCTCGGACCGCGCGACCTGGTGATTCTCACGGCCGATCACGGCAACGACCCTTCGTTCGATCCTGACACGCGCGGGACCGATCACACGCGGGAGCATGCGCCCATCCTGGCCTTCTCGCCGGCGCAAAAGGCGCCGGGCCCGCTCGCTCTCGGCACCCGCGAGAGCTTCTCCGATATCGGCGCCACCGTGGCGCACGCGCTCGTCGGCAAGACCTCAACCCTTTCAGGCCTTCCGGGGAAATCCTTCCTCTCGGAACTGGGCTTTTGATCAACGGTACTTCCATGACCAGTCCAGCTTGGATCATTCAAAAGAAACGTGACGGCAAAGAACTCTCCGAAAAGGAGATCCGCGACTTCATCGCCGGCGTGGCGAGCGGGCAGGTGCCCGATTATCAGGCCACGGCGCTGCTCATGGCGATCTTCTTCCGGGGCATGACCCTCGACGAAACCGTGGCGCTCACCCGCGCGATGCTCGAGAGCGGTCAACGCTACGACCTCTCGGACGTTCCCGGCGTGAAGGTGGACAAGCACTCCACCGGCGGCGTCGGCGACAAGGTCTCGCTCATCCTCGCGCCGCTGGCCGCCGCGTGCGGCATCAAGGTGCCGATGATGTCGGGCCGCGGGCTGGGCCACAGTGGCGGGACGCTCGACAAGCTCGAGTCGATCCAGGGCTTCAACGTGCGCCTCAGCTTCGACCAGTTCAAGGACGTGCTCGCGCGCGTCGGCTGCGCGATGATCGGCCAGAGCGAGACGATCGCGCCGGCGGACAAGAAGCTCTATTCGCTGCGTGACGTGACGGGCACGGTGGAGTGCATCCCGCTGATCGTCGCTTCCATTCTTTCGAAGAAGCTCGCCGAAGGGACCGACGCGCTCGTGCTCGACGTCAAGGTCGGCAGCGGCGCCTTCATGAAAACCAAGGACCAGGCCCGCAAGCTGGCCCGCGGTCTCATCCAGGTGACGCGCAAGATGAATCTCCCCTGCCGCGCCCTGCTGACCGACATGAGTCAGCCGCTCGGCTACGCCGTCGGCAACTCGCTCGAAGTCCTCGAGTCGGTGGCGGTGCTCCGCAACCGTAAGCAGAAGGACCTGAGCTCGGCCGACCTCCGCGAGCTGACGATCCAGCTCTGCGCGCACATGCTCGATCTCGGCAAGGCCACGCGCAACCTGAACGAGGCCCGCAAGCTCGCCCAGAAGAAGCTCAACGACGGCAGCGCCTGGGATGTCTTTGAAAAGCTCGTCGAGGCCCAGAGCGGCTCGCTCCAGCAGATCCGCGAGCCCTCGACCCTGAACATCTCGCCGCGCACGGTGACCTGGGGCGCCCGCAAGCGCGGCTACCTCACCCGGATGGATACCGAGGCCATCGGCCGGATCCTCGTCGAGCTCGGCGGCGGCCGCAAGAAGGCCTCCGACGCGGTCGATCCGAGCGTGGGCCTGATCTTCCACAAGAAGCTCGGCGCCAAGCTCAGCGCCGGCGAACCCATCGCGACGGTCCATCTGCCCGCGGAAACCGCCGGCACGATCGATCCGGCGACGCTCCAGGCCCGCTTCGACGAAGCCATGGAGATCACCGGCGCGCGCAAACCCGTACCCAAGCTGATCTTCGAGCAACTGTGAACTTTTCAGGAAGGCACTAGGAACCAACGATGACCGAACCGACGATTTATCAGAAGATCCGCGAAGCGGTGGAAGCCATCCAGAAGCGCGTGGGCAGCCGTTTCCCGGAAGGACCGTCCATCGGCGTGATCCTGGGTTCGGGCCTGGGCTCCATCGCCGATGAGGCCACCGACGCCGTCACGATCCCCTACACGGAGATCCCGCACTTCCACGGCACCTCGGTCGAGGGACATGCCGGCAAGATGCTCGTCGGCAACTACCACGGCACGACGACCGTGTTCCTGCAGGGGCGTTTTCACCTCTACGAAGGCTACAAGATGGAGGACGTCGTCTTCCCGACCCGCACCGTGTGCGGGCTCGGCATCCAGACGCTGGTCCTCACCAACGCCGCGGGCGGGGTCAATACCCGCTACCGCCCCGCGGATCTCATGCTGATCGAGGACCACTTGAACCTGATGGGCGACAACCCGCTCAAGGGCCCGAACCTCGCGCAGCTCGGCCCGCGCTTTCCGGATCTCTCGGAAGCCTACAGCCGCGACTGCGTGACGCTGTTCGAGGAGTGCGCCAAGGAGCTCTCGATCCCCGTTCACCGCGGCGTCTACGCGGGCCTGCTCGGCCCGACCTACGAGACGCCGGCGGAGATCCGGATGTACCGCACGATCGGCGCCGACGCCGTCGGCATGTCGACCGTTCCGGAGACGATCGCCGCGAACCACCTCGGCGTGCGCGTCGCCGGCATCAGCTGCATCACCAATCTCGCCGCGGGCCTCTCGCCGCAGAAGCTCACGCACCAGGAAGTCATCGACAACTCCAAGCTTGGCGCCGAAAAAATGAAACGCATCCTGCGGCTCGCGATTCCACGACTCGTTCATCGCCCCGCGGGGAGAGGAGCCCACTGATGTCCGCGCAAAAGAAAACCGCACTGCCCGCCGGCTTCGAGGAGCTCTGGAAAGCCGCGACCGCCGCCCGTAACCACTCGCATTCGCCTTACAGCAAGGCCAAGGTCGGCGCCGCGATCCGCACCACGGACGGCCGCGTCTTTGCTGGCTGCAACGTCGAGAACGCCTCCTACGGCGGAACGGTCTGCGCCGAACGCGGCGCCGTTCAGACCGCGGTGGCCGCGCTGGGCAAGATCCAGCTCAAGGAGGTCCTCGTGATCACCGACGCCACGCCGCCGTGGCCCCCGTGCGGCTTCTGCCGCCAGGTGATCGCCGAGTTCGCCACGGAGGAAACGCTGGTTCACGCGTGCAACACGCAAGGGGAATGCAAGACCCTGCCTTTCAGCGAGCTCTTCCCGAACGCGTTCACCCCCACCCACCTCGAGAAGTGAGCCCGCTCATGGCCCGCGAGAGCTGGATCACAGGGGCGACGCTTTTCACCCAGGATGCCGGGAGGCGCGTGCTGCGCGCCAACCTGCGCATCGTCGACGGCACGATCGCGGCCATCACGCGCTCGAAGCCCTCCCGGCTCTCGCCCGGGGTCAAGACGATCGACGCCAGCGGCCTGGTGCTGCTGCCGGGCTTCGTGCAGGCCCATATTCACCTCTGCCAGACGCTCTTTCGCAACCAGGCCGATGACCTGGAGCTGCTCGACTGGCTCTCCAAGCGCATCTGGGTCATGGAGGCCGCGCACACCCCGGACACGCTCCGCGCGAGCGCGCTGCTCGGTATCCACGAGCTTCTCTCCTCCGGCACGACGTGCATCCTGGACATGGGGACCGTTCGCCACACCGAAGCCATCCTCGAGGCCGTGCGCGACAGCGGCATCCGCGCGAGCGTCGGCAAATGCCTGATGGATCATCCTCAGACGACGCCCGAGTACCTGCGCGAGCCCACCGATGAGGCGCTGAGGGAAGCCGAAGCCCTCTTCCGCGGCTGGAACGGGCGCGAAAACGACCGCATCCGTGTTTCGTATGCCCCGCGATTCGTGATTTCCTGCACTGAACGTCTGCTGACCGAAGTCGCGCGCATCGCGCGGGAACAGGGCGCGCTCATCCACACTCACGCGAGCGAGAACCGCAAGGAGATCGAGCTCGTCAAGGAGCTCGTCGGCGCCGAGAACATCGAGTACCTGCACCGGATCGGGATGACCTCCCCGCGCCTCGTGCTCGCTCACTGCATCTGGCTCAACGAGACCGAAAAGCGCATCCTCCGCGATAGCGGCACCCACGCCGTGCACTGCCCGAGCTCCAACATGAAGCTCGCCTCGGGCTTCTCGCCCGTGACCGAGCTGCGCGCGCAAGGCGTGAACGTCGCCTTGGGCGCCGACGGGGCGCCATGCAATAACAATCTCAATGCTTTCCAAGAGATGCGCCTTGCAGCCCTGATTCACAAGCCGACCCACGGCCCGCGCTCGATGCGCGCGCAGGAGGTCCTCGACATGGCCACCTTGGCAGGCGCCAAGGCCCTCGGCTGGTCCGACCGGATCGGCTCGATCGAAGTCGGCAAGAGGGCGGACCTCGTCGCGCTCGACCTCAACCAGCCTTCCAACACCCTGCCTGCCTGGGGACCGCTCGATCCTGAGCTGATCGCCTCATCGGTGGTCTACTCGTGTCAGCCGGCCGATGTGCGGTACACCTGGGTCGATGGCCGGATCGTCTACCGCGGTGGAAAAGTTCTCACCATTCCCCGCGAAAAGCTGATGAGCCAGGTTCGCTCCGCCCAACTCAAGATCGCCAAAAAAGTCAAAATAGGGCGACTCTAATCCTTGACAGTGCCGGACGTTTAAGGCAATTTGCAGCGTCTATGTACGCAGTTATTGAAACAGGTGGCAAACAGTATCGTGTTCAACCCGGCGACATCGTCCAGATCGAAAAGATCGAAGGCGAAGTCGGCTCTTCCATGAAGTTGGACCAGATTCTCTTCGTGAGCAAGCCCCAGGGCGACAGCTCGCAGATCTGGGTTGGCAAACCCTACCTCGCCGGCGCGCTCGCCCAGGCGGAGATCGTCGGCCAAGGCCGCGGCGAAAAGATCCTCATCGTCAAGATGAAGCGCCGCAAGCAGTACCGCCGCACGCAGGGGCATCGCCAGGACTTCACCCAGCTCCTCATCACGGCGCTCGACAACGGCGCGGGTGAAAAGCTGACGCTCGAGGCCGCCGACAAGAAGGCTCGCCTGAGCAAGTTCCAATCTCATCTGAAGGCCAAAGGCCTGGCCCATACACCGAAGACCCTCGGTTCTCGCAAGCGTATGGCCGCTGCCAAGGCCAAGAAAGTCGAAGCGAAGGCCTAAGGGTTCCTCGCTCACTCTATTTTAATCGCGGCGGGGAAGAGCAGTTCGCCCGCGCAAGAGGTTACGAGTCATGGCACATAAAAAAGCAGGTGGTAGTACTAAGAACGGTCGCGAGAGTAATCCGAAGATGCGCGGCGTGAAGCGCTTCGGCGGCCAGAAGGTGAACGCGGGTGAAATCCTCGTCCGCCAGGTGGGCACCACGTTCCACGCCGGCCGCAACGTCGGCCTGGGCCGCGACTTCACGCTTTACGCGCTGGTCGAAGGCTTCGTTAAATTCGAGCGCTTCGATCGGACCCGCAAGCAAGTGTCGGTTTATCCGGCGGCTTGATTTCGGTTTCGAAAGCCTGTTTCTCGCAAAGGCCGGCTAGGGCGTGGGTTTTCCGCCTAGACGGCCTTTGTGCTTTCAGGGCGTGATTTTTCCGAGGAGTCTATGCGTTTCATCGACGAGGCCATCATACGGGTTGCGGGCGGTCACGGCGGGCCTGGCTGCGTCAGCTTCCGGCGCGAGACCTTCGCTCCGCGCGGCGGTCCGGACGGGGGCGACGGGGGCGATGGCGGTGAAATCGCGTTCGTGGCGACCCACCAGCTCGGGACGCTCCAGGACTTCCGCTTCAAACGCGTTTACCAGGCGCCGGCGGGCATGCACGGGTCCGGCGCCAACAAGGCGGGACGCGACGGCGAGGACATCGAGATTCCGGTTCCGGTCGGGACGGTCATCCGCGACGCCGCGACGAACGAGCTGCTGATCGATTTCGTCTCGGATGGACAGAAATGGGTCGCCTGCAAGGGCGGCCGCGGCGGCAAGGGCAACGCCCATTTCGTCTCCTCCACGCACCAGGCGCCGAAGTTCGCGCAGCCCGGCGAGGACGGCGAGGCGCGCGAGCTCAAGCTCGAGCTCAAACTACTGGCGGATGTGGGGATCATCGGTTTTCCGAACGCCGGCAAGTCCACGCTGATCTCACGCATCAGTCACGCGCGGCCGAAGATCGCCGACTACCCTTTCACGACGCTGACGCCGAATCTCGGCGTGGTGCAGATGCCGGACCTTCGCACCTTCGTGGTGGCGGACATCCCGGGTCTCGTCGAGGGCGCGCACCGCGGCCTCGGCCTCGGGCACAAGTTTCTCAAGCACATCGAGCGGACCGGCCTCTTCCTGCACGTCCTCGACGGCACGAAGCTGCTCGAAGACGCGACCAAGCCGGACTCGGATCTGCAGAGCACGATCGATCACCTGATCGAGCGTTACCAGATCATTCGCAGGGAGCTCGAGCTTTTCAACGAGAAGCTGCTCCATAAGCCGGAGATCATCGTGCTGAACAAGGTGGATCTGCTCGAGTCCGATCCGGAACTGGTCGAGCGCGCCCGGCTCACCCTCCGGCAGCGGATCACCTCGATCCGCGGCAGTCACCCTCTCGGCGAGGAGCCCTATGTGATCTCCGCCGTCTCGGGCAAAGGCATCCAGGAGCTGCTGTTCGTGATTCAAAAAGAGGTCGAGGAGCACCGGAGCGGCGCCGCGCGCCGCAACGCCGAGGTGAAGCTGCCGGACGACGAGGATATCCGCACATGACCCTGGCCGAAAAGGGGGGCCCGCGCTGGCATGAGGTGACCGCCGTTTTCGGAGGCACCTTTGATCCCCCTCACTGCGGCCATCTCGAAGCGGTTCGCGGGCTATTTCGCGTTCCAGGCGTCCAGCGGACGCTGGTCATCCCGAGCGCCACCCCCCCGCAGAAGCCCGGCTTCGCTCCGACCGAGCATCGGCTGGAGATGACCCGGCGCTGTTTTGCCCCGCTCGCCCCCGATGTCACGGTGGACTTTCGCGAGGCGGAGCGGGCCGTTCGCAACCCCGAGCGCCCGAGCTACACCTTCGATACCTTGCTCGAGCTGCGACGGGACCTGCCGCGGCTGGCCTTCGTCTTGGGCGCCGATCAGCTCGCGCGCCTTCCGAGCTGGCACCGGTTTCCGGAAATTTTGGGGCTCTGCCATTGGATCGTGCTTGAACGCAAGCCGGACGGCGGGGCGCTGGCCGCTCCCGTGCTCCGCCAGTGGCTCGCCAGCGGGCTGCTTCGGCCCGATTTCACCACCCGCGAAGGAACCACGCTGCAGCTCTTTCCGACGGAGGCTCCGCTGATTTCTTCGACCGCGATCCGACAGCAGCTCGCCCGCGCCGGGGAACCGCCAAACAACTTATTACCGCCCGAAGTGGTCATCTATTTGAAGATGCACCGCCTGTATGGTACGAGTGCAGTCTCATGACGAACGAAAAGACCACCGAAGAACGCGTTCAAACCAGTACCGATCCGTCCCGGGAAAAGGCTCTCGCCTGCGCCCACGCCGCGATCGAGAAAAAATCCGAGAACGTCAAGATCCTCAATCTGACGGATATCTCAGGATTCACCGATTACTTCATCATCTGCAGCGGCATGTCGGATCGGCAGGTTCAGGCGATCGCCGACTCGGTCGAAAACGTCATGAACAAGGCGGGCTGTGACCTGCTTTCTTCAGAGGGCTACGGCGAAGGTCGTTGGGTTCTCATGGACTATGGCGATGTGGTGGTCCACATCTTCCTCGATGCCTTGCGCGAGTACTACGATCTCGAGGCGCTGTGGGCCGATGCGCCTCGCGTGAAGATTCCTTCCGAGTTCTACGGCCCGGCCGCGAGCCGCCTGAACTGACGCTGGCCCGCCGTGCGCCTCGTCCTCGTGACCTTCGGAAAACTCAAGACACCCGGACTTCGTGAAGCCGCCGATCATTACCTGAAGCTCCTCGCACCGTGGGTGTCGCTCGAGGAGACCGAGCTCAAACCCTTGGCCGTACCTGACAAATCGCCCGCGACGCGCAAGCTGATCCAGCAGCGCGAGGGCGAGCTGCTCTTGAAGAGAACGAGCAAGCTGCGCGGCTTTTATCTGCTCGATGAGGGCGGCAAGTCGCAGCCGACGCACGGCTGGGCGAATCTCGTGAAAACGTGGGAGCGCGAAGGGCTTTCGGAAGTCGCTCTTTGCGTCGGAAGCAGCCTGGGCTTCTCGCCGGCGGTGCGCGCGGCGTCCCGCGGAATCCTCAGCCTGGGCCCTCAGACGTTGCCTCACGAGCTGGCGCGGGTCGTGCTCCTGGAACAGCTTTATCGGGCCTGGAGTGTCGTGAAAAACCACCCCTACCACAACGAGGGCGCGTAGGGCTTGAGACGGCCGCCCTGCACTCCGGCCTTGCTTCACGTCGCGTATTTTAGGAAAGTTGAACTCTATGATGCAAACGGACGACCACGGCAAGACTCAGCGGGCGGCACTCATCATTCTCGACGGTTTCGGCCTCGCCAAGGACTCCCCTTTCAACGCGATCCGGAACGCGAAAATGCCCTTTTACCAGGAGCTGATCCGCAAGCATCCCCATTCGCAGCTGCTGACCCACGGGCGATCCGTCGGACTTCCTGACGGCATCATGGGAAATTCCGAGGTCGGTCACACGACGATCGGCGCGGGCCGGATCGTCTATCAGGATCTCACCCGGATCAGCAAAGCCATCCACGACCAGGAATTTCAGCGCAACCCGGTGCTGCGGGAGACGATCCAGGCCGGCTCCGGCGATTCGCGGCGGGTGCACCTGATGGGCCTGCTCTCGGACGGCGGCGTTCACAGCACGATCGAACATCTGGAGGCGCTGCTGGACCTTTGCCTGGAGCTGAAGGCGCCTCGCGTTTCGGTACACGCCTTCCTTGACGGGCGCGATACGCCGCCGGACTCTTCCGTCGGCTACCTTGAGCGCCTGCTCCGTCATCCCGCGTTCGGCCGCAACGCCGTTCTGGCGACGGTGACGGGCCGCTACTGGGTCATGGACCGCGACCGGCGCTGGGAGCGGGTCGAGAAGGCCTACCGGACGCTGACGGGCCAGGTCGCTGCCGCGCCCGTTGCCGCGCCCGCCGCCGGAAAGGACGCCGCGGCGGCCATCGCGGCGGTCAAGCGATCGCATGCCGACGGCAAGACCGATGAGTTCGTCGAGCCCGTGCTGCTGGCGCCCGAAGGCGCCATGCGGGACGGCGACAGCGTGATCTTCTTCAACTACCGCTCGGACCGCGCGCGGGAAATCACCCAGGCGCTCACCTTCCGCGACTTCTCCGAGTTCGATCGCGGTCGCGGCTTCCGTCCGTCGGCCTATGCGGGCATGACGACCTACGACAAGACTTTCACGCCGGACAAGACGATGAGCGAGGTGCGCGTGGCCTTTCCGCCGCAGAACCTCAACCACATCTTCGGCGAGTGGCTCGAGCAGCACCACCTCAGCCAGTGCCGGATCGCGGAGACGGAGAAGTATGCGCACGTCACCTTCTTCTTCAACGGCGGCCGCGAAAAGGCCTTCGAAGGCGAAGACCGCGTCCTGATCCCCTCGCCCAAGGAGGTCGCGACCTATGACCTCAAGCCCGAGATGAGCGCCTTCGCGGTTGCCGAAGAGGCCACCCGCCGCATCGAGTCCGGCAAGTACGACTTCGTCCTGATGAACTTCGCGAACCCCGACATGGTCGGGCACACCGGCAACTACGAGGCCGTGGTTCGCGCGATGGAGGCCATCGACCGCTGCCTCGCCCAGGTCGTCACCACTGCCCGGAAGGCGGGCTACCACCTGCTCATCACCGCCGACCACGGCAACGCCGAGGAGATGCGGGACGCCGAGGGACGCCTGCACACCCAGCACACGCTCAATCCGGTTCCGATCCTCTGGATCGCCGCCGATTCGGCCAAGGGAAAGCTCAAGGCGACCGCGCTCAAGGACGGGACCCTCGAGGATCTCATGCCGACGCTTTGCGAAGCCATGAACCTTCCGTTACCTTCCGAGGTGACGGGAAAATCGCTGCTGGCCTGAAGATACTCGCAACAAACAGAGAGAGAGCTCGAACATCCATGCTGATGGTTCCACCGGTTTCCAAGAAGCCCAAGATCAACTCCTTCGCCGTGCTGACGAGCGGCGGCGACGCTCCCGGGATGAACGCCGCGATCCGCGCCGTGGTCCGCTACGGCCTGGCCCTCGGCTGCGACGTCTACGGCGTTTACAAGGGTTTTAGCGGGCTTCTCGAAGGCCAGATCCTGCCGATGTCGGCCGCCTCGGTCGCCAACATCATCCAGCGCGGCGGCACCATTCTCAAGACGGACCGCTGCGAGGCCTTCCACAAGCGCTCCGTGCGCCGCGAGGCCGCGCACATCCTTCGCCGCAAAGGCATCGAAGGGCTCGTGGTCATCGGCGGCGACGGCTCGTTCACGGGCGCGCACCTGATGGGACGGGAAAACGGCTTCCCGACGATCGGAATCCCGGGCACGATCGACAACGACATCGCCGGGACCGAGGACACCATCGGCTTCGATACCGCCGTCAACACCGCGATCAACGCGATTGACCGCATCCGCGATACCGCGAGCTCGCATGACCGGATCTTCCTCGTCGAGGTGATGGGCCGCTGTACGGGCTTCATCGGCATGGACGTCGGCATCGGCGGCGGCGCCGAGACGATCCTGATTCCAGAGCGCAAACGCCCGATCGAGGACGTGTGCGACTCAGTCGAACGCGGCCTCAAGCGCGGCAAGACGAGCAGCATCATCGTCGTCAGCGAAGGCGAAAAGCCGGGTCTCTCCTCGCGCATCGCCAACGATCTCGCCCGGCGCGGCTATTCCGCGAAAGTCTGCATCCTCGGCCACACCCAACGCGGCGGCTCCCCGACCGCGCACGATCGCTACCTCGCCTCGATCCTCGGCGCCTCGGCCGTCGCGCACCTCGTGAGCGGGAAGTCCGACGCGATGGTCGGCGTCCAGAACGACAAGGTCGTGCTCGTGCCGTTCAAAAACGTGATCGGCAAAAAGAAGGTCGTCCGCGACGAGCTCATCACGCTCGCGCAGATCCTCGCAAGCTGAGGTTCTCCGCAGCGCCGTCGGCATGCTCCTCGCTAAAGCGGCGCGCATGTCGCCGCTTCAAGCGTTGGTTTCCGCCGGTTTCAGATGCCCCTGCTGCGGCTCGGGCGCCACCCCCCGAACCTTCCCTCTCTGCGAAGGCTGCGCGCGCGCACTGGTCCGGGCCCCCGCGCTTTGCCCCACCTGCGCCAGCCCCGTCTGTCCGCAGGCCGCGCCGGGAGGCGGATGCCTCAGGCCCTGGGCTCGCTCCGGAATCCATTCCTACTCTGCCGCGTACCTTTTGGTGAACCCCTGCTACCGCGTCCTCAAACGCTGGAAGCTCACCGGAGGTCCGCTGTTCAACCGCACGATCCTGAGAGCCGACGACGGGCTCCGCGAGAGCTGGCGCGAGTTCAATGCCGACGCGATCGTCACCGTTCCGCAGCGCGCGTGGCGCGCCTGGCGGATGAAAGGGAGCCCGTCCGAGCGGATCGCCCGTTTCGTCTCGGCGGAGCTTTCGCTCCCTATCGTTCGCGCGCTCGAGCCCTCGCTCGCGCGCCGCGGGACGCGAAGGCAGGCGGAGCTATCGGGAGAAGACCGCTACGCAAATCCCATCGCCTTCGCCCCGGGCGAACGCCTCACGCCTGGAGCGCGCCTGATTCTCGTCGATGATTTCATGACCAGCGGCAGAACCCTGCGGGAGGCGGCCGCCGCGTTACTTTCGCTCGGAGCAGGGGCCGTCCACGTCTTCTGCTTGGGGTTGCGCCTGACCCGGTCTGGGTCGGCAGGCGCGCAGCCCTCGCCGCTTAGCCGTTCCTCACATGGGAGAGCAGGCCCATATCCGTCGCGGCCCTCCCCTGAAGGTAGGGGTTTGAGACGAAAGTGAGACGAGGGCCGCCGAGGTCCCCTAGGTCCTCGCCAGGCTAAGTCCCGCCGAATGCCGATAGTACCGGCTCATCACCCCTGCCACGTAGGCCTGGGGCAGCTCCCGCGCCGAGATGGCTCGGAGGATAGCGCTGACGCCGGAGTTGTAGGCCGCGAGGTAGAGCTGCGTGCGCGACTCGAAGCGCTCGCGCAGCAGCGCCAGATAGGCGGTACCGAATCGGATGTTGATGCTGGGATCGAGCAGACTCCGCCGCCCCTTCCAGGTGAACGAAAACTTGCGCGAGAGCCACCTCGCCGTCGAAGGCTTGAGCTGCATGAGCCCGAGCTCGCCGCTCGTGCCGCGCGCCGCGGGGTGAAAGCGGCTCTCCTGCTCGATGACCGCGAGGATCAGAAGCGGATCGAAGGAGAAGCGCCGGCTCTCTTGCAGGATCGTCGTTGCGATCGCCGAGGCGAACCGGCGAAAACGCGGCCGAAGCATGCGCCGGACGCAGCGATGAACATAACGGCGCAGCGATGGGGCGTGTTCCCGTCCGTGCTCGGGGGCGGCCCCTCGCACGGGTTCCGGCGGAAGAAGGCGCGAAGCCCCACGCTCGACGCCTTCCACCGTACCCGACGAAAAAAGAAAGGCCAGTACGGTGAAAAGCAGCGCCAGTGCCCGCGTAAGGACTCGCCTCATCCGATTCGCCTCATGCATCGGCTCCTCAGGCCGGCGCGGCCTCCGGCGCCGCCTCCTCGAACCAGAAAAGGCGCGCCAGCACCACCTCGATCAGCTCGAACAGCATCGCGGGAATCATCAGAAAGCTCATGTGCACCCCTTTTCTCAGCCGAGATACGGCAGGTACATTCCGTAGAACCAGACGACAAAAACCAGGACCAGGAGCAGCCCGAAGAAAGGGCGATGATCCTCGTCTTCCGGAAAGCCGCCCTTCAACTCAGCCATGAGATGTTTCATACACTCTGTCATAGCAACCGGTGTGCCGCGAAAAAGCGGCGCGAAACACGGGAAAACTAGGCAGAAATGTACTGGTTCAACGACGTCGGCGGCGCCGGCCCGTACTCAATTCGGTACAGTCGCCGGAGCGGAAAGATCGACTCCGAGCTCCAGCGCGACCTGATGGAGCGCGGAGGAGGGACCGTAACCATCGGTCAAAAAGCCGAGTCCGTCGATCCCGTCAGCGAGCGTGCGCGCCATCGGCGGCGTTCCTTCGGAGAACTGCACCGCCTCCTCGAAACGCACCTGCTCGTGCAGCACATTGGCCATGAATTCGGACTTGTCGGCGGGAACCCAGGGTGCGCCGGTGAACATCTTGTCGAGCCCGCTCTTCAGGCGGCGAAGCCGCTTGCTGATGGCGTGATTATCCTCGGCCTCCTCGGCGCCGATGCAGATCGTCCAGACGCTGCGGCTCCCGTCCGAGGCGAAGTGGCCCCAAAGATGCCGATCCTGTTCCTCGCCCGCCTCGCGGTGAAGGGCGCCGAAGAATCCTTCCGACAACCCCGCGCCCACCGGCGTCCCGTGTACGAACATGGCCTGGAGAACCCCGATGGGATCGCGCTTGCGAGTGAAGGGAAGCCCCTTGGGCAGACCTTGGATCTTGGGGAGCTCGTTCCACCGGTCAGCGTAGATGATCCGCTCACAGGCGATCTCGCGTCCGGAGCCGAGAACAACGGCGTTCGCGCGGCCTTGGTCCACGCGAATCGCAGCCAGGGGAACGCCTTCAATCCGTTCGAGGCGCTGGGCGAACCTGGGACCCAGCAGCTCTTCGCGGAGCCCGGCGTCGATCTCGTTGACGGTGAGCGTGGCGAAACGCGCCTCAGTCAAAGGCGCAAGAAACCGCTCAGGCGCCCAGAGCTCTTCCTTGCGATCCTCGGGAACTTCGCGGAAGGACTTGTGACGGAACTCCCTCAGGTAAGACCCCGTCTGGATCTCGCCACAGTCGATGCCGAAAGTTGCCGCCAGGCGCTGCCAGGCTTCGGCCCCTTTGAGGCCACCGGCGCTCTCCAGCGAAGGCAACGGCGCAAGAAGCCGCGATCCCGTCCCCGCGATCCAGACGATCGGAGTGGCCGGGTCCGCCGGCGCGCCCGCCAGGAAGCCCACGGCACCCAGCGCGGCCCAGCCATCGCCTACGACCACGATCGGCTTGGGGGATTCTTTCATTTCGCCTCTCTCCTGTTCTCGAAGTAACGTGCATGCAGCGCCTTGACCGCATCGTCCGCGTGCGTCGCGGGCACGGCCACCGTGATCGCCAAAGCCGAAGACGTCCCCATCGTAACCGAGATCTGGCTCTGGGCAAGCGTTTCCAGCACCTCAGCGAGCGCCGTCCCGTCCTGGGAGAAGCGATCCCCGACGACCGACAGCGGGACCACTCCCCGCTCGAGCTCATAGGACCTGAGAAACCCCTGAACGACCAGCTCATTGAGGTGGCGCTGCCACTCGCCTTCGGCATCGCGTTCGATAAAGAGCTGAACGAGAGTACCGCTGAAAACAGGAGTCAGGAGCGAAAGGTGATTTTCGGCCGCCCGGTCCAGGAGCGCCCCGATGACCGTGGCCCGCTCGAGCTCGACCTTGAGCAGGAGACGTCCGCGATCGCAGGTGACGCCGGTCACTCGGTACTCTTCCATTCCCCTTGGCTTCAGATCGGTTTCAGCCACCACGCTTGTACCCTCGCTTGCTCCCAGGCTGTTGCGCACCCGGAGCGGAACCCCATACTGTTTGGCCAGCTCCACGCTCCGCGGATGCAGGACACCCGCACCCCGAGTGGCCAGCTCGACCATCTGATCGTGCGAGACGCTCTCCCAGCGGTGCGCCGAAGGCACGAGCCTCGGGTCAGCCGAAAATACGCCATCCACGTCCGTGAAGATATCGCAATACTCCGCCTTGAGCGCCGCCGCGAGCGCCACGGCCGTCGTATCCGAGCCGCCCCGCCCCAGGGTGGTGATCTCTTTTTTCTCGCTCACGCCCTGAAAGCCCGCCACGATGGCGACCTTGCCTTCGGAAATCGCCTGCCGCACCCTATCCCCGAGTATCCGGTGGATCCGCGCGCGTCGATGCCCGCCGTCGGTGATGATGCCGGTCTGCGAGCCGGTCAGGGAAAGGGCCGGGATCTTGCGATCGGCGAGCGCCATCGACAGCAGCGCCATCGAGATCCGCTCGCCCGCCGTGAGCAGCATGTCCATCTCCCGATGGGGAGGCTCCTGCGACACCCGGTGAGCCAGCTCGATGAGCTCATCGGTCGTATGCCCCATCGCCGAGACGACGACCACGAGCTCCGAGCCCTCGGCGCGCGCGCGCGCGATCCGGTCGGCCACCGCACGAATCCGCTCCGGCGTACCGACGGAGGTACCACCGTATTTCTGGACGATCAGGCCCATGGCCTCAGCTTTCGCGGCCCTTGCGCTTACGCGCCGCTTCGCGCTTTTTGTAGGTGACCTTGTAATACTTCGGCGCCCCGCGACCGCGCTTGGCGCGCACGCGCTTCTTGCTCGGCGGATCCTTCAGATCCAGCGAAGCCAGCGAGCGCGAACGATCGGTCGGAATGGGCAGCATCACGTGAACGCCGTTCTTGAGCGGCATCCGGGCGGAGACTCCGTTCAGGTCGGCGATCGGATCGACGTTGATCCCGAAGTGGCGGGCGACGTGACCCAGCGTCTCGCCCCGGCGGATCTTGTAGGTCATGAACTTGACCTCACGCGGGTAGGCCGCGTGATTGTAGGTCGAAAGGAACTTCTCCTTGGACGAAGCCGGCAACTTGAGGCGGTAGGTGTTCAGCGCGGGCGGCGTGCACCAGCGCGAGACTTCCGGGTTCAGCGCCTTCACCGTCTGATAAGAAAGCCCGGCGGCGCGCGCGATCTTCAGCAGGTCCGCGGGACTCCGCACGTCGAACTCGACGATCTCCTCGCCCCCCACCCGTCCGTCCTTGGTGACGTGAGGCGTGGGCACGGGCTTGGCCAGCGGCTGTGAGTCATTGGTAGCGACCTGCCCCTCGGAAAGCTGCGAATCCAGGGGTACCAGCAACGTTGCCGGGGTGATGCGGCGCTGAGCCGGGTCATCCGAGGCATCCTCTTCGTCGTCGAACTCGTCCTCGTCGCCGCGCGCGGCGGTCTCGGCCTCCACAACCTTGCCGATTTCCTGAAGTTCCTTTTCCGACTGATCGGCCTGCAGCCCGACCTCGGGCTGATCCGTCTTGATGACCTTGACCAGCTCGCCGTCCGGCGCGATCGCCTCATCGGCCGCGGGCCGGAGCTTGGTCGCGGGGAAGCCGAACTGCTCGCGGTTCTTGGAGATCAACGCCGCGGCGATGATCTTCGGCACGTAGTCCCGCGTTTCAGGGCGGAAGAAGCGCTGCCGCGAGAGCACCCAGAAATCCTTGGTTCCGAAGCGTTGAATGCCCCGGGCAACCTTGTTTTCGCCGGCGTTATAAGCGGCGGCCGCGAGCTCCCAGGCGCCGAACATCCGATAGAGGTCGTTGAGGTACTCCACCGCCGCGAGCGTGGACTTGCGGATATCGCGACGCTCGTCGACCCACCAATTGACCATCAGGCCGTAGCGCTTGCCCGTGGCGGAGATGAACTGCCAGGGGCCGACCGCGCGGGCATGGGAGCGTGCATGGTTGTTGAAACCGCTCTCGATCATCGCGAGGTACACGAGATCCAGAGGCATGCCGTTCTGCTTGAGGATGGGCTCGATATAGGGAATGAAGTACTCGGAGCGCTCCAGGTACTTTTCGAAATGGGGGCGGCCACGTCCGGTGAAGTAGTCGACCCAGTACTCAACGCGCGAATTGACCGTGATCGGATAGTCGAACTGAGTGTTCTTGAGCTTCACGCCCTGAACGACGAGCTCGCCGTAGTCGATCAGCCGCGTGGACTTCTGCGTGCCCTGCTGGATCACTTCCGCGACGGTTCGGGGAGAGCTCGAGCGCACCTCCCGATCCGACCTCGACTGAGGGCTGGGCACCGTGGCGCATCCAGACGCCATGACAAAAAGGCCTGCAAAAACCGAAAGGTACCGCACTCGTGCCACCGACCTCATCCTTGAATGTCCGATTGCCACCATCACCGCTGCCTTTCCCGAAAAACCACGACCTAATGAGGCTAAATTTTATGTGACCCCCTAGCCCAAGTCAAAACATACCGATTAGTTTTTGAGGGAAGCAGCGCTTTCGTTTTCGGAAGTGATGGGTTCGATTTCGAGTCCGCCTTCGGCCCGGAACTTTGCCCGGGGCGCCAAGATGCTGGCGGTCGCACGGTTCACCTCGGGCTCCGGTTCCACGGCCTCGTCGAACTCAAAGCTGACGATCTTCGAGAGCTCGCCCCAGCTCTTCGCGTAACGCCCGACCTCACCGCGGAAGATCCGCTGGGCCAGAATCGCCTCTTCACTGGAGCTCATGACGGCCCCGGTCGAACGCTGCCCCGTTCCCTGCGGACGATCGGAGTACTCGCCAAGATCCGTGATCAGATCCGCCGCGAGCTCGGTACCTTCGATCCGATCCTGCTCGGCCTGCTGAGGCCCGTACTCGAGCTGAAGCCCAAGTACCGGGTGCCGCGTCCCCACTGCGAAGGCCACCTTGCGATCGAGTGAATCCCGACGGATTTCGAAACGGAAGAAGCCCCTGAATACGCCCTGCTCTTCGAAGACCTGGCCGCTCGGCGCTTCCCAGAGCTGCCTGAGCTGCCTGCTCGCGCGATAGCGAAGAAACTCGGCACGGGGCTGAGGCAGCGGAAAGCTCGAGTGAACCTTGAAGTCCTGATCCACCGAGACGATGTCAGAAACCTTCCCATCGATTTCCGAAAGCGCATTGATCAGCAGCCGCTCCTGAGTGGCCTCGATCACCCGAATCTCGTAGATCGACCCTACGGAACGCGGGATCGACGAACCGATTCGGTGAAGGAGCTTCGTGAAATGGCCATAGACGCTGTGGTAATAGTGCTCATACGCGACGATACGATCGAGCACCTCGAGAAGCTCCCGGCGCTGGGGCTCCAGGCTCGCGTTGGAGACCTCGGGCCGCTTCACCACGGCTGCCGCAGGGACGCGCTCTCCAGCGCCCACGGAAGGCTCAACACTCCGGGACCACCAAGCCAGTCCCGAGGTCAGCAAACCGAAAAGCACGAAGAAAGAATAACGTTGCAGCATCCCGTTTGAAGTAGGCTGCAAAAGTTAAGCCACAGACCTAAGAAATTTTAACAATATACTGCTATTATTACAATTAGTTAAACATCTATCCGCAAATACCTGACTATATTTATTGATCATTGCCTTAACACTGTCAAAGTCTTTAACAGTGAAAAACGATCCCAGCTAAGGGCCTTAATAAAATTGACACAGAGCGTAATGGCTCCTTGTGTTTTTTGCTGCGGTGCATTACTCAGCTACTTAGCAATCAACAAGAGGGGGGCTTCTGATGCGAAAAACAAGCTTGGCGATACTGGGATTTCAATGCTTCCTGGGCACACAGACCTGGGCGATGAGTCCTGGAGAAGCCCTTCTGAACAAACCCGGAAGCGACTCGCTCACCCGCTTCATGACCGCCGTCGAGGATACCTTCGACGAGCCTTCGATCCAAAGATTCAGCAACAATCCGCTCCACTCGCTGATTGCCGGAGAACGCATCGCGGGAACCGAGATCGAGACGACCAAATTTCGCCACTACTTCAAGGGGGTCGAAGTTTTCGGCTCCTCCGCCTTTCATCACCAGGGTAAATGGACAACCCGGATCCGCAACGGACTGAAGAACTTCGAACTCGACGTCACCCCCCGCCTCACCGTCGATGAGGCCATCTTCCTGGCCAAGTCCTACGCCGGAGACCGCGCCCTTCTGTCGGCGCCCACGCTCAAGATCTTTCCCGACGAGAACCAGGACAGCGCCCGGCTGATCTACTGGGTCGAGATGGACGAGACCGACGGCCAGGCCGCGCGCGACCTTCTCTTCGACGCGCAGTCGGGCGAGCTGCTGGCCAACCTGTCCAAACATATCGAGATCGCACCCATCGAGGTCTTCTCGGCCGAAAAACAAGGCGTCGCGCTTGAGCTGAAGATGGAGAAGCTTTTCTTCGGATTCCTCGGCTCCCGGATGACCGGCTGCACGGTCAAGGATCTCGGCACCGGAAAAACGAAGGAAGTCGACAAAGCGACCTGCGACGAGCTGATCTCAAAGGAGTGCCAGATCGTGGTCGACGGCGATCCTATCGTGATCACGCCCCGGGCCTGCACCCGCGTGGCCCAGGACGGCAAGGCCTCGGACAAGGCCGATACCTCCGCCAAACGCGCTCTGCTCAACGCCACGAAGGGCGCCGAGTACTTCCTGAATGAGCACGGCCGCGACAGCTATGACGGAAAGGGCGGAACCCTGACCAGCGTCGTCCACGCCGGCATCGGGTACGCCAACGCGCACTGGGACCTCAAGAACAAGCGCATGGTCTATGGCGACGGCGATGGCAAAGTACTGGGCGACTTCACGCTCGCCCTCGATGTCGCAGGCCATGAGCTCACGCATGGCGTCGCGTCGCAGACCTCGAAACTCCTGAACATGGGCGAGTCCGGCGCGCTCGGCGAGGCCTACTCCGACTTCTTCGGAAAGATGATCGAAGGCGAAAACGACTGGGTGGTGGGCCGCAAGCTCTTCCTCGGCGACAACTCCAAGCAAGGCATCCGCGACCTGGCGAAGCCGGAGAATCTGAAGTTCCGTGGGCTCAAGCGCCCTTACCCCTCCCACATCAAAGACAAGGAAAGCACCTCCGGCCGTTGCGATCAGGACAACGATGCGTGCTGGGTCCACTTCAACGCGACGATCCCGGGCCATGGCGCTTACCGGGTTCTCAAGGCGATCGGCAAGGAAAAGACCGAAAAACTCTACTTCGCCGTCATGACGCAGGCTTTAACTGAAAGAGATACCTTCACGACGGCCGCGGCACAGACGCGAGCTTTCTGTCAGCAGATGTACGATGAGTCGACCTGCAAGAAGGTCGATAAGGCCCTCACTGAAACCGGGCTGTAAACGAGGCTCAGTGAGCCGCGGCGGCGTCGAACTTCTTGATGATATCGACGATCATCCGATCGAGGTCCTCGTCGGTTTCGTAGACATCATCGATGTGCGATGAGCGCATCAGGTACTGGCGAATCGTCTCGGCGATGACCTTGATCGGCTTCTGGAAGTAGTAGCCATTCAGCTCGTCGTCGCCGAAGGTGCCGCGAATCACGGCTCTCGCGGCCTTGTACTGGTCACTCTCGCTGAACTTCGAATCCTGGAGGGTTTCGGCTTTCGCGCCCATCTTGGCCAGCGTGCGGTCGCGGAGATCTTCTTCGGTCAGGATGTAAGGGCCTACCATGTTGTAGACCTCATCCTGAATGATCTGGCGCAACCTGACGGGGAGGCTGATGGATTTCTGATTCTCCAGGCGGGTGATCATGCTCTTGCATAAAAGGCGAACAGACTCTCGAGTCGTGCTGCGGTTGAGCATCAGCGCTATAGCCTCCTGTTATTGGGCACGTGGGCGCGCGTCACGCACGGCGCCACGGCCGCTTACCCTGACTGTAGCTCAAGTTTTCCGATGACTCAGCTTCTTTTTGATTTTTCTGGCAAAAAGGTCAAATGCCTCGTTCGTGTCCTGCATTTTGAAGAGGCGCGCCAAAATTACGACGAGAAAGACTCCTTCGGCCACGAGAAAGCTCACCTTGAAAGCTCGCCCCAGCGCGATCATCCCCTTGCCTAGCGCCCCCCCCGCCTCCGGGCCCGCGAAGAGCTGAGAAAGGCCCAGGTGCGTCCCATAGCAGACCACTCCCATGACCAAAGCGATCCCGAAATGCCCCAGAAACGCCGAAAGCAGAGGCCCGAGCCCGAAGTCCCCTCCCCGGGCCTCGATGAGCCTCCGGGAAGCCACGAGCAGGATCAGCAGATTGAGGATCGCGCCAATCGAGGTTCCCAGGGCCAAAGCCCAGTAGCCCAGGTGCCCGACCATGGCCATGTTGAGCGCGATCGTCACTCCGACCGAAAAGAGACTCGAAAGCACCGGAACCCGGGTATTGCCCATGGCATAGCAGGCGGGGACCAGGACCTTGACGCCCGAATATGCCGTAAGCCCGATCGCGTACATGGCCAGGGCGAGCGCCGTGCGGGCCGTGTCTTCGGGGCGAAACCTTCCATACTGGAAAATCAGCTCGATGATCGGATAGCCGAGGAAGGCCAGGCCCGCCGAAGCCGGAAGATTGATGGCCATGACCTGGCGCAAACTGCGTGAGAGGGTTTCGGATACCCCGGACCAGTCGCTTTCGACCCATTGACGCGAAACGCGAGGCAGGACCGCGGCCGCAAGCGACACGCCGAAGATCCCGATCGGAAACTGCATGAGCCGAAAGGCGTAGTTCAGCCACGAGGCGGCGCCCGCGCCCTGGGAGGTCGCCAGGATCGTATTAACGAGGATATTGACCTGGGTCGCGGCAAGACCCACCGTCCCGGGCACCATCATCCACAGCATCCGGCGAAGCGCGGGGTCCCGCCGCCAGATGGGTTCGGTAGGCAGGCGCATGTGCCAGCGATAGCCGGCCTTGTACAGCGCCGGGAGCTGGCAGAGCGCCTGAACCAGCCCCCCCGCGAGCACCCCGAGCGCCATGCCCTCGATGGGTTCGATTCCCCAGGCCGGCCCGTGCCGGAAGAGCAGGAGCGAGACCGAGGCGCCCACCACGATCGAGGCCACATTGAAGAGCGCCGAAGCGAATGCCGGCAGAAAGAAGATTCCGCAGGCATTCAGAACCCCCATGAACGCCGCCGCGAGCGCCACGAGAGGGAAGAACGGGAACATCAGCCGGGTCATGCGGACGGTGAGCTCGAACTTGCCGGGGATTTCCTTGAAGGCCCCGGCATAAAGTCCCACGAGCTCGGGAGCGAACAGAATCCCGAGCAGCGCGAGCGTCCCGACGGTCACGAGCAGGATCCGGAAGACCAGACCCGCCAGGCGCCAGGCCCGTCGATCCCCCTCCTCGATCCGGGTACGGGTGAAGGTGGGGACGAACGAGGCGCTCATGGCCCCTTCGGCGAAGAGGTCACGCAGAAGATTCGGAATCCGGAATGCCACGATGAACGCATCCATCGCGTTGCCGGCGCCGAAGAACACGGCAAACACCTGCTCGCGCACAAGGCCGAGAATGCGGCTCAGGAACGTCGCCGCGCCCATCAGGCCCGCGGCGCGCAGCACGCTGGTATCGCGGCCCTTCACGCCTTCAGCTGGAAGGCCTTGGCCAGCCACTTGTCGATCCCTTCATCGATCTTGCCGCGAAAGGGCGCGGCGAGCAGACTCAGCTTCGCGTCCAGGACGAGGTTGCCGTCCGTGCAGATGAGCTTCGCGTTGACCAGCGAGGATTTCAGGCAGACCTCGCGCCGGGTGGCGTCGCGCTCGATCTCGAACTTGCCCATCCCGCTTTTCTCGAGAAAGCGATCGATATCCTTGGCGACCTTGTCGTAAAGCTCCTGCGCGGTTTTTCCGGGAATCTGCACCTTTTTCGTGTAGCTGGGCATCTCACTCACTCCATTGCTTGAGCGCGTTTTTCAGCGGCGCGCTGTT